>JAFSXN010000185.1 GCA_017444015.1 Lachnospiraceae bacterium | reverse complement strand
TCGGCGCGCTGGTTTGATTGATCCATATTTTTTAAAAAATGTTCTTGATAAAAAACAATCATTGTATTATACTCTTTTCGTGGGACTTCTGCATAGTCAGCAGCAGAAGGAGGATAGTTGAATAGTTGTTTTCATTATTCGTTTAGCAGCGATCTTTACACTTATTGCTCAGGTCAGGCTTTGGGTCTGAGTATCTTCTGAACGGTTTATGTTCTATCCATCGTTTCATAAGTATCGAAACGACAGAATCCAACCATCAGGTTTGTATTTTTATTGACTGCAGGTGCGGAGTCTCATTTTTATGCGCAGCCTCGCATTCGGAAGTTTTCCGGCTGAAGCCGCGCGGCGAGTAGGGCACGACTTCGTCTTTTCTACTCGATAATACTTGTCTTATCGCAGGTTTACTCCATCCTGTCTGTGTTTCATACGCTTTGTCCGGCAGCGCTCCGGGGGTTTTCTGAACGTATCACGAGTGTAACCATAGTTAATTGTCTAGTACCAAAGGAATGGAAAGCTCTGGAGAAATACCGGCACAGCGGCAATGGGGGTAATAAATGGAGAATGTTTTTTTAATTACCTGTTGTCTACTATCCAAAGAGGCGCATTGGTTTCAAGGGGCGGAGAGTATCTGTCTCCAGTGTCCCAGATGGACAATATCCGAGCGCTTTTCGAGGATGTCGGCTACATGGAGGATCTTATGGAAGATGATGAGGGACGGGTAGTAGAGGTGAGATTCGATAAGGTATCCGCCTGTTAAGGGGTATTTCGTTTCGGGTGTCTGGAGCATAATAGCTCCTATGCAACTATTAAAACGGAGAAGACCGGATAGGACAGGAAAGGAGCTGTAAAACAGCTTTTTACGGCCCTGCTGCATCAAAAAAGAAATTGGACCCTTCTATGGATGCAGCGGGGTCGTTTCGGTTTTTTAGTGACAAATACACAAGGATTTAATATAATTACAGGAAGTGTACGCAAAATAATACGTTCGAAGAGCAGAAGCTGCCTCCGGTAAGTTTTTGTGCCTCGGCGGATGGCCGCTTATCTAAACAGGTGGAGGAAATATTTGGAGTATAATAATCTGGACTTGGATTTTAATGATATAGACCTTTCGGGCGCGGATCCGGGAGGGAGAAGGAGCCAAAACTCCGGCAGGAGAACTGTACCCTCGGGCGGAAGGAGGCGCCGCAGAAGGAAAAAGAAAAAGAAAAAGAGAAATATCCTGGTGGCGATCCTGCCTCCGCTCATTGCGATCCTTTTGATCGCGGTCGTTGTATTGGTCTCGGTAAAAACAGGGCTGTTTGAGAGCTTTTCCTATTCGACCGAAACGCAGGATCTGTATGAGTATTTCGGCATAGCGGATAACGCGAGCGCTGTCGTTGTGATCGCGGGAGAGCCTACGGAGGGGCGGATCAGGATCGAAAACGGAACGCCTTATATGTCGCTTGCGGATATTAAGGAGCTGTATACCGGCCGATTCTTCTATGAGAAGACGAGCAACCGGCTGTTGTATACAAAGGAGGATGAGACCATTTCAACGGAGGTCGGGACCTCCTCTTATGAAACAGGAGGCGGAAGGGTCGATACTCCTTATCTCGTGTCCTTTTCGGAGGAAAGTGAGGAGGGGCAGGTCATCTTCCTGGCGCTCGATTATGTGAAGCTCTTTAAAAATCTCTCTGTAAGGCTTTACGGGGGGGAGGGCGAGCCCTACCGGATCGAATTAAAGACTGTCTGGGGAAGTGTAAATACGGCAGATATCACAAAGAAACACAGTCTTCGGACAGAGGCGGATAAGAAAAGCAAAATTTTGACGGAACTGTCGGAGGGAGAGGCAGTAACCGTTCTTGAACAGGGTGAAGAATTCTCAAGGGTCGTAACGGAGGACCTGATCACGGGCTACGCTGAAAACCGGTATCTGGGAAAGGTGACGGAAATGGCGGAGACCCCTGTGACGGAGGTCCCCGATGAGGTAATGACTTCCTTAAATACCGGGGAGTCGATCGTCTTAATGTGGCACAGTATCGCTGGGGCTGCCGGAAATGATACCTTTTCTTCCGTAACCGAGGGGACGAAGGGGATCAATGTCATCGCTCCGACCTGGTTTTCCATCGAGAGTGAGACCGGAACGATCCGCAGCTTTGCTTCCAAAAGCTACGTTGAAGCTGCTCATGCCAAGGGGATGAAGGTCTGGGCCGTTGTGGATGATTTTAACGCAAACAGCTCCCTTTCTCTTTACGATACGCTGGCTTACGCAGAGAAACGGGCCGCTATCATAGCAAATCTGATCTCGCTGTCCAGGGACTGCGGCGCCGATGGGATCAACGTGGATTTTGAAACGATCGGAAAGAACAGCGGCGATGTTTTTATTCAGTTTATCCGGGAGCTTTGCGTCGCCTGCCATAAGAATAACCTTGTGGTGTCGGTGGACAATTATGTTCCCAAAACCTTCAATACGTTTTATAACCGAAAGGAGCAGGGAGTTTTCGCGGATTATGTGGTCATCATGGGATATGACGAGCATTACGCAGGCTCGAAGGTCGCAGGCTCTGTTGCTTCCATCGGTTTTGTTCGAGAGGGGATCGAGGAGACGCTAAAGGAGGTTCCGGCAAACAAGGTGATCAACGCGGTCCCGTTCTATACGAGAGTCTGGGAGGAAACGCCGAAGACCGACGAGGAGATCGCGGCTATCGACCCGGGCGAGGAGTATGTGACCTATAACCTGAGCGTGTTGGTGACTCCCTCGATGAAGAATGAGGAGGAGCTGTTAAATAATTACCATGCCACTGCGACCTGGGATGCTGAGGCGATGCAGAACTACGCGACCTGGAAGATCGGGGAGAAGACCTACGAGGTGTGGTTGGAGGATTCGGCTTCTCTGACGGCGAAGCTCGAGTTTATGAAGGCGTTTGAGCTGGCGGGGGTCGCGGGCTGGGAGATCAGTCTGGCGGCGCCGTATGTATGGGATATTATAGTGGAATATTATTAATAGAGTCCGTTGTCCAAAAACAACTAATCCAATTCGGCCCGCTTGCGCTTCCGGACGGTGATTTTTCAAAAAACGAAAAATCGCCAGAGCGGCACGAAGGGCGCAAAATACGCGCCCTAAGTACTGGCGTTCTTCAGTCGCCTCAGTTGGAATGTTTTTTTGTACAACTCATTCAGGAGGAAAGATATATATGAAGTTTACAGAAGGATACTGGATTAAGAGCGAGCGAGCGACGTCGTTTTTTGCCTCAGATGCTTATTTTATTGATAAAGTGATGGGGGCGGACGGGGAGAGCGTGATCGGAATGCGGGTGGTCTGCCCGACGAAGAAGATCACGGGGCGGGGAGATACGCTGAATCTTCCGACGATTACGCTTGAGTTTACGGCGCCGGGCGAGGGGATGATCGAGGTCCGAGCCTGGCATTATGAGGCCTATCTTTCAAAGGAGGCGAGGTTTCAGCTGAACCGGAAGGAAACGCCGGTTTCCGTTACCATTACCGAGGACGAGGCGGTTCTCGTAAACGGAAGGATCGCGGTGCGGATCGACCGGAAGAACTTTTCCTATGGCTTTTATCATCTGTTTGAACGAGAGGACGGGGAGCCGCTTGATCTTAAGAAGCCGGGACGGAGGCTTACGGGCTGTGAATACCATAATCTGGCCTATATCCAGTATGACCGGGAGCGTTCAAGCATGCTGCCGGGGGAGGAATATCTCAGAGAGGATTGCGAACGGATCATGCTGACGGAGCTTTCGCTTGCGCCGGGGGAATGCGTCTACGGGCTTGGGGAGCGGTTTTCCGCTTTTGTAAAGAACGGACAGAGTATTTCGACCTGGAACGAGGATGGCGGGACTTCTTCGGATATTGCTTACAAGAGTATTCCTTTCTATATGACGAACCGAGGCTACGGGGTGTTCGCGGACCATACCGGCAACGTTTCCTACGAGGTGGGAAGTGAGAAGGTGGAGTATGTGGGAATGAGCGTTTCCGGCGAAGAGTTCCGTTATATCCTGATTGACGGGCCGAACGGGGCGGATATTATGAGGCGGTACACGGAGCTTGCGGGAAGACCGGCCCTGCCGCCTGCATGGTCCTTCGGGCTCTGGCTTACAACTTCTTTTACGACGAATTACGACGAGGAGACGACCAGCTCCTTTATCGACGGGATGGCTGAGAGGGATATCCCCCTTTCGGTATTCCATTTTGACTGCTTCTGGATGAAGGAGTTCCACTGGTGCGATTTTGAGTGGGACGAGAGGACCTTCCCGGATGTGAAGGGCATGCTTGCGCGCTACCACGAGAAGGGATTAAAACTCTGCGCCTGGATCAATCCCTATATCGCTCAGGGAACGAAGTTCTTTAAGGAGGGGGTTGAAAACGGATATTTATTGCAGCGGCGCGACGGGCATGGCGTGAAGCAGATCGATCACTGGCAGGCGGGAATGGGGCTTGTGGATTTTACGAATCCGAAGGCTGTGGAGTGGTATCTTGCCAAGCTCAAGACCTTGCTGGACGACGGGATTGACTGCTTTAAGACGGATTTCGGGGAGAGGATCCCAACCGATGTTATTTATTACGACGGCTCCGATCCTGTTTCTATGCATAATTATTATACATATTTATATAATCGAGCCGTTTTCGGGCTTTTGGAGAAGGAAAAGGGCAAAAACGAAGCGGTACTGTTTGCAAGGAGCGCGACGACGGGCGGGCAGCAGTTTCCGGTCCACTGGGGCGGCGACTGTTCGGCAAATTATCCATCTATGGCGGAGACCCTCAGGGGCGGGCTGTCCTTCGCGATGTCGGGATTTTCCTTCTGGAGTCACGATATTTCGGGCTTTGAGGCGACCGCGACACCTGATCTTTACAAGCGGTGGGTGGCGTTTGGGCTTTTATCGACGCATTCGAGGCTCCACGGATCGGGGAGCTATCGGGTACCTTGGCTGTTTGATGAAGAGAGCAACGATGTCGTCCGGTTCTTTACCAATCTGAAATGTTCGTTAATGCCGTATATTTACGCGAAGGCAGTCGAGGCGCGCGAGACGGGAACGCCGGTCATGCGGCCGATGATCTTTGAGTTTATGCATGATCCGCTGTGCAATTATCTGGATATGCAGTATATGCTGGGGGATCGGATTTTAGTCGCGCCGATCTTTGAAGAAGACGGGTTCGCGCATTACTATCTGCCGTATCATCATACGGCAAACTGCCCCTGGACCCATCTTTTGACGGACGCGAAGATGAAGGGCGGCGCGTATGTATACAATCAGAAATTTGGGTATTTCTCGCTTCCGATCTATGTATTGCCGAATACAATCCTTGCGAGGGGAAATAGCGAGGAATGGGTTGGCGGATTGGTCGATTCTATGGATGTTTGGCACGGCGGGAAGGGATCGGCGGAGAAGGCGCGTCCCGATTATGATTACGAGAAGGGAACGGAGTTACATATTTACGAGTTGGCGGACGGGTTTACGGCGGATACCGTGATTGTAAACGTACGGGGCGAGAAGGTCTGCACGGTGACGGCGGAGCGGAATGGAGAGGTTATTACGCTGACGTCGGAGGGATCGGTGAACCTGGATGGGATGAAGGCGATCCCGCATATTGAGGGGTTTGCGCATGAGAGTACTCTGCTTTCCGGGGATTGCGCGAAGTTAGTTCTTAAAGCTGAATGATAAAGGCCGGCGTGCAAATATACTTGGTCACTATGACCTCCTGAAGATGTCGCATTCACTTCTGAACGAAGCAGCACTCCGGCGAGCTAATCCACGAATTTCCAAGCCACTCAGGAAGAGCCTTCGTGCCTAAGAAATTCGGGATGGATCTCGCCTCCGTGCTAAACGCTTCACATTGTTCAGAAGTGAATGGAATCTTCTCGCGGTCATAGAAAAGGTTTGTTATGCACGCCTCACTTTTGATAAGGAGTTTGATGACCAGAACGAAAGATTTGGAACAGGCAAAAGAAAATAAAGTGTGGGAAGAGAAGAGCGGAAGATGAGTTATATGACTGCGATTGCAGAACCCACAGAGGAGAATATCGCCCGCGCGGGGAGGATCATCAGAGATGGCGGGTTGGTGGCGTTTCCGACGGAGACGGTGTACGGGCTGGGGGGAGATGCCTTGAACCCGGAGTCTTCGGCGAAGATTTACGCGGCGAAGGGGAGGCCTTCGGATAATCCGCTGATCGTACATATCTGCGAGCTTTCGGCGCTTTATGAGATCGCAGAGGAGGTTCCAGAAGAGGCGCTTGTTCTGGCGGATAGGTTCTGGCCGGGGCCGCTTACGATGATTTTTAAGAAGAAGTCTTTGGTGCCGAGGGAGACGACGGGCGGGCTTGAGACGGTTGCGGTACGGATGCCGGATAATCGGACGGCGCTTGAGCTGATCCGGGCAGCAGGCGGTTTTATTGCTGCTCCCAGCGCGAATCTTTCGGGAAAGCCGAGTCCGACTACGGCAAAGCGGGTTTTTGAGGATATGGACGGCCGGATTGAGCTGATTTTAGACGGCGGAAGGTCGGTGATCGGGCTGGAGTCGACGATCGTGGATCTGACAGGGGAAGAGGTTCCGATGATCCTTCGGCCGGGCTATGTTTCGGATCAGATGATACGGGAGGCAGTGGGGGCTGTTTTTTATGATCCGGCAGTGTTCGGAACGGAGAGCGGCAGACTTGCTGCTCATAACGGCGATGCAGGCAAAGGGGGCACTTCCGACGCTCAGGCTGGACTTGTACCTGCGACTCTCCGGGTTGACAATGGGGAGCCTGCGACAAACTTAAGACCCAAGGCTCCGGGAATGCGCTATCGGCATTATGCGCCACAAGGGGAGCTTTCCATCGTCTGCGGGGGAGCGGAGGAGGTTTGCGCCGCTATCTCTGAGCTATGTAGAGAGAATTCCGAAAGAGGGAAGAAATGCGGAGTGATCGCCTTTGAAGAAAGCGTGCCTCTTTATCTGCGGCAGTTGTTTCCACGAGAAGAAAAGGAGAGTAACTGGGCAGATACGAATTGTCCCCGGGAGTTTTTTGGGAACGGCTTTAAAGGCTGTAAAAACGAGAAGTTTTGTGTTATAAATATAGGAAGTAAGGAAGAGGAGGGACAGATTGCCGGAGCGCTGTATGAAAGCCTGCGGTTTTGCGATGACGAGGGGATCGAAGAGATCTTTGCCGAGGAGCTTTGGTCCGGGGAGAAGAACCTGAGTCAGGCCATTTCTAATCGTCTGCTTAAAGCGGCGGGAGGAAAGCTGATTGATGTGAAGGGAGGAGAGAAGAGATGAAAATTGCGATTGCGTGCGACCATGGGGGATATGTGCTGAAGGTGGCGGTGGTTAAGCATTTGGAAGAGAAGGGCTATGAGGTGACGGATTTTGGCTGCGATTCAACGGATTCTGTGGACTATCCGGCTTACGCAAGGAGGGTTGCCGAGACCGTAGCGGCGGGAGAGGCCGATAAGGGTATCGTGATCTGTACGACAGGGATCGGGGTTTCCATCGTCGCGAATAAGGTCAGGGGAGTCCGCTGCGCTCTCTGTTCGGAGCAGACGAGCGCGAGACTGACAAGGATGCACAATGACGCAAATGTACTGGCTCTGGGCGGCGGGATCGTAGGACCGAATCTGGCTCTGGATATTGTTGATACATTTTTAAACACAGAGTTTTGCGGAGAAGAGAAGCACGCAAGGAGGATTGCGGCGATCGAGTAAGGTCAAAAACGCGCAAAATATGCACGGTTCCAGAAAAATATATATACGCACAAATGCAATTAACTGTCGGTCAAAGTAAAGTAAACATACTGGAAGGATTTATTTATCGTAAACGAATTTATACTGGTTAACGCTTTTCAGTGCCGATTAATCGGACTCGCAAACGCAATTTCAGTACGTTTGCGTTATCAGAAACGGCAATTAATTGCGTTCGCGAGTATAAAATAATTCGTTTCCTATAACATAAAATAGAGGAGGCAGCAGTATGGGTAAGGTAGTTTATATGGATCATCCGCTGATCCAGCATAAGATCGGTTATATCCGGAGGATCAATACCGGAACGAAGGATTTCAGACAGACCATCGGCGAGATCGCGATGCTGATCTGTTATGAGGCGACCAGAGGGCTGCCGCTTGCGGATGTAGATATCGAGACGCCGATCTGCAAAACGACGGTCAAGGAGCTGAAGGGCAAGAAGCTGGCTATCGTGCCTATTCTGAGAGCGGGGTTGGGTATGGTCGACGGGATGCTGACTATGATTCCGACAGCGAAGGTGGGCCACATCGGGCTTTACAGAGATCCGGAGACGCTTAAGCCCGTGGAATACTACTGCAAGCTGCCGGCAGACTGCGCGGAGAGAGATATCTTCGTAGTGGATCCCATGCTTGCGACGGGGGGCTCATCCTCGGCGGCAATCAGGATGCTGAAGGAAAGAGGCTGTAAAAATATCCATTTCATGTGTATTATTGCGGCTCCTGAGGGGATCCGTGTGATGCAGGAGGAGCATCCGGACGTTGATATCTACGTAGGAGCGTTGGATGAAAAGCTGAATGATCACGGCTATATCGTTCCGGGACTCGGGGATGCCGGAGACCGCATTTTTGGTACAAAGTAGGATGAGATGAGGTAAATATGAGCGATAAACGAACCGACTATATTTCCTGGGATGAGTATTTTATGGGGATCGCAAAGCTGGCGGCGCAGAGATCGAAGGATCCGAATACGCAGGTCGGAGCCTGCATCGTAAGCCAGGATAACAAGATTCTGTCCATGGGCTACAACGGATTTCCCATCGGATGCTCCGATGATGAGTTTCCCTGGCGCAGGGAGGGCGATCCGCTCAATAACAAGTATTTCTATACGACGCACAGCGAGCTGAACGCGATCCTGAACTACCGGGGCGGGTCCTTAGAGGGAGCAAAGCTTTATGTTACGCTGTTCCCCTGCAATGAGTGCGCAAAGGCCATCATCCAGTCGGGGATCAGGACATTGATCTATGATTGTGACAAATATGGGGAGATGCCGTCGTTTATCGCCGCGAAAAGGATGTTTGACGCGGCGGGTGTCAAATATCACGAATACAAGCGTACGGGGAGAAAGGTTGAACTGTCGCTTTGAAGGTTTTTGAGCTTTACAGAAAAAACGTGACTGTCCGGACAAGTCGGGCAGACAGAAGGAAACGAAGAATAAGCGTGATGCTCACAGGTATAATAACGGTGTTATTTATGTGCGAAGCAGGACGCTTATTTCCGGTATACGGAGAGACTAATACCTCTGAGAAGATCAAGGAGGCCGAAGAGCTGAAAAAGATCACCGAGGAGCAGAAGCAGGCTGTCGATGATATGAAGGAGGATCTGGCGGATCAGCGGGATGAGCTTCAGAGCTATCTTTCGACCCTGAATGGAGAGCTGGCGCAGATCAGTGACAACCTGGAGGAGCTCGAGGAACAGATCGCGGTGAAGGAGGCAGAGGTCCTAAAGGTCCAGGAGGAGCTTGCCGGAGCCCGGGCGGCAGAGGATGAGCAGTACAGCCTGATGAAGAGCCGCATCAAGCATATCTATGAAAAGGGCGGCGGGAGTTTTCTGTCGAGGCTTGCAGGGATCACAAGCTATACGGATCTCCTGAGCAAAGCCGAGTATATCGGGAAGCTGGAGGAGTATGATCAGCGGCTGATCGGAGAGCTGATCGCGATCCGGAAGGAGATTGAAGAAAAAGAGGAGAAGCTGGCCAGAGAGCTGAATGAGCTGATGATCATTCAGGAACAGTCGGAGCAGGAGCAGGAGAAGGTCACCAGTCTGGTAGCATCGACATCCGGGTCTCTTGCGGCCGCAAACGGAGCCCTGAGCGCGGCTGAGCTGGAACAGGAGGCCTATGAAAAGGAGCTCAGGGAGCAGGAGAAGAATCTTTCGGAGCTGAAGAAGCAGCTTGCGGCGGAGCAGGCGATGTCGGCGAAGGCGGCGAAAATGTCGTGGCGGGATGTTTCTCAGGTTCCTTATGACGGGAGCGACAGAGATTTGCTTGCTGCCCTGATTTACTGTGAGGCGGGAGCGGAGCCCTATACCGGACAGGTCGCGGTGGGGGCTGTCGTAATCAATCGAATGCGTTCCGCGGCTTATCCGAATACCATGGTCGGAGTGATCTATCAGAGGGGACAGTTTTCCCCGGTTGCAAGCGGCAGACTGGCGACGCGTCTGACCCTGGGAGCAACGGAATCCTGCTACCGGGCGGCGGATGAGGCTATGAGCGGAGTGACTCCGGTGGGGAACTGTCTATATTTCCGGAGGGCGACGCCTCAAATTAATGGGCAAATTATTGGGAATCATGTGTTTTATTAAGGAAACGCTGATTTAAGCGTTTCCTGCGCGAAAATCGCGGCCGCTTGCGGCCTTCCGCTGCGATTTTCTGCGCATCTGCCGGAGGCATCTAAGGAAAGACTGAATCAATCAGTCTTTCCTTAAGTATAGTTCTCGATAAAAGACTGTATTTCCTTGAATTGGGTTCCGTTGTAGATTATGTTGAGAAGAGAACTAAGGGAGTCGAGGAGCGAAATGGACTGCTCCTTTGTGATGAGGTCGTCTTTCAGGGCGGTGCCGACTTCGTCGAGGTCGATGACGCGGACGGAGTTATCGGGATAGATTACGACGTCGGCTAACAGGTCGGTAAAAACATAGGTGTTAGTTTCCGGTTCAAAGGTATGGGTCACGATGTCGCAGTACCAGTACAGAAGGGAGCCGTCCTGCCGCATAAACTTGGAAACCTTGTAGCCTTCCTTTAAAAAGTAGCAGGAAAGACCATGATGGAGGTCTTTTTTTGGTTTCAGCGTATTCCAGCGCGTTACGATCCGCTCCTTATCCTGAAACAGAATCTCGTCATCAGTAAGGGCGACACACTCCATAGGGATGATCCTTTTGCGGTAGAGCTTTGTGATTCCCATGTTCACCTCCCGATAAAAGAAGTTTCTATGCTCAGTATAGCAAGAGCCGGATCAATTGTCTACGTGTTTTGAGTGTTGTCCGTTGTCGATGTCGGATACCTTGATGTTGGATAACGCGGCGTGGAACTTTTTTGGTTACCATTCACGGGTAACTTTTTTTTCCAATCGTGGAATTTTCTGTTTAAAAAAGGCCGGGGATATGTTAGAATGTTATTTGGTGTAATCCCATTTCAGACTAAAGAGGTGTTCTATGAGACTTGTTACGAGAAGTGATTTTGACGGTTTGGTTTGCGCGATGATCCTTAAAGAGATGCATCTGGTCGATGAGATCAAGTTTGTCCATCCCAAGGATGTTCAGGACGGGAAGATCGATCTGAATGAGAATGATATTACAACAAATCTTCCGTATGATCCGAGAGTCGGACTCTGCTTCGACCATCATGAGTCAGAGCTTTCGAGGAATTCGAACGCGGTGGCGGAAGGAAAGTGGATTATCGAGAAGGATGCCCGGAGCGCGGCCAGGGTTGTTTATAATTATTATAGAAAGCAGGATAAGCTAGAGCGGATCTCCGACGAGATTATGACGGCTGTCGACAAGGGAGACAGCGCGGACTTTACGATGGAAGAGGTAATGAAGCCGGACGGCTGGGTTCTGATGAATTTCCTGATGGACGCCAGGACCGGGCTTGGAAGATTCCATGATTTCAGGATCTCGAATTATGATCTGATGATGGAGCTGATCGACTACTGTCTCGACCATTCCATCGACGATGTGCTGAAGCTGCCGGATGTCAAGGAAAGAGTCGACATGTACTTCGAGCAGCAGGAGAAGTTCAAAGCCCAGTTAGAGCGGATCTCCCGTCAGGAGGGACGCTGCGTGGTCGTTGATCTTCGAAACGAAGAGATTATCTATACCGGAAATCGCTTCCTGATCTATACTATGTTCCCGGATGCGTATTTCTCGCTGCACGTTGCGTGGGGCTTTAAGAAACAGAATACGGCGGTCATGATCGGGAAGTCAATCTTTAAGGATTCTCCCGACGTAGATAAGAATATCGGAGATATCTGCTTAAAGTACGGCGGCGGCGGACATAAGAACGCGGGGACCTGTCAGCTGGATAACGACAAGGTTGACGCGCTGTTGCCGGATATTCTGGAGTATTTTAACAGCTGACGAGTTTGAAGCAACGCTTTGTAATAAGGATCAAAAAGAGGATCCCGTCTCAGGAATGGTGGTGAGACGGGATTTTTCGTTTTATATCCATCCTCCGTCGAGGGTGATGATCTGTCCGGTCAGGTATTCGTGGCCGTCGCACAGGGAGCAGACGAGCTCGGCAACCTCTTCGGGACGCCCGATCCTGCCCTGGGGGATCTCCTCGATGATATCACTGATTTCTTCCCTGGAATAGATGCGGTTCATATCAGTATCGATGAGACCGCAGGCAATGGCGTTGACCTGGATATTGCTGGGCGCAAGCTCCTTGGCAAGAGCCTTTGTAAAGGCGTTCAGCCCACCCTTGGAGGCGGAGTAGGCTACCTCCATGGAAGCGCCCTTTTCGCCCCAGACGGAGGAGATATTTATGATCTTTCCGGCTTTTTTCTGCAGCATCATAGGTATCGCCAGCTTGCTGCAATAAAAGGCGGCATTCAGATTCGTTCCGATCACCCGGTCCCAGTCGGCGGGCTCCATATCCTGCAAAAGACCGCTGTAGGAGATCCCCGCGTTATTTACGAGAATGTCCAGATCATCCAGACCCGAAAAGAGCTCATTTGCCTTTTCAAAAGAGGACAGATCGCCTAAAAAGGTCTGGGCGGAGATCGAATAGCGGATCGAGAGATAGGCGGCCAACTCGGTAATCGCCTCCTCGGATTTTACGCAGGTCATTGTCAGGTCATAGTCTCTGGAAGCAAAGGCCTCCGCGATGGCGGCGCCGATCCCACGGGACGCGCCGGTGATAAGTGCCATTTTTTTCTGCATTGGGGTTGCTCCTTTTTTTGTCGTTTGTGCTTGTATCTTTTGGAAAATATGTTAAAGGAAAAAGAATCAAAAAAAAAGCCCTAAGTTGAATATTATCGGGAAATGCTGAAAATAAAAGTACTGGAAATGCTTTAAAAATAGTGGCTGAGAGTGTAGAATACTCACAAGGCAGTCTTTGATTGAGGGCAGCGGTTCGTATAATTCTGAGGTAAGATATGGGAATGTACTTGAATCCGGGGTTTACATCATTTAAGAATGCAGTTGGATCGGAAATATTTGTAGATAAAACAGAGATGTTGCTGTTTCTGAATTCTGTTGTCTCGACAGAGCAACGATATATCTGCGTATCAAGGCCGCGCAGATTTGGGAAATCCATAGCAGCCAATATGCTTTGCGCATATTACGGGAAACCTGATAGCAGGGAGTTATTTCAAAAATGCAAGGTATCAAAGGCCGCGGATTGGGACAGGTATCTGGCCCGATTTGATGTCCTTCGGATCGTTATGACAGACTTCTTCAGAGAAGGAAGAAATGTGGAAAAATCCCTGACAAAACTTACAGAACGTATAGTGTCTGATCTGGAAGAAGAATTTCCGGATGCAATGTACGATACGGAGGATCTTCCGTATAGTATGGACAGGTTCAGCCGGAACAGCGGCCGACAATTTGTTGTAGTTATTGATGAATGGGACGCGGTATTCCGAGAATGCAAGGAGGATAAAAAGGGCCAGACAAGATATCTTGATTTCCTGCGGGATTGGCTGAAGGACAGGGATTATATCGCGCTTGCCTATATGACGGGGATACTTCCTATAAAAAAATACGGAAAGCATTCCGCGCTTAACATGTTCAATGAGTACTCAATGATTGCTCCGATGCAGCTTGCGCCTTACACAGGCTTTACGGAGGAAGAGGTAAAGAACCTCTGTGTGGAATATAATATGGATTATAAGGAAATATCGGACTGGTATGACGGCTATTTGGTCAGTGGCTCCATCCCTGTTGATATGTGGCAAAAACAAGGAGTTGATAAGTATTCAGGGCAGCCTTTGTCGATTTACAGTCCCTTGTCCGTTGTAAGAGCATTATCTACAGGTCTCATTATGAATTATTGGAACAAAACAGAGACCTACGAAGCTCTGGCTGAATATATCCGTATGAATCTGGATGGGCTGAAGGACGCGGTTGTGCTTATGATGGAGGGCGGGAGTGTAAAGGTGGATATCAGTTCCTATCAGAATGATATGACTACCTTTACCTGCAGAGATGATGTACTTGCGCTTTTGATCAATCTTGGTTATCTGAAATACAATCTGGAAACAGGGGAGGTTTCCGTCCCGAATAAAGAGATCCTGGATGAGTTCAAAATTTCGATGAAATCCGAAGAGTGGACAGATACCTTCAAAGCTTTTGAGATATCTACTAAACTTTTAGAAGCTATATGGTCAGGAGATGAAGAAAAGACTGCGGAGCTTATGGAGCAAGCCCATGACCGGGCCGGGAATAAAACCTGCAATGATGAGGCAGCTTTGAGTTACGGACTCCAGTATGCTCTTTATGCCGCACAGAAATACTATACGACCATACAGGAGCTTGACACGGGGAAAGGTTACGCGGACCTGGTCTATCTGCCTTCTCCGAAGTATCCTGATAAGCCGGCACTGTTGGTAGAATTAAAATACAATAAGGATGTTAAGACGGCGGCTGACCAGATCAGGGAAAGGAACTATCCACAGATACTGGAGCATTATGCGGGAAATCTTCTGCTCGTCAGCGTGAATTATGACCGGGAGGCAAAGGGCGAGGACTTTAAGAGACATAGGTGCAGAATTGAGAAGTATTGAAGCCTGCATTATCTTGTGAGTTATTACTATTATTATACTCGCGAACGCAATTAATTGCCGTTTTTGATAAAGCAAACGTACTGGAATTGCGTTTGCGAGTCCGGTTGATCGGCAACGAAAATCGTTAATCAGTATAATTTGGTATCCTGCTTAAAACTGTTCAGGTTAAGACTGAAGATCTGCGAATTCTGTGGTGTTATCAAGCTGGATGTGGTAAAATACGCTCATGTTTTGGGGCGTGACAGGGTTACAAGGACAAATGTACTGGAATTGCGGTTGATCGGCAATGAAACGTGTTATCCAGTATGGGAAAGGAAAGGGTGTTATAAAATGGGAAAGATTTACGACGTGATCATTATCGGCGCGGGACCGGCGGGAATGACGGCGGCGATCTACGCGAAACGGGCGGAGCTTGAGACGCTGTTGATAGAAAAGAATTTTATGGGCGGGGGGCAGATTTTAAATACCTATGAAATCGACAATTTCCCCGGTTTTAAGGGCTATAACGGCTTTGATCTCGGGCAGAAGTTCTCTGAGCATGTCGATGAGCTGGGCGTAGAACGCATCTCTGAGGAGGTTCGTTCGGTAGAGCTTGCCGGGGAGATCAAGACGATTTGGACCGAGGAGGCGGAATATCAGACAAAGACCGTTGTCCTTGCGACCGGCGCCTCTCCGAAGAAGTTAGGAGCCCCGGGCGAGGAGAAGCTCTCGGGTACGGGCGTGTCCTATTGCGCGACCTGTGACGGAGCGTTTTTTAAGAATAAAATAACGGTAGTTATCGGCGGAGGGGATGTCGCGGTGGAGGATGCGATCTTCCTTGCAAGAGGCTGCGAGAAGGTCTATCTCGTACATAGGAGAAACGAGCTTCGGGCGACAAAATCCCTGCAGACAGCTTTGTTTCAGACACCGAATATCGAATGCGTCTGGGACAGCGTCGCGGTCGAGATCCTGGGCGATACGCAGGTTTCGGGGATCCGTCTGAAGAACGTGAAGACGGAGGCGGAAAGCGAGCTCAAGGTGGACGGCGTTTTCGTCGCGGTCGGGAACGAGCCGAACAATGCGTGGTTTACGGGCGAGGCCCTTAAAGGCGATGGCGTAGAACTCGACAAGGGAGGCTTTGTTATCGCGGGAGAGGATGGCGTAACGAGCTTACCCGGCGTTTTCGTCGCGGGGGATCTTCGGAGCAAGCGCTTACGACAGGTTGCTACCGCGGTCGGCGACGGGGCGAATGTGATTACTTCGGTAACGGACTACCTTACGGAGAGCGCGTCATGAAGATCATCGATATTTTGAAAAAGCCGGAAATGAGCCTCTCCTTTGAGGTCTTTCCGCCTAAAAAGGAAACAGGCTACGAAAGCGTCCGGGAGGCGACAGAAAAGATTGCCGCTTTAAAGCCCGCTTTTATGAGCGTAACTTACGGAGCCGGGGGTGGTACCAGCAAATATACCCTTGAGATCGGAAAAAACATACAGGATAAATATAATGTGCCGCTTTTAGCGCATCTGACCTGTATCTCGTCAAACAGGGAAACGGTCGCAGGACAGATTGCCCTGATGAAGGAAGCGGGGATCCGGAATGTTATGGCTCTTCGCGGGGATATCCCGGAGGAGCTTGCCGGTGAGGACAGGAGCGGTTGGGATTATCATCACGCCATCGAGCTGGTAAGACAGCTTCGGGAGGATGGCTGCGATTTCTGTATCGGGGGCGCCTGCTATCCGGAGGTCCATCCCGAGAGCGCAAATCAGGCGGAGGATATCAGGCATTTAAGGGAAAAGGTCGAGGCGGGAGTTGAGTTTCTGACGACGCAGATGGTGTTTGACAACAGCCTGTTTTTTACGTTTTTATATAAGCTGCGGGAAGCCGGAGTTACGGTCCCCGTTATCCCGGGGATCATGCCGATCACAAACGGCAACCAGGTAGAGCGGGCGATCAGGCTGTCCGGGGCTTTTATGCCACAGCGGTTCAAGACCATGGTCGATAAGTTCGGTCAGGATCCGGAGGCGATGAAGCAGGTCGGGATCATCTACGCGACGGACCAGATCTTAGATCTTTACGCGAACGGGATCACCAATGTCCATGTCTATTCCATGAACAAGCCGGAGGTGGCGGAGGGCATCCTGAAAAATCTTTCGAAGATCCTTGGAAAGGATTTTACGGCATGATAAAACTACTGGATTACATGCGGGACCATCTCGTTTATCTGGATGGCGGGACGGGGACCCTGCTGCAGGAGAGGGGGCTTCTGCCCGGAGAAGAGCCGGAACGCTGGAATCTTACGCATCCAGAGGAGATCGCTTGGATCGGAAGGGCCTACTACGATGCCGGCTCCAATATCGTTCTGACAAATACCTTAGGAGCGAATTCGTTAAACTTCTCAGATGAGGAGCTCTCCCGGATCGTTTTTGCCGCGGTTGAAAATACCAGAAGGGCAAAGGAGCTCAGCGCGGGAGCTCAGGAAAAATATATCGGGCTTGATATCGGGTCCCTGGGGAAGCTGCTCAAACCTTACGGGGATCTCGATTTTGAAGAGGCTGTCGCAATATACGCAAGGACCGTCCGCCTAGGCGCAGAGGCAGGGGCGGACCTTATTTTTATTGAGACAATGAACGACAGCTACGATACCAGGGCGGCTGTTTTGGCGGCAAAGGAGAACTGTACCCTTCCGGTTTTTGCCTCCAACGCCTACGGGGCGGATGGGAAGCTGATGACGGGAGCCGATCCGGCTGCAATGGTTGCGATGCTGGAGGGTCTTGGGGTCGATGCGCTCGGGGCCAACTGCTCTTTGGGGCCAAAGGAGCTTAAGGAGGTCGTCTCAGAGTATTTAAGGACTGCTTCGGTCCTGGTTCTCGTTAAGCCGAATGCGGGATTGCCGGAGAGTAAAGACGGTAAAACGTATTATAATGTGGATCCGGAGGAATTTTCCGAGGATGTCGCGGAATTTGCAAGGATGGGAGCAAGACTGATCGGAGGCTGCTGCGGAACGACGCCGGAGTATATCCGAAGACTTGTTGAAAAAACAAAAGATATCGTGCCGCGCCCGGTAACGGATAAGGGCCTTTCTGTGATCAGCTCCTATACCCATGCCGTTACATTCGGGAAGGATCCGGTCCTCATCGGAGAGAGGATCAATCCTACCGGAAAGAAGCGGTTCAAGGAGGCTCTTCGTAACGAGGAGATCGACTATATCCTGAAGGAAGGTCTGAGGCAGGAGGAGAATGGGGCGCAGGTTTTAGATGTCAATGTAGGGATTCCGGAGATCGACGAGCCGGTCCTTCTAAAGAGGGTCTGCGAGGAGCTGCAGGCGGTCACGGCGCTTCCGCTTCAAATCGATACTACGGATGTTATCGCGATGGAAGGAGCTTTACGGCGTTATAACGGCAAGGCGATGATCAATTCCGTAAACGGCAAGGAAGCGGTCATGCGGGAGATTTTTCCGCTTGTGAAGAAATATGGAGGACTGGTAGTATGTTTGACTTTAGACGAGGACGGTATTCCGGAGAGGGCTGAAAAAAGAGTAGAGATTGCAAGGCATATTCTGGAGGTCGCCGCTGAATACGGGATCGCAAAAAAGGATCTGATCTTTGATACGCTTGCCATGGCGGTCAGCGCGGATGATCATGCGGCGCTTTCTACGATCGAGGCGCTTCGGAGGATTTCGACAGAACTTCACTGCCTGACCTCTTTAGGGGTCTCCAATGTGTCCTTCGGGCTTCCGAACCGTGAAATCGTTTCCGCGGCGTTTTTTAACGCGGCGTTAGAGAATGGGCTTTCCGCAGCGATTCTGAATCCGAATTCGGCGGAAATGATGAAGACCTATTATGCCTTTCGGGCGCTGCACGGCCTGGATCCAAACTACATGGACTATATCGAACATATCGGAAGACTTGCGGCTGTTTCCGCTCAGGTTCCGGCGCAGGCCCCCGGTCCTTCAGCAGAGTCCGGAGCAGAGGGGGGAGCGGCAGGCGGCCGGAGCGAAGCCGGGAAGACGTCATATAATAAAGAAGCGATCCATTCCGACGGAACCGGCGGAGACGACAAGCAGGCTCTGCAGCAGGCTCTGCAGCAGGCGATCCTTAAGGGCTTAAAGGAGCAGGCAGCGGAGGCGGCGAGGAAGCTGTTGGAGACGGAGGAGCCTCTGTCCGTCGTCAACGAGCAGATCATTCCGGCGCTTGATACGGTGGGACAGGGCTTTGAAAAGAATACGATCTTTCTCCCCCAGCTTCTGATGAGCGCGGAGGCCTCGAGAAAGGCCTTTGAGGAGATCAGACGAAAGGTCTCCGAGAGCGGAAAACAGGCCTCCGGCAGAGGAAAATTTGTCATTGCTACTGTCCATGGCGATGTCCACGATATCGGGAAGAATATCGTAAAGCTGCTTCTTGAGAACTATGGCTTTGAGGTGATCGATCTGGGCAAGGATGTACCAAAGGAAAGGGTTGTGGAAGCTGTCATAAGGGAGCAGGCTCCGCTTGTCGGACTTTCCGCGCTGATGACGACGACAGTCCCTGCCATGGAGAAAACGATACAGCTGCTTCGAAAGGAAGCGCCCTGGGCCAGGGTCATCGTTGGGGGCGCGGTCCTGACGCAGGAGTACGCAGATAAGATTGGAGCCGATCATTACGCGAAGGATGCCATGGCTACCGTGAGGTACGCGTTAGAGCTTGGCGGGGAGAAAGAATAGCGTTTGCGAGTCCGGAAAACGGAAAACGGAAAACGGAAAACGGTAGATCGGTAATGAAAAGCGCTGACCAGTATAAATGGCAATCTTATCTTATGTGACAGATCGGAAAAGGCGGATCACTTCAAAATATTTTCAGCCATTTCTGTAGCCTGTTCAAGCGACATATCGGGGTTTTCTTTCATAAAATATTCGGCAAGTTTCCTGATGTTATCGGATTTATTTTCCTATATGTATCATTTTCATTGACATTCAACCCGTGCGGGATAAAGCCCAGGGAAGCGATCTGTTCCTCTAATTCTTTGATCCTCTTTTCAGCGGATTCAGCCCGCTGGCGCTCCTCAAATATAGCGTCCATGATCAACGTTCTTTCCTTCATATAATCAGACCTCCAGCACCTTGCCAAACATAAAATCATCCCTGAACTCAAGTTCTTCATAGGCTTTGAATTCAGTATAACCATTCTGATCACTCATAGCATAATTCTCCTTTCTAAGCAAACCCCATGCCGCATATGCTTGGCACCACCAAGTATG
>JAFSXN010000184.1 GCA_017444015.1 Lachnospiraceae bacterium | reverse complement strand
CAATCCAGCAGAGGATACACCTTCATCGTTTTTTTCCACGCACCAAGGAGCGCTTCCGGATCGATCGCATGATCCATTTCGAGCACGATCCGAAGATGTGTGGTATCGTTTTTGTCCGCCCCCCAGAACCATAACGGCTGGCCGGCATTATACATTATTTTCTTACCCATGGAGTTCTCCTATTTTTCGTGCGCTCCGAATTTTGCCTCGGCTTCCTTTTTGATCGTCACCGAATCCATCTTCCCGCTCGCAAGTTTCGGGAATTCCTTATAGACCATGTAATAGGCAGGCAGCTTATATTTGGCAAGGTGCGATGCGAGGAAGGCCTTCATCTCGTCCTCGTTGAACTCCCGGCCCGGCTTCATGACGACACAGGCGCAGACCACCTCTCCGAAGAAGCTGTCCGTTACGCCGACCACCTTCACGTTTTCCACCGCTTCGTGCTTTGAAACCGCGCTCTCGACCTCGCTCGGCATAATGTTTTCGCCGCCGCGGATGATCAGCTCCTTGATACGGCCGGTAATATGTAAATAGCCGTTCTCGTCCAGATACCCCATATCGCCGGTATGCAGCCAGCCGTTGTCGTCGATCGACTGGTCATCCAGATCCACCTTGTAGTAGCACAGCATCAGATTAAAGCCCTCGACCAGAATCTCACCGGCGGTTCCGGCCGGACATTCCTCCCCGTTCTCGGGATTCGAGATCATGATCCGGATATTCTCGACCGGCTTTCCGACCGTGGTCGCCACGAGCTCCAGAGGATCATCGTACATGGTAATGCTGATCGGCGCCATTTCGCTGAGCCCGTAGGAGCAGAAGAAATGGACATTTTCGAACTTCTCGTTCATCTGGTAGAGCTGCGCCTTGCTGACAGCCGCTCCGGCCAGGATGCTCGCGCGAAGAGAGGCTATGCTTTCCGGATTGAAATCCTTATTGTTCATAAGAGCCAGGAGCATCGTCGGTACGGAATGGAACAGCGTACATTTTTCGTCCCTTATCGTATTCAGGATCGTCGTGGACCGGATATTTTCCGGGATCACAACGGAGCCGTTGTGCAGCATATTACAGAACAGTCCGGCCGTCATACCGAAGATATGGAACAGCGGAAGGATCAGACAGAGCCGGTCCTTCTCTGTAATCCGGATCGTTTCGGACATGGAACGGGAGGCGTTCAGAATATTGTAAGAGGAGATCAGCACACCCTTCGGAACACCGGTGGAGCCGGAGGTATAGATCATTACGCAGGCATCGTCGGAATCCACCTGCTCGCCGAACAGAGCGGCCACCTGGTCGTATTCGGACAGCCGTTCCTTAAACTTCACGTTCTCCCGGATATTGTATAAGGAGCGGATGGAGCTTCCCTCGCCCTGCAAAGCCGAAAGAAACGCTTCCTCGTCCGCCATCGTAGAGATCTCTCCGTAACACAGTACGTCGACATCTCCGACGCCGGCCACCTTTACGATCTCATCGGCCTTGTACCCGAAGTTAAAAAGACAGGCGATCGCGCCCAGCTTCTGGATCGCAAAGAAGGTCAATATCCAGTTCGCGGTATTGGAGGAGCAGAGCCCGACGTGGGAGCCTCTCTTGACCCCGAGCTTCGAAAGATCAGCGGCTATGATCTGGGCGCATTGATTGATCTCCTCCCAGGTATAGGAAGCTCCGGAGGCCTTCAGAAAGACGGCCTGCGCCGTTTCGCCCTCCGCCTTTTCCTTAAGAAGCTGCTTGAAGGATTTCTGAACATAGGTCGATATCCCCGATTCATTACAGGTAATATCGAACGAGGTATTGAGCCCCGTAGTCTTTAAAACATCAAAGATTTCCTGGGAAACGTTCTCCAGCCGCATCCGGCCGCCCTTGTTCTTCTTCTTAAAGACCATCATCTGGCGGAGCCCCGCCGAAGAAATATAATCCACATCCCGGAAATCAAAGGTCACATCCTTGTCTGCGAATTCAATATCGGCAAGCTCCTCCGCAAGCTGCGGTCCCGTGATCGTATCGACCCGTCCCTGGATGCTGATCAGCGTCTTTTCACCTCCGTCCGGATAAGTAACGGTTACCTTCATTTTTATCCTCCTTAGCTTCGTAACAATAAAAAAAACACCTTAAAACTATAACACGTTTCAAGGCATTTATCAATGCGGCCAGGGGGATTTGAACCCCCACGGTTGCCCACTGGAACCTAAATTCTGTGAGCACCTGCTTTTCTGTAAATCCCGGTACGATATAAGCTGGTTTTTCCATAAAAGCACATCTTTTTCCACAGAGTATGCTCTGTGGTTGATGTCAGCGTTGCTGTCAAAACTTAGGAACTGTAGCGAATTAACTTAGTCATTTGACTTGTCTGTTTTCCCGAAACCTTCGTCGGAAAGCCTCGCCGTAGCCCGCTACGGCTACGTTTTCCTCCTTGGTTTCGAAAAAACATTCTGCGCCAACTGACTAAGTAATTCTGCTACAGTTCCTTATAATCGATACCGGCTTCCTTCATGATTGAATTTGCCGTATGCCTCGACTTGATCTTACCGTCCACCGTGATCGGATGATTCGTGATCGGGCTGAACCAGATGTCGTGGTCACCCTTCCCGTGCCGGACGAAGTAGCAGTCGTTTTCCTTAAGGATGTCACGAACTCTTTTTTCGTATTCTGCCATCAGGCATAGGCCTCCGTATAACGTTCTGCCAGAAAATGAAGATTGGCAGTCTTAACCTCCTGATTCATGCTTAGGAGCTCCGGCACGGCATATCTCACTTTTTCGATCAGTGCATCAATGGATCCGGATTCCAGAACAAGACCCGGCACATCTTCACTGGTTGCTGTCCATACGGAGGCTTCATCGTCCCATAAAATGCGGATTTTATATTCCATAATACGCTTCCTTTAATCGAAAATTCTTAAACTGATTTTACACCCAAACGCAGCTCTTGAAAACCACCTTTTGTGGATCAACTGCTTATTGCTTCACCGGACAATGGACAGACGGCATACGTTTTACAGGTTCCATACAAGCAGTATTGTTGTCTTCTTCCTGAAATACAGAGCTTCAGGCCTACTGGAAATTGGAAAATGCTTAGAAATAAAAATCCCTTTTCCAAGAGCTGCTTCACAAATTTGACACAATATGTTTTTTGCATGAAAAAATATCAATCCTGTTAACGGCTAGAGTGAAAACTATTCTGGGACTCTGGAAAGGGGCCAATGACCTTAGTGCATTTTCTATTTTGGAGTACATTTAAACGGCTCGCTAGCTATAGAATGATGGGTAAAGCTGTGATAGAATTAGAGAGATGAATCTTAATATTGGAGCACGAAAGCACAGCTATCATAGAAGATACCTGCGCTTTTTCTTTGCCCGAAAATACTGTGAGACGAACTATTGGGAAGACAACCTATGTTGTCAGCTTGTACTTTAAGGAGCAGGGACAGACATTTGCACAAAAACTGAAAAGGGTGCTGAAAGCTGATTGTTCAACGATGCTATAACACTTTTGATGTCGCAAATTGCGACAAAAATTATTTTATAGTTTTAAGCCGTTTAATCAGATCTTTAGCAATCTGCTGATCCTGGATCAATGTGATACCGAAGCATTT
>JAFSXN010000183.1 GCA_017444015.1 Lachnospiraceae bacterium | reverse complement strand
GTTAACGAAAATCGTTGCCGATTTTCGTTAACCGTATAAAGTGATGCGCACGGATTCGGTAAGGAAATATGCCGCTTAAAGCGGCCCGAATCCGGCGCACTCAATAACGAAACGGCAAGCCTTTTCGTTATTGAGTATAACGAAAACCATTACCATTTTTCGTTAACCAGTATAAATCTGTGCCTTTTAATTCACCGTTACAGCAATATTCACGATCTTGTTGCTGACCTTCGCCTTAATGTTTGCCTTACCTTTCTGCCTGGCGTGGATCACACCGTTTTCATCCACAAATACCCTGGCCTTTGCGCTGCTCATCCAAGTCACCTTCTGGCTTACCCGGGGCTGTACGATCGTATATTTCTCTTCATTCGATAACGTCAGCGTATAATTCAGTGTATCGGGTTTCAGCGGTGTAAGCTTGCTGTCAGTTGTAAGAGAAGGATCCTCAACGTGCACCGTCGTAACATATACAACTTCGCCGCATTTTTCATCGTTGCAGGTACAGCTAAGCGTCACATCCCCGGCAGCCTTTCCTTCCAGGCTCAGGCTTGCTCCGGCTTTATTCTGCTGATTCAGAAGAGCGATCGTTCCGCGGCCTTCCTCCCCGGAATCCGAAGTCCACCCTGTAATATTCTTATTTGTCACATATCGATGCTTCAGATTTACTTTCTGACCGACATTCAGATACAGATCTGTCTTCACCGGAGTCGCTTTGATTGTAAAATTCAGTTCTAACGTCTCTCCCTCACTTGCTGCTTTCAGCGTAAGAGGTTCATCCGCTGCTTTAAGACCCGTGATCTTACCCTTCGCTGTTATGGAGATATGTTTGCCAGCATCGGTCCATGTCCCGGCGGCATCCTGCGTCAGTTTTTTCCCTTCGAAATACCATTCCGCCTGCTTAATATTAAAGTCCCGGTTAAAGGAAGGAGTAAAGCTCTGCATCGCACAAAGAGTGACATCCGCTCCATCGCTCAATTTACTAAAAGTCGGCAGATCCTTCACCGAAACACTCACACTATAGGCCTTTCCGCCGACATACGCGGAAAGCTTCGCATTTCCGGTCCCTACCGCCTTCAGATCAGCCTTTGCAAAAATCCCTGTTCCGTCAGATGTTCCGTACTGGTCTCCTGTCACGGATACCACCGCAGGATTCGAAGAGATCCAGGCTACCGGAAGAGACGGCGTCCCAACCTTCAGAGTAAGGGCGTTTTCATACGCATTCCCTACCAACAGGGTCTTGCTCTTTCCGTTCAGAGAAGCGTTGCTGTTTAAAGTCAGGCTCGGCTCATAAACCGTAATTGCGTATGTTATCTTCGTTCCGTCTGTCAGAGTATTCGTGAGTGTCACCGGGCCGCCAGCTTTCTTTGCAGTTATCTTGCCCGTTTTCTTTACAACCGATACAGTTTTCGGATCCCCGGAGGTCCATTCCCCCGCACTAAGCGTATCAGTCTGACCCTTGACCATGTCTGCCGTATATGCTTTCGTTATGCCTTTTTTGGCATCCTCTTCGGAAATAATTGTCTCCTCCGGGTTGACCTTGCTGTCCAGTCCGGAAGCGGATACCTTGTCGATAACAGTTACCATACAGGTCGCGGATGCGTCGTTTGCGAAGGCGGTGATCGTCGCCGTTCCTTTTGCGACCGGCGTTACGGTCAGGGTCGCGTTCCGCGTTCCGGAAGGAGTGATCCTGATCACGCTTTCGGTGGTATCGCTTGAGGTCCAGGTGACATCCGGAGCCGTTCCACCCAAGGTCGTCACAGTGGCGGTCAGAGTTGCCGCCTCTTCCGCGATATCCATCTCCAGAGAAGACCGATCCAACGTCAGAATAGTAGAAGCTGCTACCGTTACCGTACAGGTCCCTGACTTCGTACTGTCGGATGCGGAGGTCGCGGTGATCGTCGCCGTTCCGGCCTTAAGTCCATATACCTTCGCCGTCGTCGTCGAGATCGCGGCTACCGTAGCTACGGAGCTGTCACTCGTCGTCCAGATGACGGAGCTGCTGCTTCCGGGATCACCCTGGCCACCCGGTCCCTGCTGCCCTGCGGAGGATGTGTTGACCGTTGCAGTCAATGTTGCGTTTTCGCCGACATTCAGAGTCTGAGACGCCGGACTTACGGAAACACTGCTTATCGTTGTTCCACTGTTTGTCCCGCTTGCCTGCGATCTGGTCAGTGTTGTTTGCGTACTCCCGATCGTTACCGTATTGCTTTCCGCAAGAGCCGGATCTGCGTAGATCAGGAAGGAAGCCGCATAGGGCAGCGTTGTATCGATCAGAGTATCATTTCCCGCAACTACCTTAAACGAGGAATTTGCAGAAATCGATGCGGTACTTCCCCCGCCGGGATTATTCCCTCCACCGGGGCCTTGCTCTCCCGGAGCCGCCAGGTCATCAACGCTTTCAGAACTCAATTCATCCTGACCGAATGCGCCCGATCCCGATTGTCCGCCCGGGTTAAATCCGCCCTGGCCACCGGTTCCGCCCGGATTAGATCCGCCCTGGCCGCTTTGTCCGCTGCTTCCATAGATGATATAATACCCGCTGCCATATTCCGGAACCGACTCACCCATACCGTCCGAGCCTGTCGCTAAGAGTCTTGCGTTTTCCCCAAGCGTAAAGCCGCCATCGGTATCTATGGGGGAATTGCTGGTGCTGGGAGACGCTCCGAATACCGTAGTCATACCTCCCGCAAGCTCCAGCGTCCCATTGCAGTCGATCCCGTCGCCATCCGCCGTATAATTTACGTCCTTTGTTGAAGAGGCGCTGCCGTTGCGAAGCGTTCTTGACTTTGTCGAGGCTGTATCAATCTTTATCGTAACCGCTCCGCTGTATACAACACAGCTGTTGCCTTCCGCCTTGACCGTCGTCTTGGTATAACCGGAGTCCGTCTCCTCACTGCCGTCATAGGTATAGGTCACGCCGCTCTTATGAGCCGCGTTGATCCCGTCGTCGTCAGATACAATGGTGACCGTAGGTCCATCCGATGCCCCGCTTGTTCCGAATATTATATTGGAACCCTCGATCCCTTCGAAGGAATTCTGGATATCCACTTTGGTATCGCTGCCGGTAATGGTCACGTCTCCCGCTGCCGTGATACCGTCGTCGGAGGAATTGATCGTGATCGTTCCGCCCCTGATTACAAGGTTATTATTGGAATGAAGCCCGTCATCCGGGGATCCGATGATATACTGACCGTTTGAACAGGCAGTATAGCCGCTAGCCTTATTTGCCTTCAGTCCTGCTCCCAGGGTATTGATATTGACCGTTCCGCCGCTGATCGTAAGACCGCCGGAAGCAGAATACGTCTTAATCGCGTTCCCCGGATCTGTTGTCAGAAGGCCCGAAAAGATCCTTGTGGATTCCTTTGTCCCCGCCTTGATCCCGGAATGGTCGCCGGTATCGACATTGATCCGCTCGGTTTTACAGGTATCATTTACCTCTGTGATCGTATTCAGGGAGGTAGAGGTACTGCCCGAGGTATAGTACTGCTCTGCCGCATTATCAAAAACTGTCTTGATATCTACCGTTCCGTCACTGATATTGACATTCTCACCCTGGATACCGTCCCCGTAGATCTCCTCGGTGATATTGACGGTACCCCCGGAAATATTGATATTTCCGCCTGTCGGTACATCCTCCATTTTGGCCTTCAGGCCGTCGCCGTAAGAATAAGAGATATTTACCGTACCGGAGGTAATATTGATCGTACCGTCCTTGGCCTTTACCGCATCGTCACAGGTATAGGAAGTATTAAGCGTACCGCCGTTTACATTGATTGTTCCCTGCTTTGCCTTGACAGCGCTGCCGTTTACGTTTGCTACGTTTACCGTACCGGAGGTAAAGTTTACGGTCCCTTCTTTCGCTGAAATACCGTCCGCGGGATCTACGTTTTCCCCGTTATATGTAAAGGTCGTATCTGTCGGCATCGCATCCGTCACGGTCAGCGAGCCTGCGCCTTCAAACGTAAGCGTCGCAGAAGGGGCTTTAATGATCGGAGCCGGTTCTTCCGCAAAAGTACTGCTGCCTTTCAGTAAACTCTCTCCTGTCATATTTATTGTGACGGCCGAGCCCTTGCCGATCGAAAGCACCGGACTGTCCGAGCCTGTTTTACTGCACAGCGCGGAATCGTCTATATTGAACGCATTGAAGTTGAGCGTAACACCGGTAAGGCCTTTTGCTACAGCTATAATTGTATTGACAGCAGACCCCGTAAGCGTATATTCTCCCGCGGTCCCTATTGTTACCGTAACCACACCGGTTTCCGAATCGGTCTGGGCGGTGATGGCCTCGCCCTCTTGTGAAAAAGCAGCGGACGTAACCCCGTTCTCCGTAGTAAAAGTTACGGTTTCGGAGCCGGTCTGCGTCGTTGTGATCCCTTCATT
The DNA here is from genome assembly GCA_017444015.1 of Lachnospiraceae bacterium. GTDB lineage: Bacteria > Bacillota > Clostridia > Lachnospirales > Lachnospiraceae > UBA2868. Next base: position 4,962 of record JAFSXN010000183.1, on the reverse strand, counting down.
GTCGATTTCCGACAGAAGCATCGACGTTTCATTCAGCGCAGATTCATCCTCCACCGACTGTTCCGATTCTGCAGTATCTGCTGCTTCGCTCCCTGCTTCCCCGGTCTCTTCACCGACTGCCGCCTCATTGTCCGTTACCAGGGCGCTCTCTTCTTCGTTTTCAGCTATGGCTTCCTGTGTCAGTAACTCTTCTTCGCTTTCGGCTATGGCTTCCTGAATCAGAGCGACTAGCTCTTCTCCGCTCTCAGACACAGCCATCTCTTCCCCGACTGTCTCCGCCCGAACGATCACCGACATCTGCTCCATCGTTCCAAGCAGCGCATATGATCCTATAAAGCAGAGCAGAATCCCTCTCTTAAAATATCCCCAAAATCCTTTTTTCATTGCTTCTCCTTTCCAACCCCTCTTCTTTGATCTCTTCCATTTCAAAGAAGGATTATTTGGAAACGAATAAATTCGTTTCCTATAACATAATACACAAATGGAAAGTAAAAAATGGGGGTGTAATGTCTAAAAAATCCTGTCATATTTCCGGAACGCGCCAAAGAGGATCGCGCCGAAAACTCCGCAGGAGATCACTTCCCCTGCGCCTACCGTCAGCATAAAGTACGCAATCGACCCCTCAAACTGATATACAAACGCCAGTACAAAGGGTACGATCAACGTATTCGCGACGATCGGCGGAAGAGGAGCAAGCCATCTCGCTTTGCTGTCAGGCAGATTCAGCTTCCTTAAATAATACGTCCAAAAAGCGCCAAGCAGGGTTGCAAGAGAGCCGAAAACCACGTCTAAGGGCAGGCATCCGGTAAGAATATTTGCAAGAACGCAGCCGACAAAAAGTCCCGGGATCGCGGCAGGCGTAAAATAAGGGAGGATCGTAAGAGCCTCCGAGATACGGACCTGGATAACGCCTGAAGCAAGTCCCAGGGCGTTTGCAACAAAGGTCAATATGACATAAATGGCGGCAATTACTGCCGCCTGTGTGATCTGCTTTATTTTTTTATCTGATTCTTTCATAGAATAGAATAATAAGTCTCCTTGTAATTATTCAGCCCGCCGCTCGCAGACTCGCGAGTAGCGTACAGAAAAAGGTATGGCTGACTATTTTTTCGTTGCCTCGATTCTTGCAACCGACCGCTTTAACGCCAGGCTCGCCCGGTTCAGGTCTGTTCCAAGCTCCCGCTCGACAAGCCTCCTCTCGGCTCGAAGCTTTGCCTCCTCCGCCCGGTTCAGATCAATCTCCTGCGGCCACTCGACAACCTCCGCAAGAACTGTTACCGCATCGGGAAGGATCTCAAGAAAGCCTGCATGCAGCGCCGCTACCTTAATATCCTCCTCCGTCTCCTTGATATACATAACCCCGGGAGCAACGACAGCAGTCAGCGGAATATGGCGCTTTAAGATCCCGATCTCGCCCTCCGTTGTCGTAAGCTCGATCATGATCACATCGCCCTCATAGAAAACCCTCTCCGGCGTTATTATCCTTAAACTAAAAGCCCGTTCATCAGCCATTCTTACTTCACCTTTTTAAGAACATCATCAATACTTCCCGCATTCAGGAAGTAGGATTCAGTCAAATGTACTCGTGCCAGCACGATGACAACTCCTTACTTCATCTTCGCCAGTACGTCGTCAATACTTCCCGCATTCAGGAAGTAGGATTCAGTCAAATGTACTCGTGCCAGCACGATGACAACTCCTTACTTCACCTTCGCCAGTACGTCGTCGATACTTCCCGCATTCAGGAAGTAGGATTCAGTCAAATGTACTCGTGCCAGCGCGATGACAACTCCTTACTTCATCTTCGCCAGTACGTCGTCGATACTTCCCGCATTCAGGAAATATGACTCGGGAATGTCGTCGTGCTTACCCTCAATGATTTCCTTAAAGCCCTGGATCGTATCCGAGATCGCGACATAACGTCCCTCAAGACCCGTAAACTGTCCGGCGACAAAGAACGGCTGAGACAGGAATCTCTGAACCTTTCTCGCTCTCGATACCGTCAGCTTATCCTCCTCGGAAAGCTCGTCCATACCGAGGATTGCGATGATATCCTGCAGCTCCTTATATTTCTGAAGAATTTCCTGAACGCTTCTCGCAACCCGGTAATGCTCCTCGCCGACTACCCTCGGATCAAGAATTCTCGATGTCGACTCCAGAGGGTCAACTGCCGGATAGATTCCAAGCTCAACGATGGAACGGGAAAGTACCGTCGTCGCGTCAAGGTGAGCAAAGGTCGTAGCCGGAGCAGGGTCCGTCAGGTCGTCTGCCGGTACATAGACCGCCTGAACCGAGGTAATGGAACCGGCCTTTGTCGAAGTGATCCTCTCCTGTAAAGCACCCATCTCCGTCTGCAGCGTCGGCTGGTAGCCAACCGCCGAAGGCATACGTCCAAGCAGCGCCGAAACTTCTGAGCCTGCCTGCGTGAAACGGAAAATATTATCAATGAACAGAAGAACGTCCTTTCCGCCCTCATCACGGAAATACTCCGCCATGGTAAGTCCCGAAAGTCCTACTCTCATACGGGCTCCGGGGGGCTCGTTCATCTGACCGAAGACCATGGTCGTCTTATCAATAACGCCCGAATCCGACATTTCGTGGTAGAGATCGTTCCCCTCACGGGTCCGCTCGCCAACACCGGTAAATACGGAAAATCCGCCGTGCTCGGTCGCGATATTACGGATCAGTTCCTGGATCAGAACCGTCTTACCGACACCCGCGCCGCCAAACAGCCCGATCTTTCCGCCTTTCTGGTAGGGACAGAGGAGATCCACGACCTTGATACCCGTTTCCAGCATTTCCGTCGAGGTCGACTGCTCTTCAAAGCTCGGAGCCTGTCTGTGGATCGGATATCTCTTGACATTCTCGGGAGCCGGCTTGTTATCAATGGGCTCGCCCAGAACGTTAAATATTCTTCCCAGCGTATTTTCTCCGACCGGAACCGTGATCGGACCGCCGGTCGCCACCGCTTCCATTCCGCGGACCAGGCCGTCTGTGGGTCCCATCGCGATACACCGTACGGTATCGTCCCCGAGATGCTGGGCTACCTCAACTACCAGCTCGTCACCGGTAGTTCTTGTAATACTGATCGCCTCATTGATCTCCGGCAGATTCCCGTCCGTAAATTTAATATCCAGTACAGCGCCGATAATCTGAGTTATCCTTCCTTTATTATTCTCCGCCACTTTTTTACTCCTTTTATGTTATCTTTCCATTTTGCCTACAGAATATTTGCTAAGGTGTTCTCTCCGTAAATATCTTCCGGGAGCCTGGCGATCTTGAAAAACAGATCAATCCAGCGCGTCAGCGCCTCCGATAATTTCCGTCAGCTCCTGTGTGATATGTCCCTGTCTTGCTCTATTATACTGCAGCTCTAACTTCCCGATCATTTCCTCCGCATTGTTCGTCGCTGAATCCATCGCCTGCATCCTGGCCCCGTTCTCACTGGCCACCGACTGAACAAATGCTCCGAACAGAATACTCGTCACATACTTGGGAATGATCATATCCAGAGCCTCAATGTCCTCTGGTTCGTAGTTCATAGGTGCGGTTCCGCCGCCGTTACCGTTTCCCTCAACATCATACGCTTCCTTCGCCGTATCCGAAATATCCACCGGCAGCAGCTTCATCAGCGTCGGAATATGCGAAACCGTATTCTTAAAGCCGGTATAAGCGACATAGATCTCCCCGATCTCGCCCTCCGAAAAAGCCTTTAACAGCTCCTCCGAAAGCTCCATGGCATCCGCGTACAGAGGCTCCTCGATGGCATCCGACAAATCCTTTCTTATTTCATAGCCGTGACGCTTCAGGGTATCCCTGCCCTTTTTTCCGACCGAATAGACCGAGACATCCTCCTGCCGCCAGCCGCTGTTTAAGATCAGCTTTGTCACATTGGAATTATAGCCGCCCGCAAGACCTCTGTTGGAGGTAATGACAACGACCGCCTTCTTCTCCGACTGATTCGGAAGCATATAGGGGTGGTCAATATAGCCGGACTTTTTCAGGATCCCCGTCACCGTATCATACATACACTGAAAATACGCCCTGGAATTCTCCGCCCGACGCTTTGCCCGCTGCAGCTTCACCGTCGAAACCAGCTTCATCGCCTTGGTGATCTGCTGTGTGCTCTGTATACTGACCTTTCTTCTTTTTATATCCCGCATCGAAGCCATAATAGCAGCTCCTTAACCAAAAATTATTTAAAGTCCTTTATAAACGTTTCCAGCGCCTTCTTCAGCTTTTCTTCCGCCTCCGCGGACAGCTCCTTTGTATCCTTGATACTCGCCGGGACCTCAGGATAATTCGTCTTGATATACTCAAAGAACTCCGCCTCAAAATCCGTGACCCTCTCGGTCGGGATATCAAGCAGATACTTCCTTGTAACCGCGTAAATCATCAAAACCTGATACTCTACCGGCATCGGCTTGTACTGAGGCTGTTTTAAGACCTCACGGATCCTTTCACCCTGCGCTAACTTCTCCCTGGTATCCGCGTCCAGCTCGGAGCCGAACTGAGCAAAGGCTGCAAGCTCCCTGTACTGGGCTAACTCCGTACGGATCGGCGCCGAGATCTTCTTCATCGCCTTGATCTGCGCGGCCCCGCCGACTCGAGAAACCGAAAGACCCGCATTGATCGCGGGACGGAAGCCCGAATTGAACATCTCTGTCTCAAGATAGATCTGTCCGTCCGTGATGGAAATAACGTTTGTCGGAATATAAGCCGAAACATCGCCTGCCTGGGTCTCTATGATCGGAAGCGCGGTAAGCGAACCTCCGCCGTACTCCTCGCTCATTCTCGCAGCACGCTCCAAAAGTCTCGAATGGAGATAGAAAACATCACCGGGATAAGCCTCACGTCCAGGCGGACGGCGAAGCAGTAAGGACAGGGTACGGTATGCCACTGCGTGCTTACTCAGATCATCATAGATCACGAGCACATCTTCTCCCTTTTCCATCCACTCCT
>JAFSXN010000182.1 GCA_017444015.1 Lachnospiraceae bacterium | reverse complement strand
CAACACTCTTGACTCTTACCTTGCGTCATAGTTTACAGTATGTTCAGCGAGGTGAGGGGGGATCGATGATGAGAACGGTGCATGAGGTTTCGGCGCTGACAGGAGTGAGTATACGCGCTCTTCACATTTATGACCGGATGGGGCTGCTTCCCGCGACGCGGAAGACGGAGTCGGGATACCGGCTCTATGACGATGCGGCACTGGAGCGGCTGCAGCAGATCCTGCTGTTCCGCGAGCTGGATTTTCCGCTTAAGGACATCAAGGGAATTATAGACAGCCCGGTGTTTGACCGGAACAAGGCGCTGGAGCAGCAGATCAGTCTTCTGCAGCTGAAGAAGGAGCACCTGGAGAACCTGATCGATCTCGCCCGGGGAATTCAGCGTAAAGGAGTGAAATATATGAATTTTGACGCATTTGATACCAGAATAATCGATGAATACGCAAAACAGGCGAAGGAGTCCTGGGGAAACACGCCGGAGTGGAAGGAGTACGAAAAGAAATCCGCGGGGAGGACCGCCGGGGACAACCGGAATCTCTACGGGCGGATCATGGCGATTTTCACCGAATTCGGCGCGCTCCGGGATCAGGATCCCGCCTGTGAGGAGGCACAGCTGCTTGTGAAAAAACTCCAGGATTTCATAACCGAAAACATGTACACCTGCCCGGATGAAATCCTTTCCGGTCTTGGCAGGATGTACGCCGGCGGGGGCAGCATGACCGCAAACATCGATAAGGCCGGAGGTGAGGGCATCGGCAGGTTCGCGTGCAGGGCGATCGAAGCCTATGTCGCGTCCAGGTAAAGGTGCCAGGGGACGGTTCCAATGTCATTTAGATGCACATACTGCGAAATTACTGTATCATGAGGATTTAGATAGATTCAACGCAAATACAAATATCAGTTCTCGGGTTTACGGCCAGAAATCATATTTTTGGAAAAGGCAAACAGACAGTCATGTGTGGGCTGTCTACTGAAAGGTATTCTGTTTTGTTGGATTTATCGATACGCTAAAGTATCAGCCGACTGGCGCCGCAGATTCCTTTGGAAGCTGCGGCCCGGTCGGACTGGTACCGCCAAACCTCTGATCAGCTTCATCACGTCGGAAACCTTACCCTTCAGAAAGCGACTACAGATTTTCTGTATCTGGGTGTGATTGACTTTGTACCTGTATTTCTCCGTTGCCTTCTCCACCTTATCCTCGACATTGGTTTTTATGAATGAGGAAAAGTTGTATAGAGTAAGTTTGGCGTAGATCTCCTGCAGGAGCAGATCCTTCTTGATGGAATGAAGATGTACCATGCTGCCGGCATATTTAAGATGGCGGAATGCGGTCTCGATTCCCCACCGGATCCGGTATAGCTCCTTGACGGTATCGAGGGGATAAGCATGAGGCTCGAGGTTCGTCACGAGGTATTCATAGGAATTGTCAGAGATTGGGAACTTCACTACCCTCAGATGGAGGGCGTCATACGCATCAGACCCCGGAGGGATGAAATCATAGTGTCCCTTTTTAGGGATGCAATGATAGTTCTTAAGCTGGAGATTTTGCCTTTTCATGCAGCGGCCCACATGAACTGTGACCCGGATATCCTCTAAATCGGAGACGAGCCAGTGATCATCGCTTTTGCAGATATCCATGGCAAAGGATTCGGGGACACGGATAAGAAACAGGCGATGATGCTTAATAGCATCGGCAAAGATGTTGTAAGAGGCATACCCGCGGTCAGCGATAAAAAGGACTTTCTGATCTGTTCCGTATCTGTGAAGGAAGTCGGAGAAAGCAGCCTTTTCGTTCATTTCGTGGACGGGCTGGAGTACTTTGTCGATGAAGATATCATTGAGGATGTCATAGAGGGCATTGAAATGGATCTGGTTGATCCCTCTGCGGCCCTTAATGTCTTTTACAAAGGTATCCTGGTCGTTGGGATTGTAGGGGAGATTCAACCGGGTTCCGTCAATGGCGAAGAGGCGAAGACCGTGGAACTTCTTTGAAACCGGGACAGAACTGGTAAAGCGGTGAAACAGTTCCTCAAAAGCAGCCGGTTTCAACTGGTTCCTGCGTTGGATCATAGCGGAAGGAGAAGGAGGCAAATCCTCTCCGAAGAAATCCAGCAGTTCGGTCCGGACATTATCCGAAGCGGCCACCATAGGGAAAAGAAGGGTGTCCAACAGGGATATCTTCTTTATACGGGAGAAATCCCTGCCTGGATTGACGAAGAAAATGTCGGGATGCTGCGGGATATAAGCAGCAGCATTAAGGAGAATCTTTTTTACTTGATCAGGTGAAATGCGTACCATAAGCGGCCCCTCCGAAAGCGCATAATTAAGGGGCTGCGCCGCATTTTTTACCGAATTTGTCAAGTATTAATTACAAAAAAATCAGAGATATTAATTACAAAAAAATCAGAGGCTGTAAGCCTCTGATTAAGCAGCTACGAATGTTGTGGAGACAGGGGGAAGCCTTATCTAAATGGCATTGGGACGGTTCCCTGTCTCCTTTCGGATTTACGGCATTAAGCATGAGAAAAACGATTCGGATGATATTGCTGCCGCCCATTTGGTTCCGCTGGGTTTTCGGAGCAGGATCGCTGCTGGCGGTGGCGGCTTCTTTTTG
>JAFSXN010000181.1 GCA_017444015.1 Lachnospiraceae bacterium | reverse complement strand
GTTTTCTGGGAGATCGTTCGGCTGTTCGCAAAAAAAGCCGATATCATTTTCTATGCTTTTTATATCGGCTTTTGAGTCGTGTCCCACGCTATGTTCTTCCGGGGGCCTCCCGATCTCCCTGCCTACTCGTTTCCTGTTCTTCGTTTTCTTGGAGATCGTTCGGCTGTTAGCAAAAAAAGCCGATATCATTTTCTATGCTTTTTTATATCGGCTTTTTTTGCGAACTAGGACATGAAGTCTCCATTATAACTTACGAGGACTGCGCTCTGAACGCCTTCCATCGCCGCGAGCTCATTCACGAAGTCTGTATTATCTTCTTTGAGGCGCACATCCATATTCAGCTCCACCAAACCATTCGAGGCGCTCTTACTCTTCACCGCGCATTTCAGCGTATTCTGCTCGATAAAGGACTTCGCTTTGACTTCACTTTCGTGATTATCTACACGAAGAACCACAATATAAGGATTCGTATAAGTCTTCTTATTTACAAGGAGGATCATCATAACTCCGATCACGATGCTTCCGAAAACTGCAAGGGGGATCATCCCGGCGGCAAGTACGATACCGACCGCGATCGACCAGAACAGGTAGGCGATATCCAACGGCTCCTTGATCGCTGTACGGAAACGGACGATAGACAACGCACCGACCATACCAAGGGAAAGCACGACGTTACTCGTTACCGCAAGGATCACAAGCGTCGAGATCATAGTCAGGGCTACCAGGGTCACGCCGAAGCTCGCGGAATACATTACGCTGCTGCACGTTTTCTTATACACATAAAAAATGAACATCCCCAGCCCGAAGGCCAGTACAAGCGCCAGCACCATATCGAAAATGCTTACGCTGGTTACATTATCCAGGAAACTGGATTTAAAAATGTCGTTGAAACTCATGAAAAGGTCCTCCCTGCTCTTATATTTTGTCGCCAGCCATTTTATCCTTCTCTGAGATGTTGCAGCAACAAACCTCAGAGATGGAAAAACTTCTGTCTTTTAGATATTTTTGTCGATATTGGATTTACGGTGGCAAATCCTTTCTTTATAAAATTCAGTCATACATCCTGCACTCCGCGTATTTGGAATACGCCCCCGCGGTCACGCTCTGCTGTACCGCCTGTCTTATGATCTCCGGCAGGAATCCGTCCCATTTTACCTCTAAAATGATCGGGGACTCCTTCACCGGGATCGTAGGGACCGACCGGTTCAGAAAATCCGTGCTGAACAGCCCTGTCCGTATATCATAATCCAGTGTTACCCGGACGTTTCCCGGATCGTAGATGAAAGGTTCCCGCGTATAATCCACGATCGTCCTCGGCCGGAGATTTTCGTTCTTCATCTTCGCGTACAGCTCGCGGATCAGCTTCTGATCATCCTCAATCATCCATTCGAGCTTCCCATCCACGATGTCCTGCGCATGTTCTTTCGAAATCTTTGCCATATCCTTCGTTCCGAGACCGTTTAACTTACTTTTTTTTTCCAGCCGGATAAAGTTCAGATCATCATTATAGTAACGGATCCGAAATTTTTCCCTCCGGTCGACGCCGTCGATCTTCTCGCGAAGCGCTTTATCCTCCGGCGTATCAAAATATAGACTTCGGATAAAATATTTTCCGCCGACCGCGTGCGGATCGGGAGTCGTGATAGCCGAAAGCCGCTGCCTGATGCAGTACATATCCATCCGGCTGATCCGGTGCTTGATCTCGTGCCGGTAATCATCTCTCATTCCCGTCTCCCTCCTTTCGCCGCTGTTTCCTGTAACGGAACGCTTATTTTCTCAAACAATGAACGTAATATATCCGAAGAATTTGTTTTTCCTGTGGTTGAAATGTGATAAAAATGTGACACATCACAACAGCTTCCCAAGCATCTCCATATCCTTAATATCAAAAAGCTCCGCAATGAACTCCCGCGTCAGCGTCTTCTTAGCATCACCGACCCGTACGACCTGTCCATTCTTGATACACACCGCCTGATCCGAGATCTCCCGGGCCAGCTCCAGCTCATGCAATGACATCAGGACCGCGATCCCCCGCTCGGAAAGCCTCCTTACGATCTTTAGCAGTTCCAGCTTATAATTGATATCAAGAAAGGTCGTCGGCTCATCCATGATCAGAAGCTCCGGCTCCTGACAGATCGCTCTGGCAAGCATCACAAGCTGCCGCTGCCCGTCCGAAAGCTGCGAGAACAGCCTGTCCGCAAGGGGCGTGATCTGAAGCTCCTCCATCGCGTCCTCTACAGCCTCCCGGTCTCTTTCCGACAGTCTTCCGATCAGGTCCGTATAGGGATAGCGCCCAAACTCCACAACCTCTCTGGCCGTCAGAAAACCCGACCTGAACCGCTCCGTCATCAGGATCGCGATCCGCCTGGAACGCTCCTTGACATTCAGCGAGAAAAGCTCCGAACCTCCTAAAAATACCTGCCCCGAAAGCGGCGGTCTCTGTCCGGAAAAGCAGCGAAGCATCGTGGACTTCCCGCTCCCGTTCCGTCCGATCAGCGTTACAACGCTCCCCGTCCGGATTGTAAGATTGATACCGGAAACGATTGCTGTATTTCCGTACCCTACGGTAAGCGCTGCCGACCTGACGACTATATTTTTGTTTTTTTGTGCATCATCTATGTCCATTACTGCACTGTTCCTCTATTCTTTGCTTCCTTCCCCGTTCCTTGAAAACAGGATCCAGATCACGATCGGAGCGCCAAACACCGAAGTCACGGTACTGATACTGAGCTCTACCGGGGCAAACAAGCTCTTCGCGATCAGATCGCAGATCAGACAGAACACCGCTCCGCCCAAAAAGCAGGCCGGGATCATAATAAGCGGTTTTTCGGTCTTAAAGATATTCCTCATCAGATGCGGCACAGCGATACCCACAAAGGAAATCGGTCCGGCAAAGGCCGTCACACAGGCGGATAACAGCCCGGACAGAAGCACCAGGAAAACCCGAAAACGTCTGATATTAACCCCGAGATTCTCCGCGTAGGTTTCTCCCAGCTGATAGGCGCCGATGGGCTTGCTGAGCAGTAAGGTAAAGAGCATCGCGGCAGCTGTTACGATAAAAGCAACCAGATTGTTCTCCTGTGTGATCCCCGAAAAGCTCCCCAGCGACCAGCTGTGAAGATTTACGATATTGGAGTCATCCGCAAAGGTCACAGCGATATCCGTCACCGCGGAGCAGATATACCCGATCATTACGCCGCAAATGATCAGGATCGACATGCTTTTGACACGGGAAGCGATGAACAGAATAAAGATCATAGAAAGCAAGGACCCAAGAAACGCCGCAAGGATCATCCCCCAGGAGCTTAAATGAGAGCTTCGCTCCAAAGAAATGATCAGAATAAAGGCAACAACGAGCTTCGCGGCGGAGGACACTCCGAGAACATAGGGCCCCGCGATCGGATTATGAAAAAAGGTCTGGAACAGATAACCCGCAACCGCCAGCGCCCCACCCAGAATAAACGCCGCGATCAGCCTCGGGATCCGGATATCGCGGATAATATGATAAGACGTTCCCTCAGATTCTCTCCCGAAAAGAGCATTAAAAACCTCTTGTCCCGAGATCGGAACACTGCCTGTCTTCATATTCAGAACGATAAATAGAAGCAGCAACACTATAAGAATAGAAAAACCAAAAACCGTTCGTTTCGATTTCATAAAAAAAGCCTATTTTCCAAACCTCGCGATCGTATCCATATAGGCAGGAGCATTTCCTGTATCGAAAAATTCTCCTTGTGTCAAATCGAAGGCGTTCCAGTATGCCTTCGTCATCTTCCATATCTCGCGATCGTATCCATATACGCCGCAACGTTTCCGGTATCGAAGGATTCTCCTTGGGGGACGAAGGCGTACATCCCCTGCTTCTCCATGACCCGCCTGAGCGCTTCGGTAAATTCCACCTCTCCGGCTACAGATCCGTCCGCCCGCCTTGCCTCATATTCCTTCACCATCTCACCCAGCTCATCATAAACCTCCGGCGTGATCACATAAGCCCCAAACGCCGCGTAATACCCCGATTCCTCTCCGTTATTATCCATCGGCATCCCAAGATAATCCGAGGCATATACCTCCGTTGGCTTTTCAAAGATCCTATCCAGATCGATCACCGTTTTCTCATTATCCTCCCAGCTTCCCGCAAAAATCCCGTAGCTGTTGACCTCTGAAAGCGGGATCCGATGCACCGACACCACCGACTGCCCCAGTAGATCAAATTGGTGCAGCAGCTGCTTCGTACAGGGCTCCGCCGTATTGCTCTTATAGATCGTATCTCCAAGAAGCATCAGCACCGGCTCCCCCGACGCAAACCCCGCGGTCTGATATACCGCATGGCCAAAGCCCAGCATCTCCTCCTGATAGGCAAAGGTGATTTTCGCCCCGATCCGCCGGATCTTATCATCGTAGGCCTGCGCCTTCTTTGGCAGCTTTTCATAGTGCTGCATGGGCAGAGGATTCTGGAAGAAATCGCGGTAATACTGCTCCTCATCCTTTCCTACCACAAGACAGATACTCTCGATTCCGATCTCATCCAGCTCTTCCAGCAGAATCAAAATCGACGGCTTCAGCAGCCCATCCCGGTCCGGCACCGGAAGAAACGCCTTCTTAACGCCCCTGGTCTCCGGATACAGCCTCGTTCCAAAGCCCGCAAGCGGAATCACCGCCTTCTTAACAAGCGACCCCGGCTGCAGCGTCAGCTTATAACAGTTCATCCCCTTTACATCCTTCAGATAGGCCATCAGCTGCTTCTGCGTCTCTTCATCCTTTGCCAGAAACTGCACCGTACCGTCTCCCTGAGAGCCAACTCCCTTGCGCCCGTAGGTCAGCTTTATGATCTCAGGGTCGGAAAGAGCCGCGTGCAGAACCGGCGAAGCCAGCTCGTCCGGGGACTTCGGGGCAACCTTTCTGTCAAACAGCTCCTGTGCCTCGACCATCAGCGCCCCTAATGCCTTTGTATCGCCCGAAGCGATATATTCCACCGCCCGCTTATTGATCTCGGTATTTTCAACGCCTAACGCCTCCTGGATCGCCTTATCCTCGTCGCTTCTTGCAAACGGAAAGCCACTGTTCAGATCCGAAAGGATCCGCACCGTATCCTTATGCGCCATTAAATCCGCAAATACATAATAAAGCGGCGCTCCGACCACCATCCGATCCACCAGAATCTCATTGCCGTCAAAGGTCATATTGACCGGCCGCACCCCGAAGGCACAGGCCTGATCCAGTCGCCCGCATCTCGAAGGAGTCCTCTGCTCACCGAGATAGGCGATATTCATAATTCCAAGCGTATTCAGCTGCAGATCATACAGCTCGTTAAACGCCCGCGCCACAAGGACGCAGATCGCGGCGGAGGAGGACAGCCCGCTCTTCATCGGAAGCGTCATATCCGTGATCTCGATCGTCACGCCGTCCACCCGGTACCACTCATCTATATAGGAAGCAACTCCTGCGACATAGGAGAAGTATCCGCCCTCCTTCGCCGTCTCACGCAGCTTCTTGAAATCCATGGGACAGGAAAACTCATCCGCCACCATCGTTTTATCCGGATCAGCACCAGTTCCCGCATTTTCCCCTGAAATATAGGTTTCTCTCTGGCTGTTCGCCTCGACTTGCCCGGCTGTATTATTTTCCCCCAGTCTATTGATCACCCGAAAGTCCTTGCTCCGATAGGCGGTGGCATATATCCCCTGCTCCAGACCCGTTACGATCGCATGTCCCGGTTCCAGCTCCGCGTTCGTCGTCCGATAGCCCCCCGCCCAGTCGCTGTGTTCTCCGAATAAGCAAAGCCGCCCCGGAACGAATAACTTTATTTTTCTGTTTTCTCCCGCCATGCTGTAAATTCTCCCTTCCTGTCAAAACCAGAAACTTTTTTTCCTAAAACATTTTATCTCACGTCGAATAGAATCGCAATTCCATTTTATTTGTGCTATTATCATGATGACTTTTGACCCCGACTCTTTATCATAATCACAAGGGAGAATACTATGAACAAGGAATATAACGCCCTGATCGTCATCACCGCCGCAGACTACGACCGCGTAAGCAGAAACTATCCGAGACTTGCGGCAAACCTTCCCGCCCGAAATATCATATTCATCGGAAGCGAAGAAGTCGAGGAGCGGGTAAAGCGCGACGACCTTCCCGAAAAGGTTCAGTTTCTGAACGAAAACGACCTTCTCCCCTTTGAAAACGTCAATCGGATCATGCAGGACATCTTAAGCCTTGACGACGTTCCCCGGGGGATGACCGGCTGGTATTATCAGCAGTTTTTAAAGCTGGAATACGCAAAGGTCTGCGAGGATGAATACTATATGACCTGGGACGGCGATACGATCCCCTGCCATACCTTTTCTATGTTCGACGAGACAGGAACTCCCTTTTTTGATCTCAAACAGGAATACAATGAAAACTATTTCACCACCTTAGGACAGCTTTTCCCCGGAATGAAAAAATGTATCCAAAAATCCTTTATTTCAGAACATATGTTATTTAATTGTGAAGTCGTAACGGAAATCTTAGCTTCGATCGAAAGAAATGAAGCTCTGACAGGAAATGCTTATTACGAAAGGATCCTGCGGCTGATCGGGATCGAGAAGCTGAAATATCCGTGCTTCTCCGAATTTGAAACCTACGGGACCTACGTTTGCTTTAAGCATCTTGGCAGCTATAAAATGCGTGACTGGCACTCCTTCCGCTACTGCGGAAACTTTTTTGATCCCGATACGATCACAGAAGAAGACTATGTATGGCTGGGACGTGATTTTGAAGCGGTATCCTTTGAAAAGCGGGCGACCAGAACCCCCGAAAGCATGGATATCTTTTCCAATCCGAAGTACCGCGCAAAGCTCTCCGCAAGGCAGATTCTTGAAATCGTTCAGGAGGAGTCAGAAGGTTATAAAGAAGAGTGGTAACATATTTTATACTCGCGAACGCAATTAATTGCCGTTTTTGATAAAGTAAACGTACTGGAATTGCGTTTGCGAGTCCGGTTGATCGGCAACGAAAAGTGTTAACCAGTATAACATATCTCTTTCCGGATTCAGCTCTACTGCGATCCAATCCTCTTTGGCTGACAGTTTATTGGATATATCCGTCATCATAACCGTCTTACCACAGCCCCGGACTCCGGTAATCAAATAGACCTGGGTGGAAGAGCTGTCGGAGTCAAAGGTGTTTATGATCTCATTTGTCTGTGACAGCCTTAAGACGAACTGTTCCGGCTTTTTTCCAAAATATATGGTAAAAGGATTCTGCATGGTAGTCTTTTATATCTCCGTCTTCTTTTTATATCCCTTTATATCTTTTTATACTTAGGAGAGTATTTTATATCCTTTTATACCTTGTGTCAACTCACTATACCATTTCCTCCGCGTCATTCACAAAGAAAGGGATATAGCCGTTCGCGCTTTTCGTTTTAGTTTTCCATTCGCTCATAGGCATAGCTTTTGAGATTTCCGTGAAATTCCAAGACCTCCTTCTGCTCCTCGTAGAACGGATATCCGTGCCCCGCGCCATGCTTGCTCGAATTCATATATCCGCCGAAATTTACGGAAAGCACCTTATTATACCAGGCAGGAACCTCGGCTGTAATAAACTCGAACGGAAGCTCAACCGTCTTCTCATACCACTCTTTTCTCCGGATCCCCGCACCGGGGAGAGTAACCATATAGGTATAATACGTCACTTCATCTGAGTCATTTTCCGGACACATCATAGCGATCCGGTCCGCAAGCCGAAATAGCTGCGGGCGCAAAGGCTCCGCCCCGTTAAAGCTGCCTCCGATCTGATTTTCGAGAGCCGCCAGATCCTTTTGAAACGCTATGGAATCATGCTCCTTGTCATAACGGTTTGCCAGAACAAAAGCAATATTATATAACAGCTTCTGGTACTTTCGGTCATTCTCATTTCTTGGAATATAATCGAAAGGAAAAACATCGATCGCCGCGATAAAGGGACACCCGGAGTACAACTCCATACGCTCCTCATTGTATGACAAAATCCGATCCCTTGTATTACACACCACCGTATGAAACTGATTATAATAATCATCGTCCCCATAGATGGTCTTTGCCCGGAGAGGATAGGGCAGCTTATCACACACCGACATAAATTTCATATAATCGCCGCGGGTCATCGTAAGATCAATGTCGTCATCCCACGGGATAAATCCACCATGTCGGACAGCGCCTAAGAGCGTCCCGTAATCCAGGCGATAGTGAATGTCATATTCCAGAAAAAACTCCTGCAGCTGCCAAAAGATCTTCAGCTCCGCAGCCCAGGCACGCTTCATCATGCTGTCTATATAAAACCCGTCTCTGACCTCTCCCGCAAGCCACCCTTCCGGAACACTAAACATTATAAGATGCCTTTCTGCCTAAGCTCCTCTTTTACCAGAGGAAGCGCTGCCTGCCCCAAATGACATAGATCCGGACAAAGATACTGATATTTCGTATATCCGTCCTCCGATACCATCTGCTCAAACACAGACAAAAACGGAATACTCTCTATTTTAAGCCTTTCTTCCAGCCGATGCGTAAAATAGGCGGTTGCGCGGTTTCGATCCTCTTCCGTTCCGAACCTTGTAAATACCTCTTCGTCCGCCGGTACCTCATCACTCTGAGAAGCAATCGGTCCAAAGCAGCTGACTGTATAGCCCTTATCCCGCACACTCTTCATCATATCTACATAGTTTTCAAGGATCCCGTCCACAATAGCTTCAAAGGAGCAGCCCTGCTTCTCTGTTTCTTTAAAAACATGGGCGCGGATATCGATCTCACCCATGGTAAACATGATTTTCGCTTTCTCTTCGATCACGTTCGCAAGCAGATATTCCAGCTTTTCACGAAAACGGCTCGTCGTCCCGTATTTATTCGCGTTAAAGGCAAGACATGGCCCTAAATGGAAAACACTGAAAGGAAGCTCTCCCACCTGCCTGCACGTATTGATGTCATTTCCAATCGGAATAAAGGAAAGCTCCTCGTTCCCGCTGAAGAAATTCACATGAGAATCTCCAACGACCCAGATCGTATGATTTAAAACATGTGAAAGACGCACATGATCCCGATTTGCTTCCTCAATAAAATCCGAAACATATTCCGTTTCCGGAAGGATCCTCAGATAGGATATCAGCCTATCCAATTCTCCCGGAACAGAAAAAATATCCCTTTTGTTAAAGGCCTCTCCGAGCTTATTTAAAATACTTCCGAAAAAAACCTCCGTCTCCTGAAGCTGCTCCTTCGGATACAGCTGCCTTCTGCACTGTGTTTCCAGATACACCATGCTCTCAATATCCGAAACAGCGATCTGGCTGACAACTGCCGGATTAGCCATAACGGCCTGTTTGATTTTTGTTAATAGGTCTATTGTCTGCATCTTATTTTCCGTCTGATCTTACCGAAAACACATCCTCTATGATCTAAGATACCCGCTGTACCACTTGGCAAATTTACGCAATCCCTCCCGGATCCCGATCTTTGGGATAAAATCAAAATCCCGTTCTAGCTCTGTACTGTCCGCATAGGTTATTTCAACGTCCCCCGGCTGCATCGGAAGATATTCGATATGCTCCTCAAGCTCAAAGCCCTCCGGAAGAACCCCGAAGGCGCCAAGCTCCTTTGATAAAACCCGGATGAATTCCATCAGATCCTCCGGATTCCCCCCGCCGATATTGTAAAGCGCATACGGAACCGCCTGTTCCTCTGAACCGTCCTCCGTACGGACTGACGAAAGCGGCGCTCCCTGAAGGACGCGGAACACACCTTCGATCGTATCATCCACATAGGTAAAATCTCTTTTACAGTTACCGAAATTATAGACCTGAAGCTTTTCCCCTCCGGCCAGCTTATCCGCGAATTTATAATACGCCATATCCGGCCTGCCGAAGGGCCCATAGACCGTAAAGAATCGAAGGCCCGTACAAGGGAGCCCATAGAGTTTTGCATAGGTATATGCCATAAGTTCATTGGACTTTTTGGTCGCTGCATAGAGACTGATCGGTGTATCCGTCCGGTCTGACATGCAAAAAGGCACCTTGGTATTTCCCCCGTAAACTGAGGAAGAAGAAGCAAACACCAGATGCTTCGGAAGATATTTCCTGCACACCTCTAAGACTGTATAAAAGCCAATGATATTGGATTCCATAAAAGCGTCCGGGTTGATCAGGCTGTACCGCACACCCGCCTGCGCCGCGAGATTGACGACGACCTCGAAATGGTACTGTTCAAATAAACCGGAAAGTGCCTCCCGGTCCGTTATGGATATCTTCTGAAAGGACCACTGACAGTCAGAGCCTTCTGCCTTTTTCTCAATCAACCCCAGCCGATATTCTTTCAGCTCCCGGGAATAGTAATCGTTGACTGTATCGATTCCAACGATCGTTGAGCCTTCCAGCTCCGAAAGCAGGCGAAGCGTAAGACTCGCCCCGATAAACCCGGCCGCGCCAGTGATCAGGATGTTTATGTTATTTAAATCTATACTCTGCTTTATCAATTGTTTTCTGTCCTCGTTCTCCCTTATATTCAGCAGATACACTGCGCTGACTCAGGTTATCGCATTGCTTCATTTGTTATGCGCCAGCGAATGAAAATATGGATTCATAAATGCGCATAGATCCGAAATGTCATACTCAAATCCATTCTTCCAGCAGGCATAACCCAAACTCAGCTGATCTCTCTTACTGTAATGCAATACCTCATACAGCCAATCCTCCATCACCCGATTCAAAACCGGGTCCCTCGTAGATCGAACCAAAACCGAATTATCTGTCAGAATCAGCTTATCCGGATAACCCTCCTTACGGTATCGCTCCATTTGCGAATCAATAATCTGGACATCATCCAGCTGTAAATATTTAACGCGCTCTGCTTCTTCAAAAGGAGACTCCGAGGCACCATGCGGAATGCAAAGCATACTGCTATCCTTCGCGTACCAGTCGATATACTCCCGCATATCCCCATCAATCATAATCTTTCCGTCAATATATACCGTATAATCATAGTCTTCAAACAAAATATGCGACAGCAGCTTATATTTCCGATAAAGTCTTGGAGGATCCAGCTCTTCCTCATTCTCTGCGATAATGATCCGATAAACGGAGGATTTCATATCCGGATCATCCGTAATACAGAAATAATCCCATTCCGGATCAATGTGCGACGGCTCCTTTAATTCATCATAATGACCAATATTGATCGTATAAAGCGCCCCTTTTCCATGAAACCAGCTCCCCGCAGCACTGCTCTTTCTGTCTTTATATCTTTGAAGATACATTTTTTTTGCATGTACAGATGCGGAGCACACCTGTTCCGACCGGAGGGCCTCCCATTTTAAGCTGCCAAGCTCTTCCCTCTTCCGATCATAATGCTTTCGGAAAAGGATCAGGAAAGCCTCCGAAGTGATCTGTTTCGCTTCTAAATCACAGAATACAGCCTGCGCCTCCAAAGGGTCCTGAAGCTCTTCCCATACCGAAAGGATTTCTTCAATCTGATCATATTTCTCAAACCACTCATATACCGAGTTTTCATTCCTGAACGTATCACAGGCTCCATCGATCAGGCTCTCATACTGCCGAATCTCCGCAATATCCTTTAATACCCTGAGCTCTCTCAACTCCAGATCTTCTCCGGGGAGTTCCTTTAACGTATCCCAGAACAGCTCGTGCTGACCGATCGCTTTGATCCTGACCAGCTTATCAAACAGCTGCTGATTCAGGTGAAGTATCTGTGTATTGTCTTTTTTTGTATCTGAAACAGTACCCTGTCCTTCCATAGCAATATCTCCGTTCAGATTTTCCGGGAAAGTAAGATTCTCCTTCTGCCGACCGAGTAATCTATGCTTTCCGGAAATGTCCAGTAAAACATATCATAAAGCAGCCAATCCGACGGATCAAGAAAACAGAAAACAACCCCGCCCGGCTTTACGATTCGTTTCATTTCAGGGAGAACCTTCTCCGGGTTCTCAAGGCTCTGATAAGCTCCGATCACAACCGCGTCAAAGGTCTCCTCCTGAAAAAATGTCTGTTCATAATCACAGGCTGCAAAGCGGATATCCGGGAGGTCTTCCTCTTTGATCTGTCCAACCAGATCTGTCCACAGATCCTCGCTTCCGCCTCCGATCGTATTGTTCATACAGTACAATACAGAGGAATTGTTAAACGCTCCAAGGATCGTTCCCAGATGGTAACTTAAGAGCCCATTCTGACATCCGATCTCCACAACTCTCGCAGGCTCCCGGGATCCCGCAATGAACGTGGAAAACAGGATATCAAAGAGGGTATATTCCAGAAGCAGCCCCTCCTCCGGGCTCCCCACGCTTAGCCCTTCACAGGCATCCATCAGCTGCATGATCAGATCGGGAACGGTCCTGTCTCCCGTAATAGAATGAAATGGAATACGGCTCTTATTACGGTAAAAATCATTGTAATCGACCAGAACCTGATCTCCTGTTTCATCCGTATAGATAAATCTGCTATCCCTTGCCGCAAAGCTTCCCATATAGATCCCTCACTATGGTTTCATAATCAAAGTATTTTCCTGCTCGCCATATGGCATTCTTCTGCATTTCCTTAAGCTCAGGACTGGTGCACAAGGATAACAGGATTTCCGAAAATCCGGCTGCATCATCTATTTCCGCTGAAAGTCCACAGATCCGGTCCTCTTCATCAATATACCCTGTCGCGTCCTGCCAGGGATCTACCTTTGTGATAGCAATGGCACATCCGTTGAACAGTGCCTCGGGAATCGCGTTCGGCGCCGCCTCCATCCTGGAAGAAAGTGTAAAGATACCGGCGCGGACATATTCCTCATGTAACTCTATCTTATCTGTAATATTCCCTGTAAATATCACCCGTTCCCTGAGTCCCGGATACCGAATAAAATAATCATCGATAAATGACTGAAACTCCGGTTCCACCGTCCCCACAAGCCGCAGACTCCACTCCGGAATTTTTTTCTCTATAAGCGCGAAAGCTTCCATCATAATATCAGTTGCTTTCTGCCAGTTTCCATGTCTTGCGACACTTAAGATCACCGGTTCCTTGTTTTCAAGCAGCTCCTCCTCGCTCTCGTGGAATCCAAACAGATTATAGTATCCGCCCCGGATGCAGTCTACGTGCCAGGGCCATTTTTCATTCAGGTGCTTCTGCATAGCGCCGTTTGATGAGCCTATGACATCGCAGCGCTCCATTAATTCCGTATATTCCTTTGAATCCCAGAGGATCCTGTCCATCCACTCGCTGTTCTGATCCAAAGCATTATATATCAGTCCCTTCGGGTTTCGTTTCTTATATTCAACCGCGATATCATGATTATCAATATAGCCTCCCCGGAAAATCAGAAGATCTATCTTTTCCGCGTTCTTTTTGACATAATTCAGGCGACTCACCTGACCTTCATCCTTAATAAACTCAAGCTCGAGTCCCTTAAGCAGAGGCAGATACGTATAAGCTTCGTCGTTTTCCACACATACCATCTTCACCTCACAGCCAAACAGAGCGTGAAACAGATAAGGAATTATCCCGCAATCCTTTAAAAGCTCTACATTATACCAGGGATGCGCTCCCTCCGAAAGAGCGACTACTGTATGAATCTCCGCAGGTTCTCTTTTTTCCGCCTCTTTTGCGATCTCGATCCGGTAACGGAGTTTCATATTCCCTTCTTTTTCCGGCTCCGGCACGCAGCTCGCTTTACAGGAAACAGATTGCAGAAACAGAGGTATCTCCCAGAGATCCGACAAAACCTCCGGCGTAAGACTCAGGGAATCTACCTCCTGTCCCTCCGTCATCCTCTTTAGATGCTTTATAAGAACCGGCATCTGAGAGTGACGGACTTCTTTTGTCGCTTTCATATTTTCCGCAGACAACAGTCCGTCCAGACACTTATAAAACAGATTAGCGGATGTCTCATCATCAAAGGAGGCGCCTGCCTTTTCGAACAGTTCCCAGTCACGCTCCATCGCTTCCAGCATCTCACAATATAACACATCTTTCTTTCTCCGGATCCCGATCGGCGCCATTATCCCTTCCCAGGTCCTATTCAGCGCCATAATCAGCTTTCGATGAACAGACTGAAGAGAAGGGGACTTCTGTTCTCCGGATCGTTCTGAACCTCCTCTGGTAAACAGCAGGGAACCTCCGTTTTTTAAATAATCCTTTAAAAACTCCTCTGACCCCGGTACTTCAAAGGCCTCCATCCGCTCATTGCAGATAATTATGTAGTCAAAATAATGCTTTTCAAACGGAAGCGCCTTTCGATTTTCGCCCCATATCGTCCGGATTCCCCGGATCGCGAGTTTCTCTAATCCGTCTCTTTCTTCCAGTCCATACAGCTCAGCTTCCGGGAAAAGATATCTGAGACGTCCCAGAGCGCTTCCCAGACCGCTCCCCACCTCAAGGATCCGGACATCCTCCGGTGGACTATCTAAAACAATACGATCGATGATGTCCTGCTCCGTTTCCAGGAGAGAGCAATAAAGTGTACTGTCAAATTCCCACTTTTCTTTCATGTGCTGAAAGCTTCTCTGATAGACCTCATTTAAGTCATTACGTTTCAGAAAGCTCTGACTTCCAACGTGATAAATAAAGCTGTTATGACAGATAAAAAGTCGGAAGCCTTCCTTTCTGATCCTGAGGCTCAGATCGGTATCCTCAAAATACCCCGGAGTAAAAACTTCATCCAGAAGTCCTGTCCGATCCAATGCATCTCTTTTGATCAGCATAGCAAAGCCACCCAGCGCAGGGCGCTCTTCATAGGGCATTCTGACAGGGACATTGACCTCTGCGCCATAGCGGACGTAATCCTCCGGCAGGGCAAACTCCACTTTCTCGATCTGATTCACATCGCTGTAGTTTACCATGCTTCCACAGGCGCCGACATCCTCTGCCGAATAGATCCCCATCCGCAGCCAGAACAAGGCATTCGGAGGAACCCTGGTATCGTTGTTTAAAAGAAAAATATCCCGATCCTTTTCTGTCTGCCGGATCGCTTCATTACATCCTACGGGAAAGCCCAGATTCGTTTCACTTCGGATATATGTGATATCCTTCTGCTTCTCCAGCCATTTTTCGATCCCGTCATCCGAAGCATTATCCAGAACGACGATCTCACAGCTGTCCGGGCTGCAGTTGGCGCGGATACTGTTCAGACACTGAATCGTCAGGTAAGCGTTATTATGCGACAGGATAATGATCGCCGTCTTTCTCACATCGGAAAGCCCTGCCTCCGAAAGCTCTGTTTTTTTTCTTAAAAGCTCCTCTTTTTCCCCCTCGTTGCCGCACAGAAAGGCAGCGTTTTCATAGCAGAGATACGCCTGATCCAGATTTTCCTCTAACAGGCTGTCTCCTAATCTGTCATAGATTTTCCAGCAATCCTTGTCAAGGTAACGGAACCGCTCCGCAGAAAGCTCATCCCCGGAAAGCTCGTAATCACTTAAATCATCGTTGTTCCCGGGCTTCCCGTCTGTCTCATCCAGAACGATTTCAAGCATCTGTTTCGCAGTAAGTTTACTTTGATATTCTTTGCTTAAAAACAGTGTATCAAACCCGCTTTTCAACTGATCTCCATCTTCAAAAATAAGCCTGTCGAAATCCTCCGACAGCCAGGCAAAGGTCTCCGCATTGATCCGCTCCGGCACAAAATAGTAACCTGCATGCGGAAAGTCCCTGGGTTCAGTTTTTCCTTCATTTAAAACAACTACTCGCTTACCCATGTTTCTCCCGATTCCATTCTACAGGAATCAAAACGTTCTTATACTCGCGAACGCAATTAATTGCCGTTTTTGATAAAGTAAATGTACTGAAATTGCGTTTGCGAGTCTGGTTGATCGGCAACGAAAAGTGTTAACCAGTAAATATTATAGGAAACGAATTTATTCGTTTCCGATAATTATCCTATGACCTTACTGATCATCTGTCTTACACGAAGCTCCCAGGTATGAGCCTTCTTAACCGCCTCATACCCGTTTCTTGCGATCTTCTCCCTCTCTTCCTCGTGCGACAGGTAATATCCGCACTTTTCGATCAGCTCTTCAAGACTTGCGTAGACCTCCAACTCTTCCCCGATCGTAAACAGATCGGCCAATTCCTCCTGATAATTTGTCATCACAAAGCCGCCGCACCCCATAATATCAAAGATCCGAAGCGGAAGACCTGTCTCGATCGGCCGGACCGTCATATTCAGATTGATCTTACTGTATCGAAATACGAGAGGCATCTCGGTATGGGTCCTGATCCCTCCCCGGACATCAACCTTCTTAAGCCTTGATGTATCGCTTCTTGTATACAAGGTAACGTGATAATTCTCGGCAAGGGCATTCAGAGTCTCAATTCGTTCCTTTTCCGCAAGCTCCATTCCAAGGATCGAATGCGCAGCTATATATCGGTTCGGATCCTCCACCGGCTTGTCAAAGGCAAAATACTCCGACAAAAGCTCCTTTAATTCCTTCACACACCGGTCATTCAGGGACTGCTCTAAGAGGTTGGTCCCATAGATCTGCTTCTGAATATTCACAAGCCCGTCAACAAAACCCCTTGTATAATCGGAAATCCGCTTCTCTGCATCATTCAGCGGATTCTTCTCGTTATATAAGGAGCCTACGAAAGAGATATCGTTTCTAAATTGCTTCATCTTACTCTCTTCGAGAAAAGATCTATTTTCCAGCACCTTGTTATACCTGGAAACCGCGCTTGCCAACGGCAGATGAAAAATACACTCAGGATTGTATTTTGAAAACCGGTCATATTGTGCCCGGTCAAATAAAAAGATCCGGTTCATCGGACGTTTGATCGACTCAGAAAAAAGCTGATTCACCGGAGAATCCACCGTAAGGCAGAGATAGAATACCCCATGGATCGAGCAGAGCTCCGCGATCTCCGGGAAAAAGTTGATACTGAAAACGAAAAGAGGATGATATGTATTGATCTCTTTGTCTACCAGACCAACCCTCTCGGAGGAAAGGATTTCTTTGTTGGTTATCTCTTCCCGGATCTCGACAACGCTAAGCCCCATTGACTGAAACGCTGTGATCAGATCCTCCTCACATATGGAATTATACCTGTAAAATAGTATTGTCATGTTTCTGTATGAATTGAGCTTCGGATCTTCTGTATGATCTCCCCATAGGAGGCATTCTCCTTCTGTCCAAAGAGCAGGGTCGTTCCAAGGACAAAGCCTTTCAAGCCCTTCGGCGCGAATTTCTGGATCTTATCCAGTGAACATGCTCCGTCCCAATACACATCATATTTCATTTCGTTATGGAATGACAGGAGCTTCTCGATCTTCGTCCCGACATAAGGCATAAACATCTGTCCGGCATTTCCGGGATTCACCGCCATAACCAGAACCTTCTTTACGATCCGAAGCATCTCATAGACCGTTTCGACGCTGGTTCCGGGGTTAATCGCGATCCCGGGAGTCAGCCCCGCGTTGATAATCTTCTGCAGCGTCGTCGAGGGATGATATTCCGCCTCCGGATGAATATAGATCGTATCACCTTTATTTAAACTCTTTATAAAAATTTCTATCGTATTATTAGGATGTTCTACCATCAGATGCACATCTAACGGTTTCTTCGTAAGGGAGCGGATACAAGCCATATCGTTCAGGGACATAGCATAATTCGGAACATACCGGCCATCCATAATATCAATATGAAACGAATCGATCCCCCCCTGGTCGAGCTCCTTTACCTCTTTCTCCAAATTCCGGTAATCCGCGCACATCATCGATGCCATCAATTCAAATTTCAACATACACCTCCGCCTCTGGCCTGACATCCAGGATTCCTTCTTATCCGGCCATCGTCCGCCTCCTGCTGACTTACTATCTTCTGATCCGGGAAACCACTACAGTTATTCCTGCTGATCCCGCATCATGATCTTAATATATTCCTCCGATTTATCCCGCATAATTCGAAAGCCTCTGTCAATTTCACCGATCCCGAAGCAGTGGGTAATCACTCTCTCCGGGCAAATCCTTTCCTCACAAAGCAAGCTAAGAATTTCTTTCCAATCGTTCCCCTTCCCTTCCGTCCGCTTCTCTCTCTCAGAATTTATTTTTTCCCCCTGCTCTCCCGTAAACCGTCGGTTATCGCTTCTTCCTTCAAACGAGGAGTTCCAGGTACCAAAAAGTTTCAGCTGATTTCGCAGGATCTTCCAATAAATGTCCCTTTTAAGGCTCATATCCGACGCGGGATTTCCCATCAAACAGACCCTGCCGCCCGGTGCGGAGTTTTCCACCGCCATAGAATAAATAACGTTGCTTCCTATCGCATCGAAAGACGCGTCAAAGCCATTTCCGTCCGTCCGCTCCGCAATCCATCCATTAATCTCATCTGTTCTGGTATCGCAGATATGCTCCTTCGGCAAGCCGAACTCTGCCGCCGTCTGCTTCTGTATATCGTGATTTGCGAAAACAAAGATATCCTGAATTCCTTGTTCTATAAGAAGCATTAGCAGAAACAGCCCGATCGTTCCCTGCCCGTAGACGGCTACCTTATCTCCCGGCTTTGGCTCGACCCTTCCGATCGCGTGTCTTGCAACCGCCATAGGCTCAAGCATTGCCGCCTGTCTGAAGCTTACGTTCTCCGGCAGCTCGATCAGATTCCACACGGGAACGGATACATATTCCGCAAAGCCTCCATCCCTTCTCGAGCCAAGGTAACCGTAGTTCCTGCACATCTCATACAAGCCCTTTTTGCAGGGTCCGCATTTTTTGCAGGGGATCAACGGAAAGATTCCGACTCGCTTTCCGAGCCAGCTCCTCGAAGCTCCCTTTCCGGTCTCTTCTACCTCTCCGGAAAATTCGTGCCCGATGACAAGCGGCATCCTGTGGGCTCCGTCCTTATAGATC
>JAFSXN010000180.1 GCA_017444015.1 Lachnospiraceae bacterium | reverse complement strand
GTTAACGAAAATCGTTGCCGATTTTCGTTAACCGTATAAAGTGATGCGCACGGATTCGGTAAGGAAATATGCCGCTTAAAGCGGCCCGAATCCGGCGCACTCAATAACGAAACGGCAAGCCTTTTCGTTATTGAGTATAATTGCCGATTTTGATAAAGCAAACGTGCTGGAATTGCGTTTGCGAGTCTGGTTGAATGACAACGAAAATCGTTAACCAGTATAAATTGTATCATAGTAGAAACCTCGAAAACACATAGTTGCCGTAGTCGACCCCCTTGGCGGTCAGTCGGATATACTCTGAGGTATCTTCGATCAGCCCATCGGCTGACAGCTTTTTTATTTCCGTTTCATAAAGGGCATCGAGCTTTGTTCCGAAGGTATCGTAAAACGCCCGCTTGTTTACCCCCTCTGTCATCCGAAGTCCCAGAAACATGGTTTCCTCCATAGCATCCTTTTTCGTAAGAGCAATATCTTCTATAAAGCACTCCGAAGTATCTCCTGTCTTAAGATATTCGTCCAGCTGTTCGGTGTTTTTAAGCCGCCTTTCGCCGATCATTGAGGCAGCCCCGAGACCGAAGCCCAGATATGAAATGCGTTTCCAGTAGGAGGTATTATGTCTGCTTTCAAAGCCCGGACGGGCAAAATTAGAGATCTCATACTGCCGGTATCCCGCAGCCTTGAGCGTATCCCTGACGAAGGCATACATCTCTCGTTCCTCCTCTTCTCCCGGGAGACTAAAATTTTCAAGTCTCTGTTTTATGTCAACCATATTGTCCCTTATTTCCCTCTGTTCTTCACTCTGATCCGCAAATAATTCGTAGTAAACCGTCCCCTCCTCAAGAATCAGACTATATGCCGAGATATGCCCCGGCTTTAGCTCTATTAGTTTACATAATGTATTCGCAAGACTCTCCTTCGTTTGCCCGGGAAGGGCTGTCATTATATCCACATTGATATTTTCAAAGCCCGCCTCTCCTGCCATTTCATAGCAATTCAGAAAATCCCGCCAGGTATGGATCCTCCCCAACCGTTTGAGCTCCTCATCATTGGCCGACTGCAGGCCGATACTCAGGCGGTTGATCCCGATATCCCGATAGGCACGGAGCTTTTCTCTCGTAACAGTTCCGGGATTGACCTCGATCGTGATCTCAAGCTCCTGTTTGATATGATTTTGGTTGACATAATCCGAATATTGTTCCTTATTGCTGAACCATCTCTGCCTATTTTCACGATCTAGTAAACGTATTAAAAATTTATCAATAAGTTTACATAATATTAACTTTATGTAATCCGCATATAATACACTCGGTGTCCCGCCGCCGATATAGACCGTCCTTATCTGATACTGTGAAAGATCTGCCGCATACTTCTCTTCTGTAGAATCAATTTCCCGCAGCAATTTATTTACATAACTAAATTTTATGTCATCCTCTGCCGGCATAGA
This sequence comes from Lachnospiraceae bacterium, assembly GCA_017444015.1. Taxonomy (GTDB): domain Bacteria; phylum Bacillota; class Clostridia; order Lachnospirales; family Lachnospiraceae; genus UBA2868. The sequence goes on along the minus strand of JAFSXN010000180.1, from coordinate 8,862 downwards.
ACAGAAATCACAGTACAGACATTTTCGCACACAAAAAGGGATGTGGACATAGATTCCAAGCTCCCTTTTTCTATCAGCCAAGTCAGCCTTTCTCTGCATATCCCCATCCCTCAGAACCGGATCATTTATTTTCCCAGCTACTTTCTTGCTACGCCACTCGCAAGTCTGCGAGCGGCTGACTGGGCAGTTACTATTTTTCATCACTCAGCTTCAGCACCGACATAAACGCCTTCTGCGGGATCTCCACGCTCCCGATCTGGCGCATCCTCTTCTTCCCCTCCTTCTGCTTTTCGAGGAGCTTCTTCTTTCTCGTAATATCGCCGCCGTAGCACTTTGCCAGAACATCCTTGCGAAGAGCCTTGATCGTCTCTCTGGCGATGATCTTTCCGCCGACCGCCGCCTGGATCGGGATCTCAAACAGATGTCTCGGGATCTCGTCCTTTAGCTTCTCGCACATCTTCCGCCCTCTCTCATAGGCGGTATCCGCGTGAACGATAAAGGACAGCGCGTCCACCTCCTCGTGATTGACCAGAATATCTAACTTTACAAGCGGCGCCCTCTCATAGCCCTTCAGATCATAGTCAAAGGAAGCATAGCCTCGCGAGCGGGACTTTAACGCGTCGAAGAAGTCGTAAATGATCTCATTCAACGGCAGAATATATTTTAACAGAGCCCTCGACTGCTCGATATACTCCATACTCTCGTACTTCCCGCGGCGCTCCTGACACAGCTCCATAATGGGTCCGACAAAATCCCTGGTCACCATGATCTCCGCGGATACCACAGGCTCCTCCATATAGTCGATCTCCGAAGGGTCCGGAAGGTTTGTCGGATTGGTCAGATCGATCACCTCTCCGTTGGTTTTATGCACCTTATAGATAACGCTCGGCGCGGTCGTTACCAGATCCAGATTGTACTCCCTCTCCAGCCGTTCCTCAATCACCTCCAGATGCAAAAGTCCCAGAAAGCCGCAGCGGAACCCAAAGCCCAGAGCGACCGAGGTCTCGGGCTCGTAATTCAATGAAGCGTCATTGAGCTTCAGCTTTTCGAGCGCGTCCCGAAGATCCGGATACTTTGCCCCGTCCGCCGGATAAACGCCGCAAAAGACCATGGAAAGGGCCTTTTTATAGCCCGGCAGCGCCTCTTTACAGGGCGTTTCCGCATTCGTCACCGTATCGCCCACTGCCGTATCGCTGACGTTCTTGATACTGGCCGTAAAATAGCCCACCATTCCCGCCGTCAGCTCGTCGCAGGGAATAAACTGCCCCGCTCCGAAATAGCCGACCTCTACCGTCTCAAACTCCGCTCCCGTCGCCAGCATCCTAACCGGCGTCCCCTTTTTGATGGACCCGTCCATCAGACGGATAAAAACGATCGCCCCTTTATAGGAATCATAGATCGAATCAAAAATCAGCGCTTTAAGCGGAGCATTCACGTCTCCCGAAGGGGCAGGGATTTTTCGAACGACCTGCTCCAAAACCTCGTCGATCCCGATGCCGTTCTTTGCGGATATCCTTGGAGCATCCTTCGCCTCAATCCCGATCACATCCTCAATTTCAGCGACAACCCTCTCGGGCTCGGCGCTTGGCAGATCGATCTTATTGATCACGGGAAAGACATCCAGATCGTGATCCAGCGCGAGATAAACATTCGCAAGGGTCTGGGCCTCGATCCCCTGAGCGGCATCCACGACAAGGATCGCTCCGTCGCAGGCCGCAAGGCTTCTGGAAACCTCATAATTGAAATCCACGTGCCCCGGCGTATCGATCAGATTAAAGCAGTACTCGTTTCCGTCCTTCGCCTTATAGATCGTCCGGACCGCCTGGGATTTGATCGTTATGCCTCTCTCCCGTTCCAGATCCATATTATCCAGGACCTGCGCCTGCATCTCACGGCTCGTCAGAAGCCCCGTACTCTCAATAATCCGGTCCGCTAACGTCGATTTTCCGTGGTCGATATGCGCGATAATGCAAAAATTTCTGATCTTATCCTGTTCTATCTGGGACATCTTCCCTTTCCCCTCTCATAAGCTGTCTTTTTTTATACAAATTCAAAGATATGCGCCGTTCAATCGATCCCGTAAAGGATCTTCGCAAGCTCAGAATCCTTATCGAGCATCAGTGTCTTATCTTCTCCGTCAAGCGCCTTTTTCACTGCGTCCAGACTCCTCGTATAGCTGTAGAACTCCGCCTTGTCCGGATTATTGTAGGCTTCCGAAAGGATTCGCATATATTCCGCCTCTCCCTCTGCCATGGTCTTTTCCGCCGTCTTCTCCGCTTCGGCCAGGGTGATCGTAACCTGCTTATCCGCCTCATTGCGGATCTTCTGTGCCTCCGAATTTCCCCTGGCCTTATATTCCGCCGCGATGTTCTGCCGTTCGGAGATCATCCGCTCGTAGACTGCGCTCTTATTGTCATCGGGAAGGTCCAGTGCCTTGATCTCCGCCGTCCGGATCTCGATCCCGTAGGAAGAGATATCCGAATTGGACTCCGCCGTGATCAGGTTGGTCAGCTCGATCCCTCTGGCCGCGATCACCTCGTCCTGCGTCATCGAGGAGATGATGTTTTTCGTAGCGTTATAAACCGCCGCGTCGATCCTTTCCTCCGCCCTCGCGCTGACCGCGCCCAGCGTCTGATAATATAACACCGGCTCCTTGACAACCCAGATCACGTAGTCGTCGGCAATCATCGACTTTTTGTCCTTCGTGATGACATCACTGGCGGGGATATCATAGATACGGTTCCCCTTATAAATAGCCTGGGTATTCTGAATAAACGGAGCCTTCAGATAAAGTCCCGGCTCCTCCTTCACCCTTACGACCTTTCCGAACTGCTTGACGATCTCGTAATCGTTATATTCCACGGTATACAAAGCGCCCGAGAGCAGGATCAGAACGATCACCGCGACTCCGATCCAGATTCCCCGCTTTCCCAAGCCTTTATCACTCATCGTTTTCGTCCTCCTCTGCGTCCCCCGTTTCTCTCACAGGCAAAGTCACCGGAGGGGTTTCCGCTTCCCCCGCAAGCCCCGCTCCTGCCTCCGTAAAGCTCTCCAGCGGATAGAGCGTCTGCGTCTGTCCGTCCGTGATCACTACCTTCAGCTCGGGCAGCACCTCTTCTATCGTTTCATAGAACATTCTCTTCTTTGTGATCAGCGGATACTTCTCGTACTGCTCATACATTGCCTCAAATCGGGCAGCCTGTCCCTCCGCCTCCGCGATCCTTGCCTCTTTCTTCGCGATGGCGTTCTGTACGATCTTATCAGCGTCCGCCTCAGCAGCGGGGAGCTTTTCATTCCGGTAGGTCAGAGCGTTGTTTTTAGCGGTATCTGCCCCCTGTTTGGCGGTCTCCACCGATTTGAATGCCTGGATGATCTCCTGGGTAGGCGGCTCACTGTCCTGCACCGTAATATTTACAACGGTAAGTCCTACGTCATGCTCCTTCAGTTCTCTCAGCATATCGTTTTTGACCTCGGACTGGATCTGGCCCTTCGCGGTTGTCATCGCTTCATCCACCGTATACTCCGCGACAATGGAGCGGATGCTGGAAAGGGCGACGTTCTTTAGGATTTCCTCCGGATCGTTCGAATGATAAAGGTAAGCAACCGGGTCCGAAACCTTGTATTCCAGATAGAAGTCAATATTCAACAGATTGAAATCCGAGGTGATCATGATCCCGTTTTCCGCATCCTGGATATTCTGCCCCTCGCCCTCGATAGAGTAGCCGATCCCGGTGCCGTGGGTCGTAATATCGACGATATGGACCTGCTGGATCCAGGGGATCTTCAGATACAGCCCGGAGGAATCCGTCCGTACGACCTTGCCGAACATTGTCAGTACCGCGTTCTGCTGCTCATTGACGACATAGAGTCCCTTTAACAGCGTTACTACGATAAAGAGGGCGATCACCCCCGCAATGATCCGTTTTACCGGAAACTCGCCGGGCATCTTGTTCCACGGCTTCTTTGCGCCCTGAGATGTATTCTCCGGCCCGTTCCCCGGAGGATCTACAAAGGTAAAGTTCATTTGTTATATTTCTCCCTTATTTGTTTCCTATAACAATACCATAATTCAAACGGGCAGGCAATTTTTTCCTTGGAAAAACTCTTGACAAAACAAATATTCGTTACTAAAATATACGAGTGTGTTTCGGGGAAAAAGGTGATCGTTTCCCATTCCGCATTCGATATCTGGGTAATAGGAGGTGAAATCATGGCTAATATTAAATCCGCGAAGAAAAGAATTCTCGTGATCGAAAAGAAGACGGAAAGAAATAAAGCGATCAAGTCGAGAGTTAAGACATATATCAAGAAAGTCTATGCGGCGATCGACGAAAACGATAAGGGCGCGGCAGCTACTGCTTTAAACGACGCTATTTCCGAGATCAGCAAGGCGGCGACCAAGGGCGTATATCATAAGAATACGGCATCCAGAAAGATCTCCCGTATGACAAAGGCAGTGAACGCTCTTTCCTGAAAGCCGAAAACTGATAAAGACTTTTCGAAGCCAAAAAAGAATGATAAACGCGGGTTTATCATTCTTTTTTTATGGCAGGGCCTCCGAGAGGAATGTGCCGCTTTGCGGCCGGCGGCTGCGCAACCTATAATTGCGAAGCAATTATCAGGCCGCCGCGAGTAGGGGGATTTCATCACCCCTACTCGATTGCGCAGGGGGGATTTCATCACCCCTGCTCGATTTTATTCATCCATATAATCATCGTCATAGTCCTCCGGCTTTGAGGAAGAACCTCCCTCTCCGCGGAATACCGAATGGAAGAATCTTCCGATCCCGCCCTTCTTTTTTCCGGGCTCAGCCTCCTCCGCTCCCTGGGGCCTATCCTTCGGCGCTTCGCCTTCGCCTGCTGCCGAAACCTTCTTTTCAGCCCCCTCCGAAGACTCCGGCTCGATCACAGAAACCGAAACCGGCGACACCGAGGACTCTACGATTCCCTCATCCGGAAGCGGAACACTGTTCGGGGCCACCTTCTGTAAGAGTTCCTGATTGACCCTGACATCCACCTTGCGCGGGGCTTCGATCGTCACCTTCCCCTGGGGATCGATATTCACGTAATCGCTGACCGCGTCGTCCACGATCCTTATGACCTTGCGCTCCTGCTGCCCGGGTCCGGGGCCATGCTCTATAACGATATCGCCCAGAAAACCTCCCGTCGCGTCCTTTGCCGCCTCGGAGCTTTTTTCGTTTTCCAGTTTCTTTCGCATTTCATCAAGCGTCTCAGCCCGAAGTCCCGAGGGTCTTGATTTCACGCCCTCCACAGGCACCTTCGCAAGCGGGATCGCCGTTCCCTGTACTTCCGGCTCCTTTGCTTTTTCCTTCTTTTTCTCTCCTCTCTTGTCGATGGGCGGTGTCTTGATCTCGTGGATCATATTATGGATATCTTCTTTAACATTCGCCGGACTGAAAGGGTCCAGAGCCTCTTCGGGAGCGTCCTTGAGCTTTGCGGAAAAGCCCTCCTTCACGTTCTGCTCCGTGATCATCCGCGCGCCGGTATCCTTTGAAGCCGTCCGGGTCTTTGCGTTCTTTCTGACCTTCTCTCCCTCTTTTGAAGCAGGCGTTCCGTTCTCCTCAAACGGGAACCGAATCCCCCAGGCCTCCCGGAGGCTGTCCATCAGCTGCATCATCCGGATCGTTTCATAGTGCGGCATTTCCGGGCACTCCACCCTGCCCTCCGCGATCGCCTGCATCGCGGACTGGATCTCATATTCATAGCCCGTGATCTGTACCGGCGCCGCGTACTCCGCGATTACTCTCCGGTCCAGATTATAGACCCTCAGGGACTCATAGTTATTGATGTTCTCAATCTCAATATAACCACCCGTCCCGTTGATCAGGCCTCTGCGGTCGGTCTGCGCCAACATTGTGGCATAGAGCGTCGCCATTTTCCCGTCGGCATAGGACAGCATGATCGTCTCCTGGGCATCGACCCCGGAATCGTATTTGATACAGTCGGCAACGATCCCCTTGATCTCATCGCCAAAGACCATGGAAGCAAAGTTCAGGACATAGACCCCAAGGTCCAAAAGCGCGCCTCCCGCAAGCTCAGGCCTTGTCATCCGCTTGATATGCTCCAAAGGATAGCCCAAATTTGCGGAAAGCGAGGTCGGGTTTCCGATGATCCCGCTTCGGATCACCTTATTGATCGTCATCCGCATCGGCATATATCTGGTCCAGATCGCTTCGGTAAGCAGAAGCCCCTTGGCCTCAGCGATGGCGATCACCTCCTCAGCCTGCCTGGCGTTTGCCGTAAAAGCCTTCTCACAGATCACGTGCTTGTCATGATCTAAGCACATCCTGATATGCTCATAGTGATGCGAATGCGGCGTCGCGATATAAACCAACTCTACGTTCGGATCCGACAGCATATCCGCGTAGGACCCGTAGGCCTTTTCAAACCCGAATTTGTCCGCAAAGCTCTGGGCCTTGCGAATCTCTCTGGAGGCGATGGCGTAGCACTCGGCTCCCTTGACCGACTGCAGCGTCGTCGCCATGGTGGTCGCAATGCTTCCCGCGCCGATTATTCCAATTTTCATAGTTCCCCTCATCTTTTCCGCTTACGGAGCCATCTGACACCTAATTCGCCTGGCTCTTCTTTTCCGCTTACAGAGCCAGACTCGGAAATACTTCGTATTTCCTCGTTGGTTCGGGCTTCGCCCGATGAATTAGCTGTCATTTGGCTTTATGAAAGCGAGCTTTCAACAGCCATCTGACACCTAATTCGCCTGGCTCTGTAAGCGTACCATGTTATTATATACACTCAACCCATCCATATCCTTCAAAAACTGCGCGAATTTGCTGTACTTGTAATCCCGGATATTGAAGCTGGGCTCTTTTTTCTCGATCTTCTGCTTGAGCTCCGGAAGCATCATGGTCTTACTCGGCACGGAGTTTAGGAGCTGCCTGACGATGGATTCAATATCCTCCTTCTTTACTCCGCTCTCCGCCTGATAGACGATGATATCGTTCCCCGAAGGGACCAGTCTTAAAGACTTATAGCTCTCAAGGAACTTTGACAGCTTGGAATAGCCGTAATTTCGTACATCAAAGTCCGCATGCCGGTTGCTGATCTTGTTCCCCAGCTCTCCCACCGTCGTATCCTTATCGTTGGCGTCGTTGTCGTTGATGATCTTTAGGATCGTCTCCTCGATCTCCTCGCGGCTGACGTTGTTCTCCTGAACCTCCTCAGCGGCAAGCATCTCCAGATATTTGAACTGCGTACAGCTCGCCCGAAACGCCTCCACCGTCTTTTTCTCGCCCATGCCGATGACGGTCATCCCCGCCTCTCTGAGACGGGCGGCTAACTTCGTAAAATCGCTGTCCGAGGAGACGATGCAGAAGCCGTCCACCTGCCCGGTATACAGGATGTCCATCGCGTCGATGATCATAGCGGAATCGGTGGAATTCTTCCCCTGAGTATAGCTGTACTGCTGGACCGGCGTGATCGAATTCTTCAGCACGATGTCCTTCCAGTTAAAGGTCGCGGGATTCGTCCAGTCCCCGTACGCTCTTTTATAGGTTGCGATCCCGTACCCCGAAACCTCGTCCAGAATGAACTTGACATATTTTAAGGATACATTTTCCGCGTCGATCAGCACCGCGAATTTCAGACTTTTATTTTCCATATCAGAACCTGCCATAGCTACAGCCACCGTTAAGCCTCAGGAATCAGCTTTTCCTTTCCTCCCATATAAGGTCTGAGGACCTCCGGGATATTCACGCTGCCATCGGCATTCAGGTTATTCTCCAAAAACGCGATCAGCATTCTCGGCGGGGCGACGACTGTATTATTCAACGTATGCGCAAAATACTTTCCGTTCTTTCCGTTTACCCGGATCTTAAGACGCCTTGCCTGCGCGTCCGAAAGGTTCGAGCAGGAGCCGACCTCAAAATACTTCTTCTGTCTCGGCGACCAGGCCTCCACGTCAAAGGACTTCACCTTCAGATCCGCCAGATCCCCCGAGCAGCACTCCAGGGTCCGTACCGGGATATCTAAAGACCTGAACAGATCCACCGTGTTCTGCCAGAGCTTATCAAACCACATTGCCGACTCTTCCGGCTTGCAGACCACGATCATCTCCTGCTTCTCAAACTGATGGATCCGATAGACCCCTCTCTCCTCGATCCCGTGGGCTCCCTTTTCCTTCCGGAAGCACGGCGAATAGCTCGTCAAGGTCTTAGGCAGCTCCTCCTCCGGAATGATCGTATCGATGAATTTTCCGATCATGGAGTGCTCGCTGGTCCCGATCAGATACAGGTCCTCTCCCTCGATCTTATACATCATGGCATCCATCTCGGCAAAGCTCATAACGCCGGTCACGACGTTGCTTCGGATCATAAAGGGCGGCACATAGTAGGTAAATCCGCGGTCGATCATAAAATCTCTGGCATAGGAGATCACCGCCGAATGGAGCCTTGCAATATCCCCCATCAGATAATAAAAACCGTTTCCCGCGACCTTCCCCGCGGCATCGATGTCGATCCCGTGGAAGCTCTCCATGATCTGTGTATGGTAAGGAATTTCAAAATCGGGGACTGCCGGCTCTCCGTATTTCGTTACCTCTACGTTTTCGCTGTCGTCTTTTCCGATGGGTACGGAAGGGTCGATGATGTTGGGGATCGTCATCATGATCTTTGTGACTTTCTCCGAAAGCTCGCCTTCCTCTTTTTCAAGCTCCGCAAGTCTCTCCGCGTCCTTTGCGACCTGCTGTTTGACCTCCTCGGCCTCTTCCTTCTTGCCCTGGCCCATCAGGGCGCCGATCTGCTTGCTGAGCTTGTTTCTGGCCGCCCTCAGGTCGTCGGCCTCCTTCTGCGCGGCCCTTGCCTTCCGGTCAAGCTCGATCACCTCGTCC
>JAFSXN010000179.1 GCA_017444015.1 Lachnospiraceae bacterium | reverse complement strand
GACAAAGAGGGCCGGCTTTTGGCGCGGATCACCTCTGACTTTACAGACAAGGTTACTCTCTGCGGATATGAGATCGTACTCTACCGGCCGGTGCTTCGGAGCATGTATCTGACGACTGCCTCAAAAGCTCAGTTTGACGCTATGGTCGCAGAAAAAGAGCACGATACGCGGATCGACGTTACCTGCCATTTCGGAAATATCCATACCGGCGCAAAGCTTCAGGGACGGGGAAACACCTCCTGGACGGAGGCTGAGAAAAAATCCTTCTCCCTCCGCTTCAACCGGAGAATGCCCCTCTTTGAGGATGCGACTCACAAAAATTACAACCTGATCGCAAACGCCTTTGACCGGTCGCTCCTGAAAAATCTTATGTTCAATAAGCTGGCAAAGGATGCAGGGATCCCGTATCAGCCCGAAGAAGAGCTGATCCTTCTGTTTATTGACGGAAAATACCACGGCATCTATACGCTGACCACAAAAATGACCGTAGACAGCAAGCGGATCGCCCTGTCGGAGCAGGATATGCTGTTTCAGTTCGACCCTGCCGACGGAGAGGCTCTGATCCCCTATACTTCAAAATACTGGAGCGGAGACCCTTTCCTGAACAACGGAGCTTACTTTGAGCTCTTATATCCGGAGAAAGCGGAGGAAGAAACAAAGGAGCTGGCGGGAAAGCGGGTCCAGGCGATGATCGATGCCATCGAAGATACAGACAGCGATGATTACCTGAATTATATCGACCTGGATAATATGGTCCGCTTTTATCTCATACAGGAGATCTCTATGAATTACGATGCCCATCACCGGAGTATCTATGCCTTTTTCCGGGATGGAAAGATCTATTACGGTCCCGTATGGGATATGGATCTGACCCTTGGAAACGAATTTGAAAAATATGGGATGGAATGGACAAAGCCCGAAGGCTTCTATGTCAATCAGGCCGGGATCTACAAAGCTCTCTTTGAGCATCCCGATTTTGTGGCCCGGGTAAAGGAGCTGTATGAAAAGGAGCTCAGGGAAAAAAGCTATGCTGTTCTTGCTTACGCCAGGGAAGAGGAAGCAAGGATTTCTGACGATGCTGAATTCAATTTCCGCGAATATCCGCAGGAATATAAGATCGGGGTTATGGATTATACCGGCGATACCTATAATTACATTGACTTTACGGACAATATGTTAAGCTTCTTTGAGGAGCGCCTTCACTGGCTGGATCAGGCGTTTTCGGAATTATAAGAACCTTCCGGTAAACCAGTCTCACAAATGCAATTTCAGCAGATTTGCCCGATCAGGATCGGCCGTGTTTAATTGCGTTTTCAAGTATAGGAATCTCTATACAGAATCCGGTTCATCCGGTCTGCGGAGGATGCGCAGAAGCTCATATACAGACCAGATCACCGTAAACAGGATCGAGAACACAAACAGGACCGTATAGATCCGCTCCACCTCAAAATGCAGATGCAGCTCTCTGATCTCCTCCGATCTCGTCAGATAAACCCGCACCCGGTTGTGCCCCCCTTTTTCTGTGACAAGCGGCATTTTGTCCTGATCGAAGGCCTGATACCCTTTATAGTAAAACAGAGGGAACTCCATATACTCCCCGTCTGTTTTTGCGGTATAGGTACAATCAATGGACGTATAATTCTTCGTATAGGAAAAGGCCGCAACGTTTTCATAATCCGAAAAATCCCCGGTATCCGTCGCATACCATTCGCTCAGAGTCCCCTTCGGAAGATAATCCTCGATGGGGATATTCATCTCCCCGGTCAGCTGGTCCGAAAACAGGATATCCGACCAGTAATACCGGTAAAAATTCGCAAGCAGTCCCACCACCATGGCCGCAGCCGTAACTCCGGTCAGAACCCTTCTGACGTTTAACCTCTGATCGGCTACTGCACAGAGCGCTT
>JAFSXN010000178.1 GCA_017444015.1 Lachnospiraceae bacterium | reverse complement strand
TATCCCTTTTTCCTGCAGCTCCTCCTCACTCATTCCGGAGCTTTGCGCTGCCTCCTTAATCACCGAATAGATATCCGGACCCATAGCAAGAGCAGCGTTTAACAGCTTTTTCTGTCCGTCCGTTCCCCCTCCTGTCGCCTGGTTCAATACATACTTGGGCGTTATAATCTCAGAAAGAGGCGTTCCGTCTCCGGGTATAGGAGCATCGGTCTTTCCCTTATATAAGGCTTCGTAGAGAGCTTCCGTTTCCAACTCATCTCCCTGTTCATCCAGGAATTCCTTCAGGGAAACCGATTCCTTCCCGCTTAAAACATATTCGTTATAGGCCTTGATAATCTCCCTTGCCTCCGCCTGGGCCTTCAGGGAGGGCGGTCCGGTATAGGCGGAAATATCAAAGCTCCCGGCCCATTTCTTTGCCAGGGGCCCCACTGTCTCCCGGATGTCCTTAGCGGCTCCCGATACCTCACCCATAGCTTCCTTCAGGTTCTGCACCGTCTCGGCAACCTCCTCGAGCTCCTCGCCGTCCATAACCGTACGGTAAGCGTCGCTCGCCGTATTCTTTACGGTTTCCACGGTAGCCTTTGCTTTATCCGCTGCTTCTTTTACTTCATCCTTGCCGCAGGCGGTCAGATTCAGGCACAGGCTGAGCGCCATCAATAACGCTGTTATTCTTTTCCTCTTCATTATTTCTCTACCCCTTTCATTCCTCCCCCTCCTCGCTGAGTTTCGGGACCTCGCGCATAATGTATTTACAGCCCTTATAGATAGAAAAAGCAAAACAGACCAGAAAGAGAAGCACGGTAAACCCTCCATGCTTTATCTCATTCTCTCCTGCCAGGTACATAACCGCGCCCCCGACAGCGGGACCCAGCGCAATAATTAACATTCCCTTTGCCCAGATCCTGGCGTGCCGCTTCGGATGCTTCGGATCCAAGGGGTTTGGCGTTTTCCAGAGCAAAACCTCAAGAAACGGCGGATCAAGCGCGAGAATCCCCGCAAATACTACAAACAGCGCCGCAAAAAACAGCATCAGAATCCCGACCATTGCCAGATCACTCAATTTTCATTCCCCCTTTCATATAGCTTAATGTGTACTATAAACGTCTCATTTATTCTTTTCTCTTCATAATGATCGACAACACGATCCCTGCCGTAAGCGCCAACCCTCCAATAATAAATACAAGGATATTTCTCGGAAGGACACCGATCAGACATAAAAGGAGCCAGAGAATCGCGACTGCTATAATATACGTCGGAATCCTTGCCTTTTTGTCCACATTCCTCTGGGCTTCGGTTCTTGCCGCCCGCTCCGCCTCCTGCCTTGCGAGTCTGTCCTTGATCTCCTGTGCCGCGTCTCTCTGCTCGGGACGGCGCCTTAAGGCCTGCGGATCCGTCTGCGGCCCGAACTGACCGACCGGCTGTGGCTGCTGTATTATACTTGCCGGCTGTTGTTGCTGTGGTTGCTGTTGTATCGGACTTGCCGGCCGTTGTTGCACTTGTGGTTGCGGTTGTATCGGACTTGCCGGCCGTTGTTGTTGCACTTTTGGTTGCGGCTGCTGCTGTTGCTGCTGTGTGTACTGCGGTGCCGTAGCTGCCGCGGGTTGGGGTGCCGCATGCCGTACGGAAACCGTACTGTCAAGGGACGCCTCAGAGCCCATAGAAGGGACTATGGGGGTCACAGCCTGCTCCGCATTATACGTTCCGCTCTGGAGCGCCATAAGCGCCTGCTTCATCTCTCTCGCGGTCTGAAATCTTGCGGAGGGCTCAAAGGCACAGGCCCTTAAAACGATCTGGCTTAATCCCGGCGAGGCGTCACAGGGCGGAGGCAACGGCTCTCCGGACAGCCTTCTTCTTACCGCCTCTACCCTCGCGTTCGGACTCAAAGCCGTCTCCTGCGTCAGAAACGGCAGCATTTTCCGGTTCAAAAACCGGTACAGCACCAGTCCCAGCGAATAAATATCTACGGTAGAATCGTACATAACGCCCTTATCGATCTCCGGCGCCATATAGTTATAGGTTCCCTTCTGGGAAAGGGCCCCGGTTACGTTTTCCAGCTGTCTCGCGACTCCGAAGTCTCCCAGCTTATAGTCCCCGAAGGGATTGACAAAAATATTCTCCGGTTTAATATCCCGGTGAATAACCTTTTTTCTCGAACAGATTTCAAGAGCGGAGCACATATCCAGACCCAGCCTGATAACTTCTTCCTCAGACAGATTCCCTTCACCGATCTCGGTATTTAACGGCATCAGAAGCTCCATCCGGATAAAGATCGTCCATCCAACGTTATCCGTATGCTCGACGACCTGATAGTCTTCCACGCTGACGATGTTCTGGGTCCCCTTAAAGGTCTCCATCAGCTGAATCTCTCCAATGAAGTCCTGAACAATTCCGTTTAGATAGGATCTGGTATCGTCCATACTCATTCCGTCCGCCCGAAGGGACTCCACCTCGGATTCATTGTCCGGAATATTGATAACCTTGATCGCGCTTTTGACCTCCATGGTATAGTCGGTCCGCACCGCCTCATAAACGGCGCCGTAAGAACCCTTTCCCAGCTGTTTTACAAGACTCCACTCCGGCCAGAACCCGGCCATCATCTCCTCAATAGTCATTCGTATCTCTCCTCTGACAGCATAATCGAACTAATTACTCCCGAAACGACAGCTATAACGGACCCTAACCCGGTAAAGACAGCGGACAAAAGGGAAATTTTCCCGGGTCCCATGGAAAAGCCTCCGGGAAGGGTAAATATTAAGGCAATCGGAATCGAAAGCACAAAGCCAGCAAATAACCCCGCTGAAAGGGCATCCCTGACCGCAAAGCTTCCCCGAAGCCCCCCAAGGCTTCGCAGAGCGATCGCTGCCCCGGCGACCCCCGCCATAAAGCCGTAAAGTCTGCCTCCGGTAAAGAACCAGTACAGAAGCAGGCCGCCAAGAACTCCGGCGATATATAAGACAATGCTTTTCTTGTCTTCAAAGTATTCTTTCGCAAATATTTTAGAAACACCGGCCCGCAGATAGGGTACTCCTCCCGCCGCTAACGTACAGAGCGCTGAGATATATACCCCTTTTCCGATACAACCGCCGATCAGGCCGAAGACTCCGCGACCCGCTCCTCCCATCCCAAAGGTCAGCATATTTAACAGCTTGAATATGAAGGATTCCGCTCCCAGCCACATAAACACGGCAAACGCAACCCAAAGGAGCATTAATATAAAAGCACAGAGAAAAGACCATCCGGCACTGATCGGAAAAACAGGCTGTATAAGCTTCGCCTTTGCCGTTTTCTGTTTTGCCAGCCGTTCTTTGATCGCATCCGCCGCCGAATGATCCGCTCCCTTTCCGGTAAATTCAAAATGCAGCGGATTATCCTTTCCCGTCCTTGGATGCAGTCCTGTTCCGTACTGATTATCCAGGTTCTCCATAGCGCCCTCCCTTCCGTACTAAATTTTCGTTATTCTGTTTGCTTGGTTATGAAACAAATCTGTCGTTTTCGATTACGTTAAGCAGTTGCATATCTAGTATGAAAATCTAGGAATTATCCAACATATAGAATAGCACAGCCATATATAGATTACAATAATGTCACAAAAAATTGCATACTCAAAATGTCACAAAAAGGTGCAAGGAATTTATCCCCTGCACCTTTCTTAAAATACCGAATATTCTCTTTTCCTTACCCGTTCTCTTTTCCGACCGAAGAAAGAACAATTCGCGCGATTATCAGATATCCTACAACCATCAGTACCAGGATCCCCCAGTTAAACATGATGTGGCTTGTCGTATATTCGAAGCAATCCTCTGCCAGATGCTGCAGCGGCAGACCCTTCTGCTGAAGGCTCAGCTGCAGGTCATTCAGATTCGCCGTAGTTCCGTAGGCCTCCATACTCCAGCGGCAGGTCGCAAACCACGAAATGATCTTTGTTGCTCCGGACAGAGAAAACATCATTCCGGAGAACAGGATCTGCGGCATAAGCAGGATCGGCGCTACCGTCATCGCCCGATCCGCGTTTGTAAAGAGCGAGGAGACAAACAGGCCCATAGCGGAAGCCGAAAGCGCAGTAATAAAGGTCGTAATCAAAATTTCCAGGAAGGGACTCATCATAACACCTTCCTCAGGCATACCGACCGCGATAGCAAATACCACAACAATCAGAATACTCTGGATCACACACAAAAGTCCCAGCACCAGGATCTTAGAGATCACGTAATTGGTTAAGGACAGGCCGGTCATATATTCCCGTTTCAGAATGGTCCGCTCCTTACAGATTTCCTGGATCGCGTTTAACATACCAACCCAGAACGCGCAGCAGGACAGAGAGAACAACAGACTCTTTGTCATTTCATACTGATTGAACTGTTCTCCGTCCGATACAAAGGAAATTAATACCGCCAGTAACGGTGCCTGCAAAAGCAGCAGAATCAGCCTTTGTCTGTCATTAAACACCAGCTTCATATACCGGGCACAAAGCACCGGAAGCTGCCTGCCCTTCTTTTCATTTTTCGAAGCGGCCGGTGCCTTATCCTGGGTCCTTGATTTTCCGGCCTGCTGTCCGACTACCGTAGCATCAAATCTCTGCCGCCATTCGGGCGCGTGGTCCGTTATCATACTGTAAACATCCACAACATCCCCGACACCGAAGAACTGAAGCGCCTCGTCATAGGAGCCGAAGAAACAGAGATTCCCGCCCTTGCCCATAAAGACGATCTTATCGCACATCCGAAGCTGAAGAGTACTGTGGGTAACAAGGATCACGGTTTTTCCGCCGTCCGCCATCTCCCGAAGGGAATGCATCAGGTTCCGCTCCGTTCCGGGATCGAGGCCCGAGGCCGGCTCATCTAGGAACAGGAGATTTGGATCCGACAGCAGCTCAACCGCGATACTGGCCCTCTTTCTCTGACCGCCGCTCAAGGCCTTGATAAAGCTGTTTTTCTTCTCCGTCAGCTCTACTAACGCTATCGCCCGCTCTATCGCCGCCTCTCTCTCCTTTTCCGACGTATCGGGCGGGAGTCGTAACTTCGCCGTATAGGAAAGCATATCGTAAAGCGATAAATTGTCATAAACAATATCCGACTGGGGAACATAGCCGATCAGCTTTTTCAGGGAATCGAAGTTCTGGTACAGATCCGCGCCGTTGATATATACATGGCCCGAAGCCGGCGGCAGGTACCCACACATCGCATTCAATATCGTAGATTTTCCGGCGCCGGAGCCTCCGATGATCGCAATCAGCTCGCCGGGCTTGATGTGAAGGCTGACGTTGTTTCCGGTGACAAAGGCCTTGTTGCCCTTTCCCCTCTTGATCACGACGTTTTCCGCGTCAACCGAAATACCGCCTCCATAGCAGCAGTACGAAATCATCCGGGAGGTAAAGATCAGCTTGGAATTCGTAATCATTATCACGTCCTTCTCATGAAGGACCTGCTTTCCCGTAATTCTCTGGTTATTTACGACAACACCGTTGGTACTTCCGTTGTCTACAATATAATAGTGGCCGCCGCTTGCGACGATCTTCGCATGGAGCTTTGAGACGCTGATATGCGGCAGAAGAATCGAGCACCCCTGTGCCCTGCCGATGGTGATCTCCTGCTGTCCGGAAAGAGGGACAGTATTCCAGGTATTTACCGAATCGGATGCGGCAAAGACGAAAAGAACTCCTTCCGCGATAGTTTCGACGCCGTCGTCGATACGGATGAAATCGCCCTCACACAGTGCCCTCTGAAGAATAGAGGCATTGTTATAAATCAGTCCGTTCGTACTCGGAGACCCGTAAGCGCCCCGATCCTCCATGATCCATTGACCATTTACCATACGGAAACGGCCATGCTCCCCGGAGACAAGCGGAGAAGAGAGGACCATATCGTTCCCGGGACCGCGCCCGAAGCTGATGACCTCCTTCCGATAATCGGCAAGCCGTACCGTTACGGGAGTATTTCCGCCGTCGAAGATCGTTACAATAAGATCAGCTCCCCCGCCGGAGAAACCTCCTCCCATAAAGCCCTGAGCACCCTGTCTCCCCGCGCCCAGAATATTTGTTGTTTTGTCCAGATCCATAGCACACATCCTCCCTGTATAACTTCTAATCACGCTCAAACAGGCCAAACAATCCGCCGCGTTTTCGCTTAACCCTGCATAAAATAATCGTTACATTATCTTTTCCACCGTTTGCAAGGGCCATTCGGAGCAATTCGTCCACAGCCGGCCCCGTATCATATTCCAGAAGGACCCTTGTAATCTCCTCATTGGAAACCATATCCGTCAGCCCGTCCGAACAGATCAGATAGATGTCTCCGTCCTGGTACTGACCCTTGGCTACATAGGGCTCGATCCTCATCTCCTCCGGCGGGATCCCCAAATTCTGCGACAGCGGAGGCTTCCCGCCAACCAGATACGGCGCGGTATGGTCTAAGGAGATCTGGGTAAACTCCTCCCCTGCCAAGCGGAAGATCCTGCTGTCTCCGATATTGCAAAGAGTGATGTCCTGATCGGAAAAAAGTAACATCGCTCCCGTTGTTCCCATGGACTCTACCTGATTGTCCTTCGCGTACTCACAGATCCGCCGGTTCGCCTCTTCACAGAAGGATAGAAGGGTCTCTACCGTATCCGCTCCCACTGTCAGCTTTGCCGCGCATTCCGATGCGATTAACGAAGCGATCTCGCCGCACTCCTCTCCGCCCATTCCGTCAAAAACTCCGACAAAGAGAGGAATCCCTCCTTCAAATTCCCCGGTAAGCGGCTCTGGCATTTCCGCCTCATGATGCCTTAAATATTCGCCGTCCGCGATAAAATTATCCTGATTGATTTTTCGATGCTTTCCGATATTACTGACACAGTAATATTTCACCTTATATTTTTTCATAGCACATCTCCGCCTGACAGCCGATTATCTGGTCAGCATAATACCCATCTCCGTATCATCCGACAGGTAATAGGAGCCGTATCCGCGTACGGTCGAGTCGTCCCGGTAAAACATACAATAAAAGGATTCTCCTTCACTGCTTTCCGCCGACAGCACCATGTTTTCAAAGCTGCAGTCATAGGAAAACGGGTCTCTTTCATCCTTCGTCTGATGTTTGGCATCTTCCACTAATAAATGCGGATATCCGGTTACGGTTCCCTTATTATCCGTCATATCGATTTCCATATTGCAGAGGATTCCGGGGCAGTCAAAGAACGCCGAAATATCTGCGTCCGCATTGTCCGATCCCTCTGAGATCAGACATTTCCAGCTGCCGTTTAACTCATCTCCCCGCAGGATATATTCCACATTCGGGATATCCTCGTCCCCATGAGCAAGGATAAAGCTCATAAACCAGTCGAAATCCTGTAAGGAAGGCCCTTCTGCCTCAGAAGCGAAAACCTCCTTTGCAGTCGTAGTTTCTTCTACTCCGGAGTCATCAGCTACAGGAGCTTCGGCTGTCGTTTCCGGTTCCGTCCCGGTATCGGTGTCTGAATCGCTGTTCATGAAAATTACGCCGAAAATAATGGATAGGATAAGGCCAAGGCCCCACCACACCGCAACGACGATCAGGATGATCTTGACGATCTTCTTCCACTTTGGTTTTTCCGGCTTTTTCTCGCCGAATTCCCCCACCTGGCCGCGGTAGATCGTAGACTCGCCGGCATATGGATTAGGTGTATAGTTCTGGGGCTGGTTCCCGTACTGAGGAGCCGCCTGCGTCTGGGGCCCTGCGTACTGCGGGCTGTTCATCCCTGTTCCCGGGGCATGGCGTACCGACATGGTACGGTCCAGACCATCCGCGGCAGTGTAGATATCCTGTCCGGGTGGTGTCTGCCCGGATTGCATCCCCATCCCGGCCTGTCCTGGCCCCTGTGTGGGCTGCATCCCCGATCCGGGCTGCATTCCCATTCCAGTCTGCGGCGGTGCTCCCGCTCCCGGCGCGTGCCGGACCGATACGGTACGGTCCAGATCAACTACTGGCTCTTCCACAGGCATCTTGGGAGTAACCGGATTGAAACCTGCGGCCTGCGGAGAGGTAAAAGTACCGTTCAGTACAGCCTGCAGCGCCTGCTTCATCTCCTTTGCGCTCTGAAAACGCAGGCCGGGCTGGTAGGCGCAGGCCCGAAGAATTACCTCCGCCAAAGCGGGCGAAGCATCGCAGGGAGCCGGCAGAGCTTCCCCGTCCAATCTCCTTCTTACAGCCGCCATCCGCTCGTTTGGACTCATGTTGGTCTCCGGAGTCAGGAAAGGCAGAAGCTTTCGGTTTACAAAGCGGTACAGAACCAGTCCCAGGGAATACAGATCCACGGTCTCGTTGTAGGCGATTCCCTTTTCCACCTCCGGCGCCATATAATTATAGGTTCCCTTCTGGGAAAGAGCCCCCGCTACGTTCTCAAGCTTCCTTGCAACTCCGAAATCTCCGAGCTTATAATCCCCGAAGGCATTGACAAAGATATTTTCCGGCTTGATATCCCGGTGGATAACCTTCCGCATCGCGCAGATTTCCAGCGCCTGGCACATATCGATCCCCAACTGGATAACCGCCTTTTCCGGCAGCATATCATCACCGATAAAGGAATTTAAGGGAGTTAACAGCTCCATCCGGATTAAGATCGTCCACCCTACCCGGTCCGTATGCTCAATTACTTTATAATCCTCAACGCTTACGATATTCTGAACGCCCTTAAAGGACTCCATCAGCTGGATCTCGCTGACAAAATCATTGACGATGCCGCTCAGATAGGATTTGGTATCGTTTTCCGACAAGCCGTCCGCCCGTAGGGATTCTACCTCCGACTCATTGGCCGGTATAGTTATGACCTTGATCGCCGCTTTGCTTTCAACCGAGTAATCGTTTCGGACCGCCTCGTAAACGCTGCCGTACGCTCCCCGGCCCAGCTGCTTTACGACCGACCACTCCGGCCAGACGGAACTAATGATTTCATTATCCATGCTGTTTCCTGCTCCCTGCTGTAATTCGATTGTTTAATCAGATTCAGTATACTATATCTGGTAGTTAAATACAATTATGGCACAGGACTTTGCATACCATGTCAGATTGCACATTTCTGTGCCAAAATTCTTCTTTTCCCTCCCTGTAATGAATGTTCTGTGTTATTATATATAACAGACAGGGTGAATCAGCAATTATTATCGAAAGGGAAATCAGGATGCTGTCAGAACGATTAAACAGTCTTTTTACATTACTTCAGTGCAACAATACAGAAATTGCCGGTTACGCCGGCTGCAGCCCCTCACATATCTCCCGTTTTCGAACGGGCTCCCGAAATCCAAGGGAGCGGGGCCGTGCCGTAGAAAAGATTACTACTGCCCTGTATCGATATGCGGCCGCTGAAAAACTGCTTCCGGAGCTTTGCGGGCTTTTGAATACGAAGAACGATTCCGAAGAAGTGCTGATTCCCGCTATGATTGATTGGTTGTATAATACGGAACAGTTTAATCTGCCGCCGTCCAAAACTCCTATGAGCAAGCAGATCCAGAAGCAGGCGCAGGATACCTTTGCCATAAATCTTTCCAATGTCATGTCTCTTTTAAAGCTGACAAATGCAAAGCTGGCGTCTGAGCTGTCCATGGATCCATCCATTATCAGCCGCTATAAAAACGGGGTTCTCGCTCCGCCGAAAAATGAACCGGTAGCCGAGAAGCTTTGCGAGATACTCTGTGCCCGGGCAGCCGAAACGGGTAAGACGGCGGAGCTTGCCGAGTTATGCGGAACGGATGAGGAAAGCTTAAATCCGGATTTTCTGCACCACTGGCTGCTGTATCCAACCGTACAGAAATCACCGGCTCTGGCGGAAACCGTCCTTTATACCATCGAGAATTTTTCTCCTACGCAAAGCTTACTGCCTTTCGTAAAAAAACCTCCTGTTCCACCCCGTAAGTCCTGCTATTTCGGAACTGAGGGACTCAGACAGGCAGTAGTACGTTTTCTCTCAAAAGCGACTAAAGCGGGAGGAGAACTGCTTCTGTATTCCGATGAACCCATGGACTGGATGACTGCGGACAAGGATTTTTTCGCGATCTGGGCGACCCTGATGGTAAACTGCGTACAGCATAATGTAACGATCAAAATCATCCACAATATGGATCGCAAGGCAGAGGAAATGGGTAACGCCATCACCGGATGGTTCCCTTTGTACGCTTCTGGCAAGATTGAACCCTATGTCTACCAGAAGCTCAGTAAACCCCGTTTCTTCCATACCTTCTTTTTACATAAAAAAACTGCCTGTATTTATGGTCAATTTCCCATTGGTGCGAAGGAGGATCGATTTTATGATTATGTTACAGATCCAAACCGGCTCGATGTTTTAGAGCGCGAATTTAAGGTAATGCTTTCGAACGCAAAGCCCTTTCTGAAAATATACTCCTCTGCCCGTCGTAAGGAATACCATGAATTCTATGCCGGCAAACAAGCCCCGGATATCTGCCTGCTGTCCGGTCTCCCTCTTATTACTATGCCGGAAAATCTGTTTTACAGGATATTGAAGAGATGTAAGCCAGACAAAAAGGCAGAACGGGAATTAACCGCCCTTTACAAAAGCAACCGTGCTAAAATGCTGGAAAAATTGAAGAAAAAGCTCCTTCACGTTGTCTTATTCAATCCCGAGGAAAACTTAGACACTGCGCCTTCAGTGAACTTTAAGATGGACATGTATGATCTGTCCGCTGTTTATACCAAAAAGGAATATATTGAGCATATTGAAACGGTGCGAAGGCTTGCTCAGACAGAGCCGAATTTTCAGCTGACTGTACTAATCTCTTCTCCTTTTAAAGATGTTCAGATTGTTTCCTTTTCTGATAGTGTTATTGTTCTGCGAAATAAAGAACCATATGGAGCTTTTGTATTTATGAATTATCTTCTGGCAAAATCCGTTCAGGACTTTCTGATGGAATCGGTAAAAGGCCAGCATAAGGGCCTTTCGGAAACCATAGAACTGCTGCGGGATTGGGTTCATTGATCCGGAAATTCTCCGTGCTCATTATAATACCGCTCATAATCCTCAGCATACATAATCCCTTCGATGGACTCTAATTTATCAAGACCCTCTAAGGAATAGAGAGAATACATCCCGCTCAGACGACCGTTCTGCGTCGAAAAATAAAAGAGCGTTTCATTATTCTTATCGACGGCTCTGTAATGTGTATCGCTGTCAGTCATCCCCGCCTCATCCGCCGGACCTGTCACCTGTATCCCGGCGATCGCCGCCTTGAATTCCTCTACGATGCCCTCTTCCGTAAAGGCCTGTAACGGCTGACTCTGCAGCCCGTAGTCCACGTTGACGTAAAAGGCTGCGATCTCATCTTCCGGATAGGCCTTATCCTTTCCGTCTTCCTTTGCTAAAAACAGCAGAAGATTCTCCGGATAATCGTGCTCCAGGGGATGGTAACCGCTGCCGGAACTCTCATTTGTTTTCTCTCCGCTTTCTTCCAGCGTTTCGGGGGACGTTCCTGTCTCCTTCGCTTCTTTCGCGGAAACTTCATTTTCAGCAGGAGCTTGAGAGATAGCACCTGTACCCGTACCGCCTGCCACGCATCCAACAAGCACGAAGCCGGCAAGGACACCTGCCGCAAACTCCGTTAAGATCCTCTTTTTCATTCGATAACTCCCTTTTAAAAAAGTAACAGAATATGCGATCTCCAAAGGAAAGAAACACGAAACACGTCAGGCAACCGCACAGCTTCGTTTAAGACAGCGCAAAATCGATCAGGTTGATATTCGGGTCCACCGATGAGTCTTTTGAGGGCTGACGCAGCAGAATCGAAAGATCCGTGCATTCGTCCAGATCCACGTCGATATCAACCGGCGGGCTGTTCTTTCGGATCGTATAGCTCCCTGCCAAAACGCCGTCTGCGTAAAACTCGATCTGATAGGCCTTATCGACCCGCTCGATATATTTATCTTCAAAGGCAGCCTTGCCCGTCAGCTTCTGAAACTTTCCGCCCATATTGCCGTAATAGATCTCCGTAGCGTATCCGTAACCGGTAGCCGCCGTGATCGCCATGCCCTTGGTATAGGTCTTTCCTCCGGACTGCATCTTCCAGTCACTGGAATAATCGTAGGGATAGAAATAATAGGACAGATTCCACTTCCAGCTCTGGCTCAGATCGTTATTCAACATACACAGATAGGCATACGTCACATCGGTTGGAACATAATCAAACAGATAGACCTTTTGCGTTTGCGTTCCCGCCGTCTGCGTCGTCTCCTCCGGCTCTTCCTCGCTCAGACCGCTTAAGCCCTGGAGAATCTCCTCTCCTGCTCCGGTCAGTTCCGTCTCCTCTCCCGTTCCCTCCTCCGTTACAAGAGACGACCCAAGAGCAGCCTCGACCTCTTTCGACAACTCCTTCAGCTCTTCGTCCTCAGGAAGCATCGTAGAGGCCTCCGTGAGCTTTGCCGTCGCGCCGATCAGATCCCCTCTCTCCTGCTTTTCATTGATGTCCGCCATAGCGGCTTCTTTATATTCCGCCGCATAGGAATCATGGGTTTCTTCTAACTCCTTATTCTCCGGATACTGTTCTCTGGCCGTTTTAATAATCGAAAGCGCTACGAAATATTCGCCTTCATCCGCGGATTTCTTCGCTTCCTCCAAGATTGCTGCGACCGCGATCTCTTCCTTCTGTGTCTCATCCAAAGGGACTCCTGTAGCGGTTACTTCAGGCGGTACCCCGATCGGGCCTTCTACCTTGGGAGACGGCTCCGGCGTAACGGCAACCTCTTCAATACCGGTTTCTGTTTCGGCAGTTTTAGTTTCTTCTTTCTTCTTATCCTTCCCGCCGCTTACAGCCAGTACAACGACCAGGATCACCAGAACCAGGGCTCCGGCAGCTGCGGCAAGAATCTTCGGGGGCGGCAGCTTTTTTTCGGCTCCGAATACATGGATTACCCTGTCATCTGAGCTCTCCTGCAAAGGAGCCTGCGGCGCTCTCTGTACGGCGGTCGTCGCGTCCGGATCGATTCCCTTTACTTCTGCCCTGCGGACAGACATGGTTTTATTCAGAGGATCTTCCTCTTCCGAAATCCTTCCGCTTAACACCTTCTCAAGCGCGCGTTTCATCTCTGTTGCGCTCTGATAGCGGTTTGAGGGTTCGTACGCGCAGGCCTTCAATATAACCTGTGCCATGGCGGAGGATGCTTCCTTGGGAGGCGGAAACTCCATTCCGTCCATCCGCTTTCTGACCGCTTCCATCCGTCCATTGGGACTCAGTTGATTTTCGCTGGTCAAAAACGGCAGCAGATTATTGTTTAAAAGCCGGTACAGGACCAGTCCGAGAGAATACAGATCGACCGTCAGATCGTACTGTCCGCTCTTTTCCACCTCCGGCGCCATATAATTATAGGTGCCCTTCTGGGAAAGTCCGCCCGTAACGTTCTCCAGCTTCCTTGCGATCCCGAAGTCACCCAGCTTATAATCACCGAACTGATTGACAAAAATGTTTTCCGGCTTGATATCCCGATGGATGACCTTCTGTCTGGCGCAGAGCTCTAAAGCAGTACAGATATCCGTGCCCAGCCTTATGACCTCTTCCTCGGTCATGGTCTTATCCGCGATATAGTCGTTAAACGGTGTCAGAAGCTCCATCCGGATATAAATGGTCCAGCCGATCTCCGTTTCGCCCGTTTTTTCCACGACCTTATAATCTTCCACGCTGACAATGTTCTGAACCCCCTTAAAGGATTCCATCAGCTGGATCTCCTTGACAAAGTCGTTGACGATCCCTTCGAGATATTTCTTCGTATCGTCCTCGGACAGTCCCTCCGCCCGGAGCGAGGCTAACTCCGACTCGCTTTCCGGGATCGTGATCACCTTGATCGCGGCCTTGCTTTCTACAGTATGATCCGTCCTTTTCGCTTCATAGACGACACCGTAGGCCCCTTTTCCGATCTTACGCTCTACCGACCACTCCGGCCATATCTCGCTTAATATATCCTTTTCCATCCTCTGTCACTCTTACCCTGCCTGCGTAAACAGCCGAGACCCTGAACCGGCTCAAAGCTCAGGAAGCCGAACAACCTCTATATATCGCCGTACCCTCGATTCTTTTTGAATTCCGAAAAAGAAGGATGGACCTTATCCTTATCAGACAGGATCAGATCCTCCTCACGAAAGCCCTCAAGCGGCCATCTGACACCGATCTCCGGATCGTTATACATCAGACCCCCTTCATCATTGGGATGATAGAAATCCGTGACCTTATAGCAGAATTCGGCGTAATCGGACAGAACTAAAAACCCGTGGGCAAAATTCCTCGGGATAAAAAGCTGCTTCTTATTCTCCGCCGTAAGCTCGATCCCAAACCACTTTCCGAAGGTTGCACTTCCTGCCCTTAGGTCCACCGCCACATCATAAACCGCTCCGCTTACGATCCGGACTAATTTGTCCTGCGGATAATTGATCTGAAAATGCAGACCTCTTAGGACTCCCCGTTTGCTCGCGCTCTGGTTGTCCTGAACAAAAACACAATCGATGCCGGCCTCCTTGAAGTCATTATAATTATAGGTCTCCATAAAATAACCGCGCTCGTCTCCGTAGACCGCCTGTTCGATCACCTTTAAGCCCTCGATCCCGCCGCAGTTATCCGTTACCCTGATCTTACCCATCTCTCTCTCCCGTTTTATTGTTTTTTTACAGACCTTTCGATACCTCGATCAGATACTGTCCGTATTCAGTTTTCAGAAGCGGTCCCGCCAGTTCTACCAGCTCCTCCTTTGTAATAAAGCCTCTCTTATAGGCGATCTCCTCGATACAGGAAACATAAAGCCCCTGCCGCTTCTGAATTGAAGCTACAAATTCCGAAGCCTTTAAGAGCATATCGTGATTCCCCGTATCAAGCCATGCAAAGCCGCGTCCCAGCTTCTCCACCGACAGCCTGCCTTTCCTCAGGTACTCATTATTGACCGTCGTGATCTCGATCTCTCCTCTGGCGGAGGGCTTTACGTTCTTAGCGATCTCGATCACATCGTTATCATAAAAATACAGCCCCGGAACAGCGTAGTTGCTCTTGGGCTTCTCCGGCTTTTCCTCGATCGAAAGCGCCTTCCCTTCCCCGTCAAATTCAACGACGCCATACTCTCTCGGATCTCTGACGTACACCCCGAAGATCGTAGCGCCGCCCTCGTTTTCGGTCCGGTCATAAGCATTCTTTAAAACAGCGGAAAAGCTCTGCCCGTAAAAAATGTTATCTCCGAGTACCAACGCTGCCGCGTCTCCTCCGATGAAATCCGCTCCGATGATAAAGGCATCCGCAAGTCCCCTGGGGACCTCCTGGATCGCATACTGAATATCCATTCCAAGCTGCGAGCCGTCTGAAAGCAGCTCCTTAAAAACCGGCAGATCTCTTGGGGTAGAGATGATCAGAACCTCTCTAATCCCTGCTAACATCAGCGTCGAGAGGGGATAGTAGATCATCGGCTTGTCGTACACCGGCATGATCTGTTTGCTGATGGCCTTTGTCAGCGGATAGAGTCTCGTTCCGGCTCCGCCCGCAAGAATAATTCCCTTCATAGCTTCCTCCTGTAAACGGCTTTGTTCCCGCTTTGCGCCTCAGCCCCGATACATTTCCTCATAGTATTTCTGATAGCTTCCGCTCGTCACGTTTGCAAGCCACCCCTGGTTGGAAAGATACCACCGGATCGTTTTCCTGATCCCGTCCTCAAACCTCGTTTCCGGCTCCCAGCCGATCTCCTTTTTAATCTTGTCCGGCGCGATGGCATAACGGCGGTCATGGCCCTTCCGGTCCTCGATATACCTGATCAGATCCTTCGAAACGTTCTTTTTTCTCGGATCGTCATCGGACAGCTCCTCCAAAAGCGTTTCGATCACAAGGTTTACGATCTCAATATTCCGCTTCTCGTTATGGCCTCCGATATTGTAGGTTTCAAAAAGTCTTCCCTGCTCCTGGACCATATCGATCCCCTTGGCGTGATCGTCCACATAGAGCCAGTCCCGAATATTCAGACCGTCGCCGTAAACCGGAAGCTCCTTCCCCTGAAGCGCGTTATTAATGAGGAGCGGGATCAGCTTCTCCGGAAACTGGTACGGCCCGTAATTGTTGGAGGTATTCGTGATATTCGCAGGAAACCTGTAGGTGTCCATATATGCCT
The DNA here is from genome assembly GCA_017444015.1 of Lachnospiraceae bacterium. Lineage (GTDB taxonomy): Bacteria > Bacillota > Clostridia > Lachnospirales > Lachnospiraceae > UBA2868. The sequence goes on along the minus strand of JAFSXN010000178.1, from coordinate 6,346 downwards.
TTACAAGCAGATCCGAGCCGGCCTTACTGGCGGAATACGGGCTGTGCGGGGAATAGGGCGTCGTTTCATAGAAATAGCTTTTGCCGTCGTCGGGAAGCGACCCGTAAACCTCATCCGTTGAAACGTGCAGAAACTTCTTCCCCTCCTTAAAGGACCCATCGGGAAGCTCCCAGGCGGCCTTCGCGCAGTTGAGCATGACCGCGGTCCCAAGCACATTCGTATGCACAAACACCTCCGGGTTTTTTATACTCCGATCAACGTGGCTCTCTGCCGCAAAATGTACGACCCGGTCGATGTCATTCTCCTGAAAGATCCTTTCGATCGCTTCTTTATCGGTAATATCCGCCCTGACAAACGTATAATTATCCCTGGCTTCAATATCCCTTAAATTTTCAAGGTTTCCCGCGTAGGTCAGCGCGTCGGCGTTGATGATCCGTATCTCGCGGTCATATTTACGGAACATATAGTGAATGTAATTGGAGCCGATAAAGCCTGCTCCGCCGGTAACCAGATAAGTTCTCATAGCTTTCTCTCCCTCTGCCGTTTTATGGCTCTGTTTTCAGATATTCTTCGATCGCGGTATGCCATTCTTTCATCCTGAAATCACTCGTCAGCCGGATCATATAGTTTTCCAGGATAGAGTACGCCGGCCGGTCGGCACTGGCCGGATTCATTTCCTTGTACTGTTTGCTGGAAACGTGCTTTACCCTCGTCGCCTTTCCTTTAAGAGAAAAGATCTCTTCCGCAAAATCCGCCCAGCTTGTACTGCCCTCGCAGGTGGCATGAAACAGGCCGTAATTCTCGGTGGGCTCCAGAAAACGGATCATCCTCGCAAGCTCAGAGGCAGAGGTCGGCGATCCGATCTGATCGTCCACTACGCTCAGCTCCTCGTGGCTCTCCGAAAGCGAAAGCATGGTTCTTACGAAATTCTTTCCGTCCCCATACAACCAGGCAGTCCGAAGGATAAACCAGTTCTTCGCAAAGCTCTGCACGAATTTTTCGCCCTCATATTTGGTTCTTCCGTAGGCGCTGATCGGATCCGGTCTATCGAATTCCGTAAGCGGTCTGGGATCATTCCCAGGAAAAACGTAGTCTGTACTGACATGAATGAGCTTCGCTCCAACTTCGGTCCCCGCAATGGAAAGATTTCTCGGCCCGATGGCGTTGACCCGGTAGGCAAAATCAATATCCTTCTCACAGCCGTCCACATTGGTCGCGGCCGCGCAGTTTATGATGACCTCCGGACGTTTTTCCCGAACGAAAGCAACTACCTCGTCTATATTTGTAATATCTAACTTCTCTGCTCCGGGAAGCTTTAATACATCGGTCAGTATGAATTCGACCGAATCTCCGTACTCCCTCTGGATCGCCCGTCCGAGCTGCCCGTTGCATCCCGTTACCAGTATTTTTTTCAAGCTCCGGCTCCTCCCCTCTGTCCTGTTTCTTTCGTTTTATCTGCTATAGTATCGCATAATCGCCTCTATTAGTCAATCGGACAGGGCCCCGAACTTCTTTCCCTTAATACGTCTCATAGCTGTCCCGGTGCGCCCTGCCGATCATGGCCAGGCGCTCATAGGAGTGTTTATATCAAAATTGGGTGATTTATGCTATAATGAAATAATGGAAGTTCAACATAGACTCGCGAATCGCAGATAAGATGCGATTGCTTGTATTTGCGTTTACAATTATAGATTTTACAGAATATGACTGGTGAAGACTTTACGACCAATAAGATTTCTCTTGGGAACGAGCTCTCTCTTTCGGATATCCCTGCTTATATAGAAAACCAGGAAAGCCTCGCCGATCTTTCAGAGAGGCTCGAAGGTAAGATGCAAATCTCTCTATCGGAAAAGGACAGGGTTTTCCTGTTGAAGCTCATTACGGTTTATGAATATAACAGCGAACAGATCTTAGAACTCTATCAGCTCGGAAAGGATCACGGAAAGATCTTTCCAGCATACCTTGAAGCCATTGTAAAAAATGGCTCTGGCGGACAAAACGTCCCGGACACGGTAGATCCTTCGAATAAAGCTGCTTCCTCTACTTCCGTGAAGAAGGCGGTTAATTCTTCCCGTTCCGGCAAAAAAAGGCTTGCCAAATCCTCCCATTCAGGAAAAAAGAAAGACTCTTCCTCCGATGAAAGCTCAGTATCCAATGAATATACCGCTTTTGCCAACAGACAGCTGGAAAAACAAAAGGAAACGTGGTCAGACTCACATCGCGGGCGGCATTAAGGAGTCCATCAGATTAGATGCCTGTATCCCTGTCCCTTTGCTGAAATTTTCAGTTTTTTCCGCTGTGTCTCCTTCAATCTCTATATTTTCACGAACCTCAGAGCTTATACTTCTGTCTCTTTGTTCAGATATCTCCTCTCCTGCCTTTACCGTGTCCTTTTGTTTATCATACAGACGAAGGATACAGACCTCCGGATCCTCTGTAAATTCCTCTACAGGATCCTCGGTAACTAACAGGCTTTCTTTCAGGACCTTTCGGATCTTGATCGTCATCAGTCCTCGCTTTGCAGCCTTTAACTCCTCTGCCCATTTCCAGACAGAGGAAGTCCTCGGCACATAGATCGCTTTTCTGATTTTCCCGGCAGGAAGAACTGTTTTGAGACATACCTTTCCGATCGTCAGGTACTCCCCTGTCTCTATATAATATTCAAGGGCACACACTAGTAAGGCGGAAACATCCGATCCTTTATTCATTTCCAGAAACCGGACCAGCTCTGCATCCTTTTCCGCAGTTAAGAGGATCTCAAGATAATTTGACATTATTTTTCCTCTGTCCCGTTATTCTCCAGATAGCGCTTAAACTGCTTGTAGATTCCCGCTACGACAGCGAAAACAGGGGATATTTTCTGGCCCATAAACTTATATTCCGCAAGCTTAACCTTTCCTCTAAGATGCGCCATTTTATCATTTGTATTGATATATTCTACAAACGAATCATAATAAGCCGCGCCGGTCCCTCCGGTAATCAAGATCTGCTTGATCGCGATCAGATTATTATACTTTTCGCAGAGATAATCGATCATTTTCTGGCAGTATTCCTCAATGATGCGGTCCCTGTCCTTTGTGATCGTCATATATTGTGATTTTCCTTCCTCAATTACCGCGATCTCCTCTCTGCTTTCGTATAACTCCTGTATATTATAGGGCTTGATATCCTCTCTTCCCTTACTGTTCAGGATCCCTGCCATCTTCTCATCGACCTTAACCATGGCAAACTCGGAATTGCTTTCCGCGTCCTCTACGGTATCTGTCTGAGACAGCTTAAAGATTCCAACCGTTTTATAACCGCCGTCTATCACTAAGATCGGCTTGCTCTTTTCGTTGGCATCCAGGATATTCATCGCCTGTCCGTCTTCATCGTACAGTGCTCCTAACAGGGCCGCGATAACCTGACTCTGCATCTTATAGGCGCAATCCTGCTTTATATCAAAGTCCAGGGAATAGCTGCCCTCCGCAAGTTCCAGAGTAAAGGCCTTATGACCGTATACTCTTTCCCGGATCAGGCCTGCCGGACCGCCTGCTCCTTCCGCGTAAACCGCGTGCGGGATCGCGATCGCTAGATAGATATCACAGTTTTTCAGCTGATCGACCGTTACCTTGGTTTCCAGACCCTTTTCCTGAGAAAGCTCACAGTATTTTACCAGACCCATTCCGATCGCTGTCATCATAGAAACTTCAAAATTCGTCGTGCCAAACCGTTCGAAGTCACTGAGTACGCCATATTCCAGATCCTGCTGTCTCTGACGGTTATTCTCAAGAAGCAGCTTCCTGGCGTACTCTCCTATAATATAGGTTTTCCCGAACACCTGCACCGCGGCATAGTTTTCCTTTTTGTCCGAGAGGAAGTTATTTTCCTTTCCTGTATTCTCGATCACATCGCAGGGAAGGGAAAATATGATCCCCTCGCAAATAACTTTGATCGAGGAAAACCCCGGGTCTACTGCAATTCTGATTTTTGGTCTTTTCATTTCTTCATCCCCCTATTATTTTTTTGGAAGCTCAGCATATTTTAAACTCCTTTTTAAGCTCCTGAAGTGCGATACTTCAAATTCACACGTGCGATCAGCGCGTAAATTAGTTTGAAAAACTGACTCTACGGTCTACTTTTGTTTCCTTTTCGGTCTTTCCGGTCTATATTTTTTTATTTATACTGATTAACGATTTTCGTTGCCGATCAACCGGACTCGCAAACGCAATTCCAGTACGTTTGCTTTATCAAAAACGGCAATTAATTGCGTTCGCGAGTATAATAGTTCTTTGTGCCTTATCATTTTGTAACATCTGGTTTTTAATGTTCTTAATGCCTGAATCATCTTATTCTTTTCTTAATGATTTGTCAATACATTATCCTGCTTATTTCCTTTTATTAACCATTATAACCCCTTTATCTACTCGATATATACCATTTGTATTCCCATCTTATATCCATTTATTATCCATTTATGTCCCCGTTATATGTTTTCCAATTATTGCTTTGAGCTATTTTTATTGGTTTCCTCGACGTGTTATCGTATAAGTCGGATTTCTTTGCGCCAGTCCAAACTCATTGCAATATCATTTATTTGTTTTTGCTTTGATCGCTATGAATTCATTCGATCTAAGTTAAACAAACCAAAAAGTATAAAGTTGTCTTTGCTTTGATAATCCGCTAATTCAATATCGTTAAATTGTTATTGCTTTGCCCTGTTATTATTCAATAATTGGATTTTTGCTAATTTATTGCTTTAATTCAAACCTTTACATTAATATCTCTCTATTTCCAGAATTGATACCATTTTCTCTTCGAAAGCTCCTCTAATTCTCTTTTCATTTTTTCATTTTCTTCCTGAAGTAAAGCGATTTCCTTTTCTTTTTCCTCTTCCCTGGCTTTCATCCGATCATTTTCAGTTTCAGCTTCTTCCTTCCTTCTTTTTTCATCCTCAAGCTCCGATCTGATCCGATCCAGTTCCTTTTCCTTCTCTTTCTTATCCTCAAGAAGAGCAGCGTTTTGACTGGCGTACTTGTCTTCCAAAGCCAGCTCGCGCTCCGAGATCGCAGCGGAAACCTCACTTTTAACAACCGTACTCATCTGAGAAAGAGTCCAGGACATAAGCTCTCGAAGCCTTGAAAGATCATCCCCTGCAGTAACGATCTTTCCCTCATCCGAACGCATCAGATCCCTAATCTGCTCAAAGGTATAATTATTTTCCTGTTTCAACCGCAAGATCGAAGCCAGCTGATCGATATTTTCTCTTGTAAAGCGCCGATGTCCGGAAGGAGTTTTTTCGATCTTTAAAACATCCTCAAAAAACTGTGCGTAATTCCTTACGTCCTGATCCGTGATATGAAGCTCCTCCGCAACATCTCCGGTCTTATAGAACATCGATCCTCCCTCCACCTTTCCCTTTAGAGGGGCCTCAGGATCCGTTTTTTCTTTCTCTTCCGGATCGTTTGAAGGCATAAAGGCTGAGATCGTATCCCCCTTTTGTTTCGTTTTCTTATTGCTGACATACATCGGTTTATATTCTTCCATCGTACCCTCCAAATACCAATATTGAATTCAAAATAATTGCTCCATTCAATAATTGGTTTTTGTGCTTGACATTATTCTAATAAAAATATAGTATTAAATCAAGTATAAACCCACAAAATATTGTGGTTACAAGGGGAAACGGGAGCAGAACAATCCAATAGTAAATCAAAACCGTTTTCTTTTTCACGTTATGGAACGAGCAAATAATCTTGAAACTATTACAAATATCATAGAGGAAAATATCTCGGATAAGATCCAATCCTTCTATCGCAATATCTTCCTTGATGATTTTGAACTAAAAAGTCGTATCTATTTGGAGATGGGAGAGTGGTGCACCGAGAGAAAGCTCCGTGTCCTTGAGCTCGATCTGACGCAGATGATCTTTTATACAATCGAAATCGGTGTCACAGGCTCCTCCAATATTGATACAGCCCTGAAAAAATACTCGGAACAGCGCAGAGCCCAGAAAAAATATTGGTTCGGACTGATCAAGGAGGAGTTATTGATCGACGGGCATAAGCCGACAAAGAATAATAAGCGTCTTGTAACTTCCGAAGCGGAGAATTATTTCTTTTTGAAGCAGGTAGGTTCTCCCGTAATCTCAGAGGATTTCCAGACGAAAGAGGAGTATATCCGGTTTCGCTACGAAATGATCAAGCAATGGTTTGAGAACCGGGAATCCTACCTGATTGATTATACCTACTTTCGATCTCTTCGAACGGCATCTCAGGCGAAGGGCTTTCTTATTGATCTCGCCTGTGAAGTCCTTACCTATATAAAAGAAGAGATGTATGGCTCTCTGGAGGGTTATCTGACCTCC
>JAFSXN010000016.1 GCA_017444015.1 Lachnospiraceae bacterium | reverse complement strand
CGGAAACTCCAGAAGCTCACCCTGCATCGCCTTTTCCAATCCATGCACACGGGCGATTCCGTCCGCCACCTGGATTACTGTTCCAACCTCCGAAACCTCAAGGACATCCTGATATCTTTTGATCTGTTCCTTGATTACGGAACTAATTTCCTCCGGTCTTAAATTCATGGAACTACCCTTCCCTTTATAATAATATGCTCAAAACACACATAAACTTTATCCGTTGACCAGACTCTTCCTTAACGACTCAAGCCTGGAACGGATACTCGAATCGACGACCCGGTCCCCGATCCGTATCACCATACCGCCGATCAGCGACTCGTCCGTCTCGTAGTTCATTTCCATCGAGGAATAGCGGGTCGTAGCAAGCAGTCTTTCCCGCACCGCTTCCTTCTGCGGCTCGGACAGAGCAAAGGGGGTAATGACCTTTGCCACACCGATCCCCTTGTATTCCTTCACCGCGTCAATAAAATAATCTAAAATGGAATCGATTTCCGCGTAACGATCGTTTAGGATCACGACCCGAAGAAGCCCCAGAAGATCCTCATCAAGTCTTCCTGAGAAAACATCCGTAAGCAGTTTCACCTTCTCCTCCTTTAAGAGCTTCGGGTGATTCATCAGTCTTGTAAAATCAGGGTTCTCATCCAGGATCTTTCGAAAGGAAAGAACCTCTGTATACAGGCTGTCTACGCGGTCAGGATCATTTTTCTCCGTTGCTATTTCAACCAGGGCATCACCATAGGTCTTAGAAATCAGCTTTGCCATGTCGTCTCACCTATTTCCTTCAGCGTCTCTTCCACCAGACTGTCCTGAATCGTCGTATCAATCGAAGCCTTGACGACCTTTCCAGCCATCAGCGACGCGATCTGGATCATCTCGTTCTTCATCTCGTCGTACGCCTTCTGCTTTTCGAGCTTCGCCTCTTCCTCCGCCTGCCTGATGATCCGGCTGGCCTCTTCCTTCGCCTCATCAACGATACGATGCTCATTCGCCTGGGCTTTCTTTCTGGCCTCCGAAAGGATCGCCTCGGTCTCCTTCTCGACGTCGCGGAGCTTTCCCTCGTACTCCGTCTTTAAGGAAGCCGCCTCCTCCTTATCCTTCGCGGCAGAAGACAGATCCTCTCTGATCCTGGCCTGGCGCTTTTCAAGAAGCTCACGGATCGGATTGAACAGAAGATAGGACATGGCAAGGAACAGGATAAAAACCGCAAGCGCAGACCATGCCGCGTCATGCAGAAGCTGGAAGTCCAAGTCAAACAATCGTTCCATCGTTTCTCCTGTGTCGCTTAACAGCACAGCGTTCCATAATGGTTCCAAGTGCCTTCCTCCTTTTTACTTCGCTAAAGGCTGAACAAAGATAAGGATCATGCCGACAAGCAGACCATAAAGACCCGTTGTTTCCGCAACAGCCTGTCCCAAAAGCATCGTAGAGGTAATATCACTTCTCGCGCCCGGATTTCTTCCGACCGCTGCCGCCGCATGACCAGCCGCGATACCCTGGCCGATACCGGGGCCGATACCGGCGATCAAAGCAAGACCGGCGCCGATAGCAGAACAGCCCTTAATGAATTCCACTCCTGAAATGTTCATAATAAATCCTCCTTAAAATAATAAGAATATGTAAAACGAAATATTAAATTGCATCCGTTATTAACAAGAAACGCTGTTATTTATACTGGTTAACACTTTTCGTTGCCGATCAACCAGACTCGCAAACGCAATTTCAGTACATTTACTTTATCAAAAACGGCAATTAATTGCGTTCGCGAGTATATTTTAAAACTCCGACCGCATCCTCATTCCCCGATGGCATCTGAAATATAGGTCATCGTCAGCATACAGAATACATAGGTCTGGATCGCTCCCGAAAACAGATCAAAGTATATATGCAGCGCCGAGGGAATCCCGATCTTTACAAAGAACGGAAGCAGCGCGTAATATAACGCCATCATAACCGTCCCTGAAAGGATATTCGCAAAAAGACGCAGGGACAGAGAGATCGGAACAGCAAAGTCTCCGATCAAATTGATCGGCAGCCAGAAGGGCCATGGATCGCAGAGTCCCTTCAGTACTCCGATTGGCTTCTGCCATTTGAATTTATTAAAGGTGATCAGGCAGAAAGAAATAACGCCGAGGGGGAAGGTCACGCCGTAGTCCGCTGTCGGCGGCCGCAAGCCCAGAAGTCCCGAAATATTACTGATAAGGATAAAGATCGCGATCGTACTGATATAGTTGACAAACTTCGCGCCGTTCTTCCCCATCACGCCGTCCACCATATTATTCAGGAATTCCTGGATAAACTCGGCGATATTGACAAGCATCGGCGGAGCGTCGTACGGATCGGTCTGTCTGATCTTCCGGTTGACGCAGACCGCAAAGGTCAGAAGCAGGATCATAACGATCAGCGTACAGACATGGGTCGTCGTAATCCAGACCGTCTGTCCGAACAGCTGATAGGAAAAAATCCCTTTTATCATAAAATCGGGTTCGTTTGACGCTAACAGAATATAGCTCATGCTCTTATCCGTTCTCCCTTATTCTATCTGAACTATCTTCGTCTCCGGCGGCTTCCTTCACCTCTGCCTCGTCTTCCGATGGCAGCGCCTCTCCCGGAGGATCGATTCTTTTATAAATATATTTTCTGACAAAGGGCTGCAAATACGCCCCGATCTTTATTCCAAGGATCCCCGCAAAGCAGGAAAACAGGCTTCCGATATCCGTAAGCGCCAGAGCGATATAGACGATACAGACCACCAGATACCGGATCAGGTATTTCTTCCTCGTATAAGCCGTCGCGCCCTTCTCGTCAAGCTCCAGAGAAGCGTCAATCGTCGTATAGAGATTTACGGCATAAAACGCTGCCAGTCCGATTCCGACGATCAGGCCCACCGTTCCGTACAGCTTCCTCTCCGAAACGATCAGAACCACGATAAGTACGAGGATCCCCCAAACGCCGATCCCGGTCAGAAGCTCCGCAAGCGTTTCATTGGAAAGGAGCCTCCTCACTTCCGCCCCTCCATATCCTCATGCGTTTCCGCTTTTCTTCCGAAGATCTGCTTCGCCATTCGGTAGACATTCCGCCCCCCGGCAAGCGCTCCCAGGAAAAACATCAGGATAAATACAAACGAGGTCTGAAGCTTCTTATCGACCCACCAGCCGACATAGGAGCATAAAAAAATGGGAACCAGCATATTAATACCAAATTGCAGTATCAGCGTTAAGCTCCGGTATACCTCGCTCTTGTATTTCACATGCGGTTTCCCCTTTTCAAATTTAAACGATTTAAAAACAACGGTTTGATTATACCAGTATCTTCGAAAAAAGTCCATACATCTTGAAAATCTCATTAGGATAAACGTACCGATTTAGGAGCACTCCCTTTAAATCCCCAAAAATCCCCAAAAAATATAAGACATTTTATAACTGCTGTGCTATACTACCCACATAAGCAGTTTTTCTCATATAAGGCTCCCTCCGGATGCTGTCTTGAAGTTCTTTTCTCTATTCTGAAATTCCTGCTTATGAATCCCAAAACATGGTAGGCAGGAAAAAAAGCATAACTCCTGCCGGTATTTCGTAAACGGTAAACGATAGGAAATCTTCGTTTGCTGGTATTTGCTCAGAAAGGAGAATTATGCTATGAGTAATCAGAATAGTTATACTGAATTCAAAGCCTACTTTCCGCCTCCTTCTATCTCAAAAAGCCCGAAGGTCGAGAAATGATCCGTCAGGATAACTACCTCATGAGTATCTTCTTCGATGTAATATACCGGCGTCTCCCACTCTCCGGTTTCCGGATTATAATAGCCGGGAAGGAGCTCTGAGGGCGAATATGTTTCCCCGCTTACGCTATCGCTCTGGTATTTGATTCTTAACTCCGCGACCCCGGAAAGCTCGCCTCCCTGCATGGAGGCATCTACCATGGCTATAGTACGGGTATTCTCATAAGGTACCGGCTTATTGGCACTCTCAAGAAGCAGCTCCCCGGAGGAATCTGTTCCCGCGATGCTGACAGAAGCAGAGCCCGCTTCTCCTGGAGTTCCGACCGAAGCCTCCTCGATGGGATCCGCTTCGGGCTTTGTCAGATCGTAGGACAGAGGCGCGAAATTCCGGTCAAGCCCTATGAGCTTAATTTCCGCAGCCTCCTCCCGTTTTTCAATGACCGTGCTTGAAGACGGTACCGGACCGGTCTCATCATCCTCCTTATCCGTAAGCTCCTTTACCTCCAAAAGCCGCCCTTCTTCATCATAGGCTGCGGCGAAATAACGCTCGCCTTCTCCCGCTCCGGACACGCAAAGGCTCCTGTCCGATCCCCAAAAAGCATGAAGAAGGCGGATATCATAGGCCCGCTCCTTCATATCCGGCAGCGTAAAGAAAAGAGAAACCGGATCTCCGTGATACTCTCCTCCTGCCCCGTTTACGCTGACAGACTCCCGTTCTCCGGTTACAGCAAAGCTTCCTGCCGGATAAAAGGCATGGACTCCCGCAACCTCCTGATTGCCCACTATGGAAAGAGGAAGCTCTCCCCGGATTATAGAACCCAGCGCGCTGCTCCCGAAGAAGGCCCTGATCCCTCCATGGCTTGGGGTCTGTGGATCTCCCACCCGTATACAGAAAAGCTCCCAGTCAGAGATAAGCCCTCCGTTTTCTCCGGTCTCCTCCCTGAAGGAAAGGCTGCCTCTATAGCCTCCGTATTCCTCATTCTCGTACAGCTCGCAATAATTCGGCTTTCCGTCGGAGCCCGTAGAAAAGCATTTTTCTGAGGGGGAATACAATAAATAGCAATATGAGCTGAGATACTCGGGGCTCCCTTCCTCCCTTTCCCCCGATAAGGTAAGGTAATGATAGGTTCCGTCCTGGTGATCGGAGATCACACGGGCTGTAACGCCCTGAAAGCTTACGCTCCCGCCGTAAAGCCCCTCCGAAGCCTCTGCAAAGACCCTGATCGGGGGCAAAATCTCAACGATCAGTGCCACGACGAGAAATATAGAAAGCATGCGGTAAAACGGGCTTCTATTCCTTTTCAGATCCATAAGATCCTCCTTTCATCCTGCGCGAATCCGTCCGTATAACAAACGGAAATAACTGTTAATACCTGTTAATGCCTTCCATTGCCGATTATCTGGACTCGCAAACGCCCAAAATATCTGCGTTTATTATAAGACTGCGCGTTTCTGTGATAAAAAACTGTGCCATTTGCTGTCGTGCAATTTTCAGTGACATAATTGTAATGGAGACCCATCTGTGCTATCTTGGATATTGAAGGAAACCGTGATCTTTATCGTAAACGAATTAAATATACTCGCGAACGCAATTAATTGCCGTTTTTGATAAAGTAAACGTACTGGAATTGCGTTTGCGAGTCCGGTTGATCGGCAACGAAAATCGTTAACCAGTATAAATTCGTTTGCGATAATAATTGATGCGCACGATCGCGGTAAGGAAGGCGCTTTCAGCACTCCGCAATCGGCGCAATAGGAAACGAATAAATTCGTTTCCTATATCACAAGCTGTGGGATCTTTAAGTGAAAGGAGAAGTGATCATATGCAAGGAAAAAAATGGTTCTGTATGAAAGGTGCGGGGCGCGTCGTTCTCTGCCTGCTGTTAGCAGCCAGCCTGACAATCCCGTCCGTAAGGGTTTATGCTCTGGCAGAGGAAGCAGTCGCCCTGGAAGCGGAGGATACCATAGCGGCAGAGTCTTACGAAGCTCTGAGCGCCGAAGAGGATGAAGTTAAGACAGAAGCTGTGGAGGAAGGGCAGCAGAATAATCCCGCTCTTGAATACGAAGATACTGTGATAGAGCCGGAGGAAGACCTTATTTCTCCGGAGGAAATCGCAAAAGAGTCAGATATTTTGGAGGAACAGAAAGGCATAGACGAGCCGTTTGAAGTTCCGGCCGCAGAAGAGGAGCTCGGTGAGCCGGAGATCGGGATATCTGACACTGAGATCGACCTCCTGGGTACAAACGGCTTGTCTATTGACGATTGGGAGTATGAAATAAGCTCCGATAAGAAATCCGTTATTCTGAAGAAATATCAGGGCAGCGGAAAGGACATTACAGTAAATGCCTCCTATCAGGCCGGCGGAAAAACCTATAAAACGATCCTTCAGGGAACTTCGGCCTACGCTGGCTCAGGCTCCGGAGAGGACGGCACCCAGGATGAGTATGATGAGGGGCTTTTAACGTTTCCGGCGGACACGGAATCCGTGACCGTGAAAAAAGGAGTTAAGGCAGCCGCAAGCATCCGGGGGCTGTTTCAGTTTCTCGGCGCGTTAAAATCGGTTGATATCAAGGGAATGGATACCTCCGCAACTGAAAATATGAGGGATCTGTTCTATAACTGCTCCGCTCTGGAGGAAGTCGATATGAGCGGAATGAACGTGACAGGCGTTACCGATATGGCGTTCATGTTCCGGAGCTGCCACGCCTTATCCGCCCTCAATATATCGAAATGGAACCCATCGAAGCTGACCAACACGGAGCATATGTTCGCAGGCTGCAATAACCTTGCGTCCATCGAGGGCTTTGATGCCCTGTATCTGCCAAAGCTTGAGAATATGAGGGGAATGTTCCAGAACTGCAGCAGACTGAAGAAGATAGCGTTTTTTTCTAAAAAGAAAATCATGCCTGTGGATGTCAGCAGAATGCTGGAGGGCTGCAAAAACCTGGTAAGCCTGGATTTAAGCGGGCTCGATCTGAGAAACGTGACTTCCTGTGAGGAAATGTTAGGTTACGTGGCAAGCAGCCCGGAGGACGAGAAATCAACGGATCTTACCGCTCTAACCTCCATAGTTACCCCAATCAATGTTCCTGTGGGGGTTGAGATTATTCTTCCCGGTTCTTATCTGGATTATAATTCCTTTACCTATTATAATACGCTGCCCACCGGAAAGAACAGCAGTCTGAGTCTTCAGCGCTCCGGTGCGGAGGAACCCGTTGCCGTCAGTCTGACTCTGAACGAAAGTGAAATCTCTCTTGAAGTAGGGGAAACGAGGACCATAAGCGGTACAATACAGCCCGCAACATTCTTTCTTTCCGGCTGTGACTGGGTAAGCGGCAATCCGGAGGCGGTCTCCATAAGGGGCGGCAAGTCCAGCGGAAGCGCCGTAACAGCGACCGTGCGGGGCACAGCGGAAGGAACATCCATAGTGACTGCGAGCTTTACAACAGAAAGCGGAGAGACCATATCCTCCTCCTGTCAGGTAACGGTATCCCCTGCCGAGGAAGAAGAGGAAGAAGAGGAGAAGGAAGAAGAGGAACCGGTGCCGGTGGAGTCGGTGGTATTAAGCAAAACATATCTGGAGCTGTCCTCCGGACAGGAATATTATCTTGTCGCGAAGGTTCTGCCGGAGAACGCCGATTCACAGGAAATCTCCTGGAGCTATGGGGGAAGCGGAGCTTCGGTGGAGCCAAATGGCAACATCTGTAAGATTACCGCCTTAAGACCCAGCGAGAATACTATGACCTATATTACGGCCAGCTGCGACGGAGATTCCGCAGAGTGTGAGGTTCTGATAAACGCGGCCGCCTACGCGGTAAAGAACTACGATGATCTCCCGTCCGGAATGACGGCGACGATCACAGTAGGGCAAAAAATCAATATGTTTGACTATACCGGTGATACAAAGAAGGTTGCCAAGGAGGGATGGCAGGGAAATACCTATTTTTTTAAAGGCCCTACGACCTACCTTTCAGATAACCCCGGCATAGCCAAACACGACGGAAGAGGAAACATAACGGGGGTATCCGGCGGGACAGCAACGATTCAATGGGTTCAGGTATTGAATACGCATTACGGACAGAGTACCCATAAGCTTGGCAAATCCTACAATGTATTTGTCCTTTCTCCTCCCCAGGTTTTAGAGAGCTCCGTTACACTTAATGATATCGGAGCGATCTACAGCGGAGCGAATAACGTTACGACCGGCTATCCGGAGTACCGTCCCGACAGCTGGAACTCCTCCAAGCCCTCCGTAGCCGAGGTAAGCGACGAGGGTCTTGTTACCGCAAAGAGCGGAGGAACGACCGTGATCAGCGCCAATTTCGGCTCTAAGTCGGCAAGCTTTACCGTAAAGGTCAACGCTCCGAAAATGTCCATCAGCAAGACGAGCGCCACTGTTCTTACAGGCGGGAGCCTCAAGCTTTCCATAAAGGGAGTTCCAAAGGGAGAGCAGGTATTCTGGGCAAGCTCCGATCCTTCCACAGCCCTCGTTGACCAGAGCGGTACCGTTACCCCGATTCTTCCCGGAGAGGCAAGTATCTACGGCATTGCCGCGGGACACGCCTATTCCTGCGCTGTCTCCATCCCGGAGATCGCGCTTTCTTCCGAGAGCTTTAAGATCAAAAAGCCCGGAGGAAGCGTCACAGTGACCTTTAATGGCAAAACCACAAAGCTGAAGCCCGCTGACTTTCTCTGGACCAGTGAAAACGAAGCAGTCTGCAAACCCGTTAAGGAGAAGGATAAGCAGACCGGGAAATTCATAGGAAAGTCCTACGGAACAGCTGTTGTGACGGGAGTATATGCAAAGAATCAGGCGATCGTCGTTCAGGCAAAGATCGAGGTGCCGGTAGTCAACAAAACCTCTCTGACACTTCCGTTCTGGGGTTCGGAAAACATAGGGATCTCGACTATAACTGATGGAAGGGTCGTGGGCTTTGTAAGCTCCAATGAAAAGATCGCCTGTGTAGACGCAAAGGGCAGAGTTACCGGAATCCGTCCGGGCACGACAGAGATCAACGCAGTGGTACAGCTGGATGAGGCTGATAAAGCAGTGATCTATTATCCCTGCGAGGTTACGGTTCTTCAGCCGAAATTAAAGCTGCAGGGAGGCTATACCATGAAAAGAGGAAAGTCTGTCATCGTTGAGTTTGACGCAAAGACCTGCTCTCCTCTCGCAGCGGCAAGAGCCGTTCTGGAATATGATACCGGAAGGTTTTCGGATATTGTATCGGTTTCCCGGATAAAGAATAAGTCCGCGGTCCGGCTGAAGGGAGATTCGGTCGGAATGACGGATTATAATTTCTGCTGGGAGATCAATGAGAAACCGATAGCGGAGACTGAGGTATTTACAGTCAGCGTAACCCAGTAGCCAAAAGAATGGTACTGCCCGGTTACCCTGGGCAGCTGCAAAAAATGCCTCCTGTTTTGTCTGTTGTCTGTTTTCCGTTTTCCGACAAAACAGGAGGCTCTTTTTATACCCGTATCGCTTTTAGCTCTGTGCTTCGCTATTGTGTCACTTTCACAGTGATCCCCAGGGTCTTCCCATTCACCTTGGCG
>JAFSXN010000015.1 GCA_017444015.1 Lachnospiraceae bacterium | reverse complement strand
GCTTAAGTTTGTAAACAGTGCCGGATGCTTTATAATTCAGGGCTTCTATTACGACAGACCTATGCCGTCGTCTGACTTTGAAGAAAGGCTGAGAAATAGAACATATAGGAAATGACGTGGCTGAAATGGAGGAATAAAGAAGGGAGACAGGGGAGACAGGGGACGGTTCTCTGTCTTCCATAGCTATAGTGAATGAATTATGATAAAGAAATATGTCATTAACCGTTGAACAGTGAATGAATTACAAGACAGCCCGGAGCCTAAGCTCCGAGATGTTGTGTTATCATTGTAATCCTATCTACATGAACGTTTAATACATTGCGGTAAATTTTCAATTTAGATATTGTAAATGAAGTTATACTGTTTGCAGGACCAGATATCTATATAAGACAAAGGAATCGTCCCTGTGTCTTGTGAGAGGTAGACGATAACATTTTTTCACATATAATTATCATCAGTACGTATATCGTTCTAAAGTGTTCTAAAGGAGCTACGAATGATTCATAAATTGTAATAATTGTAAAATTGACTGAGCATTTTTGACCGCTGATTTCTCTCCATGGCTTCTCGCTTAAGGTCTTCTCTTAAGGACTTGAAAGCGGATAGCTGTTTTGGAGAACAATGAGGATCAGAGATTCTATCGACTTATGGACGAAAGAAATGGGAAGCGATGGATACTTCGGCTTTATAGATGGACAGTTGGGGAAGAATACTATATGTGGGAGAACAGGGACGGCTATAAGGCGAAACCGGAAGATTCAGCCGTTTACGGAGTAAAGCTGTCGACTTTCAGAGAATGATGAATGCTGTCAGAAAGGATAATGATAGAGGGAGAAGAGGCATGAACAATCAGGTACCGGACTCTATACGGCAATTTGGGGAAAATATGCCGGGAGGATTCTTTGTATACAGGGCGGATGAGCCAATATGAAAAGCTATTTAATGATTATTTAATAATCAGACAGTATATTAAAAGCAAACTCAGATTTTTTACACTTTGCCGCAATGAGTAAATCACTAAAACTTTCGGGATTCCGGAAAGAGAGTTATGGTTTTTTCCAGTTTGATCTTTACGTTTATTTTTCTGCCGGTCGTTGTTATTCTTTATTTTCTGGCAAAGGAAGAATACAGGAACTATCTTCTTCTGATTGCGAGTCTGATTTTCTATGCCTATGGAGAGCCTCGGTTTGTTTTCGTAATGCTTGTATCCATCGCGGTAAACTATGCGTTTGCGGTTGGGATGGATGTTATGCAGAATCGTGGCAGGCTGGTATATAAAAGAAGTCTTCTGATCTCAGATATTATTTTCAATCTGTCCCTTCTCTTTGTTTTTAAATATCTGAATTATACCGTAGGCGTGATAAATACGGTTTTTCACACACAGTTGTATTTTTCTCCCATACCTCTGCCGATCGGTATTTCGTTCTTTACGTTTCAGGCCTTATCTTACTGTATTGATGTTTATAACGGAAAGGTAAAGGTTCAGAGAAATCCCCTGTTTGTTGCTCTGTATATTTCTTTTTTTCCGCAGCTTATCGCCGGTCCGATCGTCCGCTATTCGACGATCGAAGATCAGATTGTAAAGCGGAGGGTAACGCTTCAGGGCTTTTCGGATGGCTTCCGACGTTTTTTATTGGGCTTTTCCAAAAAGATTATTCTGGCCAATCACCTTGCGGTCATATCAGAGGAGGTCTGGGCAGCGAATCCGGATCACACCAACCCTCTGATGCTCTGGATCGGTTCCATCAGCTTCAGCCTTCAGATTTTCTATGATTTTTCAGCGTATTCCGATATGGCAATCGGCCTGGGAAAGCTGTTTGGTTTTTCCTTTGAGGAAAACTTTAACTATCCGTATCTATCCGGTTCTGTTACGGAATTCTGGCGCAAGTGGCATATTTCTCTGGGAAGATGGTTTCGGGATTATGTGTATATTCCTCTTGGCGGCTCCAGGGTCTCCTTACCCAGGCATATCCTAAACCTGCTTATAGTCTGGCTTCTGACAGGACTCTGGCACGGCGCGAATATCACCTTTGTTGTATGGGGCTTTTGGTTTTTCGCTATGCTCTGTATGGAAAAGTTCCTGATACAGCCTGAAAAAAAAGGAACCGTAGTTTCTGTGTTTTGGCGAATAACAACATTGTTATCCATCAATTTCGGATGGGTCTTATTTAACAGCCCGGGAATCAAACGGGCTATCCTATATATAAAGGGAATGCTGGGACTTTCTGCGGGGAGACTTTCGGTTGATACGGAGATCATGCGGATGGTTCGGGAGTATGGCGTGTTTTTCCTGCTTGGTCTGTTTTTCTGTGTTCCCTGGGGAGAGCTTTTACAGAAAAGACTATCGACTAATACCCTTGCAGTAGGAGTAAAGGCGATTTTACAACCGGTGATTTACGGGCTGCTGTTTCTCTGGGCAGTGTCCTTTGAAATATTAGGAGCCCATAATCCGTTTATTTACTATAACTTTTAGAGGAGAATCCATTCTATGCTGCAATATTTTGTTCTGCAGATTGCAGAAAAGCTCCGCCGATATCTATATATCATTTTGTTTGGTTTGCTGATCGTGCTGCTTGGTTTTTTAAGCTTTTCAAGCCTTATGAATTACTATGTAAACGATCTGAAATCATTGAATGAGTGGTCGGCTGATCTGGGGAGCCGTTTTGAAACAGATTTTGCCAGTTCCTTCTATCAAAAGCTTTGGTTTTTAAATATGAACGGAGGAATGCGAAACGTTTTCGGGCAAAGGGAAATGAACGGAGTTGTAAAGCTTGACAATGGACACCTTATAATGCCGGGAGATTTTGCCGGTGACGCGATCATTCAAACCAATGCGGAGAATATCATACGGTTTAAGAATTATCTGGAAGAGAAAGATATTCTGTTTGCCTATGCGATCACTTTGACGAGCAACAGTAAATATGAACCATCAGAGCTGCCGGAAGGAACAGCGGATTTTGGAAACGAAAACTGGGACAAGCTGAAAGACCTCCTGAAAGATGGCGGAGTAACGGTAATAGACTTCAGAGAGGAGCTTTATAAGGACGGGATCAGCCAGTATGATATGATGTATAAAACGGACCACCACTGGACGACAGAGATGGGCTTTTACGCATATCAGAAATTTACGGATTTCCTTGAAGCAGGCTTATCCTGTGAGGTGGACCCGGCCGTTAAGACACTGGATAATTATAAGATCACAACCTACCCGGACTGGCATCTGGGATCGGCGGGACAGAGAACCGGACGATTCTTTGCGGGGGTCGATGACTTTGACCTGATTGTACCCCAATTTGAAACCTTTCTGACGGATATGGATAAAAAGCATCAGGGAAGCTATGAAGAGCTGTTGATCGATACAGAAGCCTTAAAGCACAGAGATCTGAACTCAAGACTGACCTATGACAGTGTACTGTCGGATTCCCAGGGCAATTTTATCAACCATCTGTCCCGTAATGATAAGAAGATCTTAGTCATTTCCGATTCCTTTGGGAAGGCAGTCTGTCCGTTTCTGGATATCTCCTACGGTCAGGTCTGTTCTGTGGATGGACCGGTGGGCGCTGAGTTGATCGATTCCTTTCAGCCGGATGCGGTTCTGGTCTTTTATGAGCTGGATAATTCCGTACATCCATACTATTATGAGTACGATATATAGTCATTTACTATGAAAACGGAGCTATGGGGGATAGAATGCGACTTTTATTTGCGGAGGACGAAAAAGACTTAAATACGATTCTGACGAAACGGCTGTCAGAGGAGGGTTACAGCGTAGACAGCTGCTATGACGGAGAAACCGCACTGGAATATTTAGACTCGGTGGAATATGACGGCGCCATACTGGATATTATGATGCCAAAGCGCGACGGGTTCTCTGTTGTAGCTGAAATCAGGGGAAAGGGCAATGAAGTACCGATCCTTTTTCTGACCGCCCGAGATGCCGTTGAGGACAGAGTCCGCGGTCTGGATATTGGAGCGAACGATTATCTGATAAAGCCGTTTGCTATCAGTGAACTTCTAGCCAGAGTCCGGGCGCTTGTCAGACGAAATACAAAAACGACAGGAAGTATCCTCAGGGAAGGGGATCTGTCTCTGGATCTGGCAGCGCATACCGTAACAAGAGGGGATAAGGAAATTGAACTTTCTACAAAGGAATTCTCCCTGCTTTCCTTTCTGATGCAGAATCCTGGCATTGTGCTTTCCAGGGAGAAAATAGAGGATCATGTCTGGAATCTTGATTATGAGGGCGGGACGAATGTAGTTGATGTTTATATCAGTTTTCTTCGAAAAAAGATTGATAGTGGATTTGAAGAAAAGCTGATACACACCGTGCGGGGAAGCGGATACGTTTTCAGGAGGGAAAGGAGTTGAAAAACAGAAGTATCCCGTTCAAGCTCACCTTCTGGTTTTCTGTCATCCTTACCGTAGTTCTGGGCTTTGCATTTTTAGCAATGCGCTTCAGCAGCGGGATGGTTCTTCAGAGCACGATCCGTAATTACCTTATCAGTACGGTAGAAGAGAATACCGATAAGATCCGTTATGTTGATGACAGGGAGGATACGGATGCAAATATTTATATCCCCTATGAGGATGGTTTTTTAGAGATTGATCTGGACTTTATGGAGGTGATCCAGGATGTTCATACGGCTCTGTATACAGAGGATGGAAGGATGCTCTACGGAGAGAATCCGTTGTCCAGGCAGATGCCGGACGTAAGGTTTGAAGGAACCTATCTCTGGAATACGAAATATGATAATGTACAGTATGATATCTATGACAGATGCCTTGCCATTGATCTGCCGGATGGCCGAGCGCTTTGGATCCGGGGGATCGTTCCGGAAAGCAGGGAATTGCTGCAGCTAAAGGATATTACAAGACTTTTGCTGATTATTCTCCCTTTCCTTGCATTGCTTTCGATTCTCTCAGGATCTGTCATGATTGCAAAACTGCTTTCACCCTTACAGAGGATCGAGAATGCGGCGGAAAAGATTTCGGCCGGAGAGGATCTGAGCAAACGGATCGACCACGGACCCAACAATGATGAGATCGGTCGACTGGCCAGAGCCTTTAATATGATGCTGAACCGCTTAGAGCATTCCTTTGAGACCGAAAGGCAGTTTACCTCAGATGTTTCCCATGAGCTGAGGACGCCTGCCACAGTAATTCTTACACAGAGTGAATATATTCTGGAAAAAGAAAGGGGTATCCGGGAATACACAGAGGCTTTTCAAACGGTACAAAAGCAGGCGGAGCGGATGAGTGCGCTGATCGAGGATATGTTGTCCTATACAAGAATCGACCAACGACCTGAGCTCTATCCCTTTGAGGCATTATCTCTTTCGCAGATCGTAAAAGAAGTCATTGGGCAGCCTGTATCGGAAGAAAACAAAGGTATTACAGTATCCGCAGAGCTTACAGAAGATATAAAGATATCCGGAAATCCCGAATTAGTGCGAAGGCTGATCCAAAACCTTTTGAGTAATGCGTATCGCTACGGAAGAGAGAACGGACATATCTGGATCACACTACATAGTGATAACGGGAAAGCCGTCCTGACGGTTAAGGATGATGGGATTGGAATAGAAGAGGCGAGTAAGGAAAGAATCTTTGATCGCTTTTATCGGGGGGATGCCTCAAGAACGGTTCAGGGTACGGGATTGGGCCTTTCAATCGTTAAAAGAATATCTGAAATACATAAGGCTGAAATCCTTGTAGAAAGCGAATTAAATATAGGAAGTACCTTCCGGATACTATGGGATAAGGTTTGACCAGAGAAAGGAGACAGTATGAAAAGGAAACTTATTGTGGCGGGATTGATCATTGCAGGAATTTCGATGTTCAGTGCTGGCAGCGTATTCGCGGCGGGGAAGATTGCAAAAAGCAGTGCAATCACGGAGGAAAACGCACAGAACTTTGCATTGATAGATGCCGGAATATCTGCTGATGACGTGGAAATGCTGCAGACGGATTTCGATTTTGAAAATGGTTTTTATGTTTATGAAGTGGATTTTATTTCCGATGGGATGAAGTATGAGTATACGATCAATTCAACGAACGGAAAAATTATAGAAAAGGAGATTGAAAAGGCCGCTAGGAAAGCTACAGATAAAATGGGCAGGAAGAATCCTGCCCCCAAAACCGCGCAGCCTGAAAAGAGGAATAAAAACAGGAATAAAAACAGGGAGTCCGGCTCTGTCAGTATCGAGCAGGCTAAGACTATTGCTCTGACGGATGCCGGCTTTTCGGCGGATAAGGTGGTTTTTAGTAAAGCCAAGCTGGATCGGGAGGACGGCGTCCAGGTTTACGAGGTGGAGTTTTATACGGCTGATGGAATGGAATACGAATATGATATCCATGCGGCTTCCGGTGCGATCCTCTCAAAGGATATTGATGTCGATGACTAAAGGAAATAACCCCATCGGAAGCGTTGGCAAAATCCTCCTTAAGGGTTTGAAGACGGTAGCCGTCTTCAAAATCCGCCTGAGACAGAGCCGTCAGAAGATTATCTTCATTTGCCAGACCACCGAGGATCTGGTTCGTCAGGGAATGACCGTCCGCGGTGTAGAGATTGCAGAAGGTCGTGCTGTTATTTCCGGACTGAAGCGATACCGTTCCATTTCATATTGAAACTGATCTGAAACCCTTGGTTTTCTGAACAGTTACTTCGCATTTTACAATACGAAGCCTGTCTTTTCAAGCAAACGCTCGTTGTCCGCTGTCTGTTTACAGTTCTCCGCTGACAGCGGTTTGCGTCCGGGGTTTGCTATAAAGCCCTGTATTTGTTATACTGTAGACAGTTTGAGCAAACTGTATGGCAAACGCATGTTTTCGGTGCCGTTGCCATATCGGGAGGTCTGAATGAATACAGAAATGAGCGAAAAAGAAACAATACTGCAGGGGCCTTATCTCACGCCGCTTGCGGTCTGGGCACTGTCCTTTGGCTGCGCCGTGGGGTGGGGTTCCTTTGTCATGCCGGGAACTACGTTTTTACCGCAGGCGGGTCCTCTTGGAACCCTTACAGGGATCCTGCTCGGCGCTCTTGTGATGTATGTGATCGGCGTCAATTATCATTACCTTATCAATAAATATCCGGAGGAGAAGGGGATACTTGGGGTAATGCTCAGGATCTTCGGCTATGATCACGGATTCTTAAGCGCATGGTTTCTGGCGCTCGTATATGTAGCGATCATCTGGGCGAACGCTTCCGCGCTGGGACTGATCAGCAAGAATCTTCTGGGGACGATGTTCCAGTTTGGCTTTCATTACCGGATCCTTGGCTATGATGTGTTTCTCGGGGAGGTTCTGCTGTCTGTTCTTGCCTTACTGATCTGCGGACTGGTCTGTATCCGGGGGAAAAAACTTGCCGCTGGCATCCAGATTTTGTTTGCTTTTCTTCTGTTATCCGGTATCCTGATCTGCTTTTTCGCTGTATTAAAAGGAAATTTTTCTGATGTCCGGCGCTTGCCCCCCTTTGCGCCGGGCACTTTTCCGCTCCGTCAGATCCTGACGATCGTTGCCCTCTCGCCCTGGGCCTTTGTGGGCTTTGAATCGGTAACAAACTATACCGGGGATTTCCGTTTCTCCTTAAAGAAGACGGAAGGGATCTTCCTTGCGGCTCTTATCGCCGGAGCCTTTTCCTATATCGCGCTTGTGGGGATGGCGGCTGTGGCTGCGCCCTCCGAATATGACGGATGGACTGCCTATATCGCAAACCTTGGGGGTGAGACCGGGTTAAGAGGGCTCCCGACGTTTTATGCCGCGGAAAGAGCCATGGGAACGGTGGGCGTGGTGATCCTTGGGATCGCGGCTCTTTCCGGCATCGTAACCGGTCTCATCGGTGATTTTATCGCGGCAGCCTGCCTGATGAAGACCATGGCGGAGGAAGGGATCCTGCCGGAATGGTTTTGCGCAGAGAACGAGGAGGGCAGCCCGAAAAACGCTTTCCGGTTCCTGACGCTCATTTCTCTTTTTATCCCGCTCCTTGGGAGAACGGCCATCGGCTGGATCGTGGATGTCACTACGGTAGGAGCGACGGTCGCCTACGGCTACAGCTCCATGGCGGCGTATCTTAGCGCAAAAAAAGAGGGGAACAGGAAGGTCCGGTTCACAGGGCTTTTCGGCTTTTGCATGGCGCTTGTTTTCTTCTTTTACTTTATGGCCTGGTCGGCAGGGGCCCTGTCTACGGAGTCCTACCTGATCCTTGCTGCCTGGAGTATTCTGGGGTTTGCGTATTTTCGGTATGTCTTTGCGAAGGATCAGAAAAAGCGCTTCGGCAGGTCTGTCGTGGTATGGATCGGATTGCTGTTCCTGATCTTTTTTACCTCTCTTATGTGGGTCAGACAGGCGACGGATGATATGACAAAAACGGTCGTGGGGAATATCAATGAATACTACCGGGAGCTGAATACGGAGAGTGATCCGCAGACGGTTTTGAGAACCGAGGAATATATGCAGGAGCAGCTATTGTATGTGGATCACGTACTGGTCCGCAACAGTATTATCCAGATGCTTCTCATCATTGCCAGCCTTGCGATTATGTTCAGCATCTATATGACCATGTCAAGACGGGAAAAGGAAATGGAGCTTGAAAAGGCCCGGGCGCAGGAGAGCGACCGCGCAAAGACCGTGTTCTTATCCAATATGTCCCATGATATCCGGACTCCGATGAACGCCATCATCGGCTATACGAACCTGGCGGAGCAGGAGGGGGTATCCCCTGAACAGATGCGGGAATACCTGAAAAAGATCAAGGGCTCGAGCGCTCATCTCCTTGCGCTGATCAACGATGTGCTGGAAATGAGCCGGATCGAGAGCGGGAAAATGGAGCTTGAGCTGATCGCGGTAGATCTGAAAAAGACCCTGAACGAGGTGAAGGATCTGTTTGCTACCCAGATGGCGGAAAAGAAGATAGATTTTTTTGTAGATACATCTCATGTACAAAACCCGTATGTGTACTGCGATAAGAACCGTCTGAACCGGATTCTTTTAAATCTTGTGAGCAACGCCTATAAGTTTACGCCGGAGGGCGGGACCGTTTCCGTAACGGCCAGGGAAGCAGCCTGCGACAGTCCGGGCCGGGCAAGGTTTGAGCTGCGTGTTGCGGACAGCGGGATCGGGATGAGCGAGGAGTTTGCGGCAAAGGTATTTGAGGCCTTTGAACGGGAGCAGAATACAACGGTCAGCGGCATCCAGGGAACAGGTCTTGGAATGTCGATCACTAAGGCTCTGGTGGATATGATGGACGGTGAGATCTCGGTCAAAACCGCAAAGGATCGGGGTACGGAGTTTCTGATCTGTCTGGAGCTTGCAAAGCAGGAGGCGGACGAAGCTCCTTCCGCAATGGAAGAAGAGAGTCCGGCCGGAGAGGAGTTCAAAATATCTGCGGATTTTTCGGCCATGCGGCTTTTGTTGGCGGAGGATATGGAGATCAACCGGGAGATCGCTGTCATGCAGCTGACCGCTCTGGGATTTTCCGTCGATACGGCACAGAACGGGAAGGAAGCGCTCGAACGTCTTCTGGAGGCCGGACCGGGTTATTATAACGCGATCCTGATGGATATCCAGATGCCGGTGATGAACGGTTACGAGGCGGCAAAGGCTATCCGGGCGCTTTCCGACGAGGGCCTGAAGAAGATCCCCATCATCGCCATGACGGCAAACGCTTTCTCGGAGGATGTGAAGCGGGCGATGGACGCGGGGATGAACGCCCACATCGCAAAGCCCATCGATGTGAATGTGATGACGAATGTACTGCGTGATGTGCTGGGATAAGCGGGGAAATGCGTATGAAGAAGCGATGGATCGTTTTGGCAAATCTGACTGTTGTTTTTGCAGTTCTGCTGTTTTCAACCCTTTATATACGGTTTCGGGGGATGGATCTGTTCCTTTTTGTCTCGGTCGTGGTATTTCTGCTCCTCCTCCTGACGGTTGATCTTACGTTTATGCTCAAGCTGAACCGGAGACTGGAGCAGACTGCGGTACGCGCGGAGCGTGCCAGCCGTTCCAAGTCAGAGTTTTTGTCCAATATGTCCCATGAGATCCGTACTCCCATCACGGCGATCTTAGGGATGAATGAGATGATCCAGAGGGAGGGGGTAAATCCGGATGTTCTGGAGTATTCCCACAATATTGAAAAGGCGGGGGTCAGTCTTTTAGGCATCATCAGCGATATTCTGGATTTCAGCAAGATCGAGGCGGGGCATATGGAGTTAGTGACAGGCGAATACTCGCTTTCGTCCGTACTCTGTGACCTTTATAATCTGACGGAGCTTCGGGCACAGGCAAAGGGACTTTCCTTTGAGGCGGAGATCGATCCGATGCTGCCGGTGAAGCTTGTGGGGGATGAGCTTCGGATCAAACAGATCATCACAAATCTCCTTACAAATGCCGTAAAATATACCGAACGGGGAAGTGTACGTCTGATCCTGCGCCTGCAGGAATTTGATCAGAAGGGTATTGTTCTCTATGTAGCGGTCAAAGATACGGGGATCGGTATCCGAGAGGAAGAGATGGAAAAGCTGTTTACCGCTTTTGACAGGCTCGATACGAAACGAACCCGTACCATCGAGGGCTCCGGTCTGGGGCTTGCCATTACCCGGGAAATGCTCGGGATGATGGAGAGCGAATTGAAGGTGGAAAGCGTTTACGGAGAGGGATCTGTTTTTTCCTTTCTGCTTCGTCAGGAGGTGGCGGACTGGAAGCGGATCGGAGCCTTTGAGCCTGCCGCAGCGGTTCACGAAAGGGTTAAGAGGGATAAGAAGAGCGCGGGCTTTAAGACCCACGGGGCCAGAATATTGATCGTTGACGATACGCCTATGAACATTCAGGTGTTCGCGGGGCTTTTAAAGCGGACCGGGGTACAGATCGATATCGGCTCAAGCGGGGAGGAGTGCCTGAAACGTTTTGGAGAGAAGTCTTATGATATGGTGTTTCTGGATTACCGGATGCCGGTTATGGACGGGATCGAGACCCTGCAGGAGCTGAAAAGAAGGTATCCTCGGGAGGCGGAGGTAACCCCTGTCATTTCCTTAACGGCAAGCGCTGTAGCGGGTGATCGGGAAATGATGCTTTCCGCAGGCTTTGACGATTATCTGACCAAACCGGTCAATTATGTGGAGCTGGAAGAAATGTTGTTACGGTACCTGCCAGCGGAGAAGGTGGATGAGACATCGGAAGAAAAGGGGGAGCGCCCCTCCGATTGGGAGGAAGAAGAGGAGCTTTCCGAGCTGCGGGAGTTAAGGGAGCTGTGTGCCGGATTGTTTGAGGTTGAGGAGCTTGATCTAAAGCAGGGAATCGACTACTGCGGAGACGCGGAGGACTATCTGTTTGCGCTTGAAACCTGGCAGGCTTCGGTGGAAACGAAGGCGGCGGAGCTTTCAGAGGATCTGAATAAGGAGGATATCGGGGCTTATACGATCCTTGTCCATTCCCTGAAGAGTACGTCCCTTGCTATTGGCGCCATGGAGATCTCCGGGCTTGCAAAGGCTCTGGAGCTTGCCGGAAAGAACGGGGACAGGGAGACGATCCTTAGGGATACACAGGAGCTGCTTGAAAAGTACCGGGGGCTTGGAGGCCGCCTGAAGGAGATCCTTGAAACGATCCGGGAGGAGTGAAGAGAAAGGGGCAGGCGAGAGGGCGATCATAAGTTTCCTGCTGTATCGGAATTATTCAATACAGCAGTATACCGATACCGGAGTAAGTGTCGCAAGACTCGCAGCCAGTACGGTCGATGGGGATAAGGTCAGTGAATATCTCTCAGAGGGAGAACTGGCAGAGGGCTACAGCGGAACCGAGGAACGGCTGCTTAAGATAAAGGAGACCTCACCGGATATCGAGTATCTGTATGTCTATCAGATCAGGGAGGACGGCTGTCATGTGGTATTCGATCTGGATACGGAGGTCACGCAGGGAGCAAAACCCGGAGAGATAATTCCCTTTGATGCGTCCTTTTCAGAGTATATCCCGAAGCTCCTTGCGGGAGAGTATATAGAGCCGCTGATCACTAAGGACACCTACGGGTGGCTGCTTACGGATTATGAGCCTGTTTTTAACCGGGGAGGAGAGTGTGTAGCCTATGCGGCGGCGGATATTCAGATGGAGGACGTGCGGCTCAACAGTATCGCTTTTCTGACGAAGGTGGGGTCCCTCTTTGCGGGATTCTTCATCCTCATACTTGTACTCTGCGTCTGGATCGCGGACTATAACCTGATCTATCCCGTAGCGGCGATGACCTTTGCCGCAAGGCGCTTCGCCTATGACAGCGAAGAGGCCATGGAGGACAGCGTGGAGCGGATTGAGAGTCTCAGGATACAGACAGGTGATGAAATCGAAAACCTGTATGAAGCGGTGTGCAAGACCATTGCCACGACGGTGGGCTACCTGGAAGAGGTACGGGAAAAGGGAGAGGCTCTTTCGAAGATGCAGAGCGGGCTGATCTATGTCCTGGCGGATCTGGTAGAGAGCCGTGACAAGAATACGGGTGACCATGTAAGAAAGACAGCTGCCTATGTAAAGCTGCTCCTTCGGAGGATGAAGGAAGAGGGCGTATATGCGGATCAGCTGACCGATGAGTTCATGGAGGATGTGGGGAATTCCGCTCCGCTGCACGATGTGGGAAAGATAAAGGTTTCGGATACGATACTGAACAAGCCGGGAAAGCTGACAGACGAAGAATTTGAGATAATGAAGAGTCATACGACAGCGGGCAGTGAAGTCATAGAAAGCGCCATTCAGCTTGTATCGGACGGCGGATATCTGAAGGAAGCGAAGAACCTTGCTGCCTATCATCACGAGAAATGGGACGGAAGCGGCTACCCTGCAGGTCTTGCGGGAGAGGATATCCCTCTTTCCGCCCGTATTATGGCAGTGGCGGATGTGTTTGACGCGCTGGTATCAAGGCGGAGCTATAAGGAGCCTTTCTCTTTTGAAAAGGCGATGGAGATCATAAAGGAGGGTGCCGGAAAGCATTTTGACCCTGAGCTTGTCAGGGTATTCTCTGAATCGGAAGAGGAGCTGCGTGTCATATTGGAAAAGCATGAAGAAGAGGCGGAATGCTGAAAAATGGGATGTCATTGTAAACATTATACTTGTTGTTCTGGAAGTCATTGCTTTGTGTCATGACATCCTTGCATTTGGGGCGGGGCTTTTTGTCTGGTACACTATTGACAGTAATGTGCTTCAGCTGCTGGTATCAGTATGGGGTCTGTATTATGTTTGCAGAGGAAGAGAAATTCCCAAAATGGTAACATATATCCATTTTATCAGTGCAGTTGGGCTCACAGTCACCTTTTTGATCGCCGCATTAGTGCTGCTCCCGAAGGCGGTTTTTCATATTACTTCCGGGATAATGTTGCTCCGATCAATCATTTCCTGGCACCACTACTTTCCGTCATATCACTTCTGTTTCTTGAAGATACGGAGCCGCTTGCGGAATCTGTTATAACTTGAAGCAGGGCAGGGTAAAAGGTTATCTGCTATCGGAACAAAGGATAATACGGTTGCTAACGATTTATCATTCAGTGTTAAGGGAAAGGGCTTAAAGGTTTCAAAATCAGGCTATGAAGGCAAAGACTATAGCTATCAAGATTGCCACTCCTAAGAAAAAGGCCGATCAGCCTGTTGTAAAATGGGAGATTATTGATTCTCCGGGCGGAATAACAGTTAACGATAATGGAGTGATATCTGTGACCAGCGACTCAAAACCAGGATGCTATGAGGTTGCTGCTATACCTCAGGGTGAGGGGACGCCATATAATACAGCCTTTTGTGAAGTGGTAGTAAAATAAGTTGGTGTTGGAGTGGCGCAAATTATGCGACAGGAAACACTTATGAAGTATTTGAAATGAATGAAAGAATGTCTAATCTTAATCAATCTGCGCATATTCAACAGGGAAACGGAATATTTTAATGGGAAAGATATGGGAATTATTGGACGACCCGGAGACTGTACTGGTCTTTGATATAGACGGGACGCTGATCAGTTACAATTACGGAGAATATCGGGCTCATCACGAACTGGACAACGAGAGCACGGAAGAGGAGTTTAAGGGGATCGATATTTATAACGGATGCAGGGGGATCCCCGTGATCCGGGAATTCCTCCGGGGACGGGATCTGTCGAGAGTGTATTGTCTTTCGATGGAACCGCACGAGCATGACGCCTCGAAGCGGAAAGCGATCCATCAGTACTACGGGATCGCCCCTTCGCATATTTATCTGGTAGCGGACCACAGTGAGAAGCCGGTGGTCTTAACTCAGATCGCAAAAGAGTGGGGAGAGGGTGTAAAGGTTGTATTTATCGACGATAATTCAACGGTTCTTCGGGCCGTAGAGGCGCAGACACCGTTCTGTACGGCGCATGTAAGTATCTTCTTTGAGGACAGGGAGTGCGTGATAACATTAGCGTAATATCATCCCAGATACTTCTGTATTAACGCATTCAGGTCCGTGATCTTGACTGGCTTTGCTAAAAAGTCGTGGAAACCCTCCGCTAAGAAGCGTTCCTTGCCTTCCTCCCTGTCATCGGCAGTCAGCATAATAAATACAGAATCCTGATTCAGAGACTTTGGATCCGCTTTTGCCCGTTGGAAGGTCTCAATTCCATCCATATCCGGCATGCGAAGATCTAAAAATATAATGTCATACTTTGCTTTCCGAAGCATATCCAAGGCGACAGGTCCGCTGGGGGCGGAATCGATATTCAACCCGCTTTTCTTTAAGAACAGTTTGATTATGTCGATATTCATAGGAGTATCGTCTACAACCAGCAGAGACCCGTGTGCGGTATCCATTCTTTCAGGGGCTTGCGCGCTTTGCCGAGGCGCGGGTTCCGCCTGAGTATCCGTGCTGTTCGGGCTTCGAAGCTCCTGAATGACGAGGAAGGAAAACTCGGATCCCTCGCCATAGGTACTTTGGATTTTCAGAGAAGAGCCCATAAGTTCCAGCAGATTTTTTACAATATTAAGTCCCAGACCTGTTCCCTCGATACCGCGGTTTCTGGCCTGATCCACCCGGGTAAAGGGCTGGCTCAGCTTTTTGACATCCTCCGGCTTTATTCCGATTCCGGTATCACGGACGTTTATATAAAGGGATGCGTGCGTTTCATCTGTCTTTCTGACACTTACCGTAAAGCAGACTTCTCCCTTTTTTGTATATTTAACGGCATTGTTCAGGAGATTTAAAATACACTGCCTCAGCCGCGTCTCATCACCGTACATCGAGGTCGGCAGAGTTCCCTCGACCTTAAGCAAAAACTTCAGATCCTTCTCTTTGGCAGCAAAGGAAATCATTTTCACAAGCTCCCGGATCATCTGTCTGGGATTGTAATCCGAAGGAATGATTTCCATCTTTCCGGCTTCGATTTTTTCCGTATCCAGGATGTCATTGACAAGCTGCAACAGCATTTTTCCGGCGCTCTCAATATTCCCCGTGTATTCCCGGACTGAAGCGGTCTCGGTTTCCTGTCGGATCATTTCATTCATTCCGAGGATAACGTTTAATGGCGTTCGGAATTCGTGGGAAATACAGGAATAGAAAGCTGATTTACTGCGGTTTGCCGTTTCCGCAGCCTGAACAGCCTGTAACAGATCCCCGGACATTTCCTTAAAGAATCGGGACAATCGGTCTGTGAAGGGAACGATTTTATTCTGCTTTTCCGGGATGGTTTCCGGTTTTGAAACGCCGTCCGGCCTTCCGGTAAGCTCCGTTAAACCCTCCGCCTGATTTTCCGCAATGCTTTCCTCGCTAAAGGCTACGGAGACCAGGGCGCTGTTCATTTCTCCGCCCTTTCCGTTGCTGTAGAAAAGCTCCGCATAGCCATAGACTGCGGCAGCTTCCGGAATTAATCTCCTATAGTTCTCGATCTCTTCATGTTCCCGTTCCTTTAAGAGCATGATCCGGTTCGCGCAGGCGATGAGCAGACCGGCCTGCGGAGAGAAGGGAACAAGCTCCGCACAGTCTTTTTTTATTTCCGCGAACAGATCATCCGGATTGCCGTAGCTTAAGCTGATCTGATCGTGCAGATAGACCGGAGCTCCGAAGACGAGCTGACCCTCCTTCTGTCCCGTGATACCGATCCGGGAGATCTTTAAGTTGTCCCGAAAGATGATCAGCGGAAATTCACTTAAATTTTCCGGTATGATCTGGTCATTCTGAAGCCCCAGATATTTATTATAGATATGGGAAGCCGGCTTTTCGTCGATTTCGTCCACAAAAAACGGGTTTTCTTCCTTTGTGACCTGCATGATCCTGCCGATCGGTGTCCAACCAAGATTGTAATGCAGCCTCAGGCGCAGCTTTTGCCCGTGAAATACCAAGGCGAAGAGATGCTGTTTAAACATCGGACCTTCGCTTTCATACCCGAAGGTCTGATACTCAAAGAGAAGAGAGGTTTTGATCCCGAAAACAGGGATCTCTTCGCGGCCCTTTAAGGCTTCCCTGATGATCTCCTCCGAGGAGCAGAAGTAGAAGGGCGGAACCAGATAGATCCCTTTTATGTCGGGGATCTTCGAAAGCATTCCGCTTAATTCTTTTCCGGTAGCTTCTTCCTGCCGCTGACCTGTTTCGGGGTGCAGAAGAGTTGCGTGAGCGTCCTCAAAGAAAAGAAAGGTGAGCATAATACTTCGTTCCGCGCTTTTCCCATCGATCGTCCCGTTTTGAATATCGGTATAGCTGTAATAGTTGGATCCGATCGTAGTAAAGGAGGGAAACAGCCGGTAGATCTCTTCCCGCAACAGGGCAAATTCGTCCGCGTCCCAGTACTGTGCCCAGGTCAGAAGCACTTGGTCGGCCGCATTTGCAACCCCCGGATCGTTACAGATCCTATCCGCCAGCTCCCTGAGCTCATCCAAGTCTTTTACTGTAAAGGTTTTCTGGATCATAGCCTCATCCCACCTGCCATAATTGTTCTATATAGTAATTATAGAAGTTTATCGGCTTAATCACAACCGATATTTTGCCATACCACAAATGATTAAAAAAGTTGCAAAGAAGCGGATGAAAAGCTATACTTTACTATGTTATGGAATTGAAACATAAAACGGAAGATAAAGCAGGAAAGACTTACAGGATATGGGCATGGCGGATATTGCTCGTAACCGTAATATGCGTTGTTCTGTTTTTTATTCTGTTGCAGATGCTTCTGCACACTGAGGCCAGACAGACCCAGGATCAGAACAATGAACGGTTTTTCTCGTCTACGCTTACCAATCTTAACAATAATGACAGGGAGCTTACGGCTCTCATCGAGAACTTTAATGAAAACAATACCCTTATGTTGGACGGGCTGGTAACAGCTTACTCAAAATCCACCTACCGGAAGCTGGAAGGTATGAGTGCCGAGGAACAGAGCGAGCTGCTGTTCACGACTCATTCCAGTATGGTCGATTGTGCATGGATGCTTATAACAGACCGCGACGCGAATATCCTGATCTCCAGCTCCCTGGATAACAACGGATTAAACGTCATAGCGGACGGAGAGATCGGACTTACGATCGAGGAGTACCGGGACCTTTTGGATGGCAGGCTCCAGAATCTCGTTGTGGATAATCCCTATTCCACATCCTCGCGCGGTACCGCTTCCAAGCTCTATCTTTACGGGAAGGCGATCCCCGGAACTTACGGGACAGACGGGTCTAAATATATACTGCTGGCCTTTTTTTCTGATATTGTTGATACCGCGACAAAGCGGATGGGGGATGTTTCCTCATGGCTGAACGCTTCTACCGTAGGCAGCAACGGAGCTGTATTTATGGTGGATGCCGGGGCGGACCGGATCATCTACGGATCCATGTACGGAGAAGATAAGGCAGGAGATACAGCCTCTTCTGTCGGTCTGGGACCGGAAATCTTAAAGGATCGGTTTAAAGGAGAAGCTAGAATCGACGGCAGAAAATGTTATCTGTCTGTCAGAAAGCATTCCTCTAAGCTCTACGGTCAGGATAATTATATCATCGCTCTCGTTCCCCTTAGGGATATGTACGGGCTTAACCTTTCCGTGGTGGTGTGGAATATCTGTCTCTTACTTATTTTTATTGTCCTGGTGTCAGCCTATGTCTCTTATGTGAGCTTTACAAAGCAGGAGGATGGGAGACGGGAGATTGAGCTGCTTGGCGGCAGGCTGATTGTAAACCGGGATCTTACGGGAAAGGTACTGCCGATCATTCTGACTGCCGGTTTTCTTATCTTTTGCGCAGCGTTTTATTTCCAGGCCCTTATGAAGCTGTCGGATGCTTTTTCGGAATCCGTGGCGATCGAGGAGGAAATTGCTAATAATGTGGAAAAAAGCGCAGGTCTCAGAGAAGATTTTGTGGACTACTATAATATGCAGTACGAGAGCAGGGCGGGGCTTTTATCCTTTATCGTTTCCCTGCATGCGAATGAGTATCTTGAGCCTTCGCAGGAGAGTGACAGCGTAAAATATCTTGGAAATGTTGACGAAAATGGAAATCGTGATGCCCTGAAGGATGAATATGATAATATCGTCTATGTTATCAATAATTCAAGGGCGCTGTGGGAGTTACAGGACTCCAATGCTGTAAAAAACATTTACCTGATTTCGGATCAGGGAACGACCCTTGCTACCTCTTCCAATTACTGGAATTTTTCCTTAAGCACAAATCCGGAGGATCAGTCCTACGCTTTCTGGGATATCCTCGACGGTAAAAAGGAAAGCATGATACAGGATGCCATGATCAGCGATGAGGGGAAGCTGTCCCGGTTTATCGGCTGTACCCTGACATACTTTACCTGCCTTGACGAAAAGGGAAATACAAAATATGTCAGCCTGACCGATTATCTGGAGCAGATGATCGGGACCTATCAGGGCAATGAAATCACAAAGCACAGAGGACTTTTGCAGATCGAGCTGGATCCCGAGGAAGAAAACGGGATCATAGAGACCGCCAGTCCGGAATATATCCTGTCACATACCAAGATCTCCAACAACGGCTTTCTGATCGGCTTTGAGTACGATGACGAGGAAGAAGACTATATTGTTTTCTACGCGCCGAACGCGTCCACGATCCATCAGACGGCTTCTGAGCTCGGTATTTCCGAAGGCGCCTTCAGCGGAAGCTACAACGGTTTTCAGACGTTTAACGGGACGCGCTGCCTGCAGAGCATCAGACAGTCAGGGGAATATTATATCGCAACAGCGATGCCCATGGAATCACTATACGAGGGCAGCCTTCGTACGGCGCTTTTTTGCGGTCTGTTCTCCCTGCCTGTTATCCTTGGCATCTCTCTGTACCTGTTGTTTGTCCGAAAAAGAGAACTGGAGGAGATCGGTGACGACGAAGACAGGGATGATCCTTTTTCTGTCTTTGAACATCTCGGGCATTTTGAAGCCTGGAAAAAGAGTCCTCCGACCCGGAAGTTTGAGATATTAGTTAAGAACAGCTTTATTATTTTAGGCATTGTCTTTATCGGAGCGGTGCTTTATGAGGCGAACCGCTTCGGAAGCAATTCGGCGATCGTCTATATCCTGGGAGGAGAGTGGGACAGGGGACTGCATATCTTCTCACTGTCCGCCTGTTTTGGTATTATTATTCTGTCCGGTGTACTGATCGGTATCTTTGAGTATATTGCCCATCTCATCGCCTCGATGTTCGGGAATCGGGGCGTTACGTTAATGAAGCTGTTTATCTCTCTGATCAAGGCTGCCGCGATCCTGATCGTTATCTTCGACTGCCTGTTTTTGATCGGCATTGACGCTACAAGACTTCTGACATCCGCGGGGATCCTGTCCGTGGTCGTAGGTCTCGGCGCCCAGAGCCTGGTAGGGGATCTTCTGGCGGGTATTTTCCTGGTGATGGAGGGTTCGATCCACGTGGGGGATTATGTTCTGATCAATGATGTCCGCGGCAGGGTCACGGAAATCGGACTCAGAACGACCCGATATGAGGATATCAATCAGAATATCCGGATCATCTGTAACAATGAAATGAAGACCTTTGCCAATCTATCCATGAAATACTCCGTGGTCTATTATCAAATACCCGTTCCTTACGGAGAGGATTTTCCGCGGATCCGGAAGATTTTGAACGCGGAATTCATACAGCTCTATGAGGATCACCGCTTTTTAAAAGGCATCCCGCATTGTCACGGCATAGAGAATTTCTCCGAGAGCTCAGTGGATCTGTGTATCCGGTTTATGTGCGAGGAGAGCGAGCGGTTTGATGTTCAGAGGTTTATGCATGATGAGATCATGCGGATCTTTATCGAAAACGATATTACGATTCCGTTTAATCAGATGGATATTCATATCGAAAATGAATTCCGTCAGCCGTAAGCGTGGATCGATACTCCTTGGCAGCAGAAGAGGGACGTAGGACTACTTGATGGAATTCCCCGAGTAGGGTATAATTAATTGTTACTTTTTGTTTCAACGCACCAGGTGTAATTATGAGATTTGTTGAGATTAATGATTTAAAGCAGGGGGAGCGTATCGTCCGGCCGATCTACAATACGGACGGAGTGCTGTTATACGGAAGTGGGACAAAAACAGATGCGTCCGTTGTCGCGCAGCTCAAAAGGCTGGATCTGTTTGGTCTGTACGTTCTGGATGAGCAGGAGCCCGTTCCGGAGATATCCCAGGAGGTTCTGGATATGGAAGCGTTCCAGACCAAGGAGGCCCACGTCATCGACGAGATCTGTCGGAATCTGATCGCAGGCAAGCCGATCAACGGCCTGGAGGAGACGGTGGATCTGATCATCCGCAGATTCGGTTTTCTGAAGGAGCCTATGCACTTCAACCAATCCCTGCGCTCGAAACGGGATTTTGTCAGTAAGCATACCTTGAATGTGGCGATCCTGACCTCTATGATCGCGGGCAAGTTGAATCTGGAAATGAAGGAACGAAGCTATCTGGTAGAGGCGGCGTTCTTCTATGATATCGGAAAATATCTCGCGCCGGAGGGGTCTCTCTTTAAGAGCGGCGCTCTGACCGAGGAGGAGCTGCAGGAGATGAGGGCCGCCAGGCAGAAGGGATATGCTCTTTTAAAGGACAATTACGCGTATCCGGCGGGTGTGAGGCGCTACCTGATCCAGCTTTCCAAGGATATGATGAATCATACGGGCGCGGAATGGGAGCATGAAGAACAGAATCTTCTTCCGGGTACCAGGATTTTAAAGGTAGCGGATATCTATGATGTTCTGACTGCGGTCCGGCCGTATAAAGCGCCAAAATCTCCGTTCTCGGCATATAAGATCATGATCGAAAATCCTGATGAATATGAGCTGAAATATGTGGAGGCGTTAGCGGAGAGCCTGCATATCCTGCCTGTGGGCAGCTATGTACAGCTGACAAACGGCGAGCAGGGGATCGTAATCAGGGAGAACGATAAGACCCTGGAGCGGCCCATCGTCCTTGGCTTTGCCTCCAATAAGATGTATGATCTATCTCAGGCTCCGGTATTCCGTGAGGTGAAGATCATAGATACGGTTTCCACGCCGGATAACCGTCCGCAGATCAAGGTGGATGTTGGGGCTGTGGGGGGCTGATCGTTTTTCTATACGGGGAATTGGCAAGGCACCGAAGGAGTCCCGGGGACGACTTGGCTTGCGGCTTTGCGGCACAGAATACAGGAAGGGGAGAGTAAATCATGGCCTGGTATGACGAGGCGGTGTTCTATCATATATATCCGTTGGGGCTTACGGGCGCGCCGAAGGAGAATGCTTACGGTGAGCCGGTACACAGACTGAATACGCTGATTCCGTGGATCGAACATC
This sequence comes from Lachnospiraceae bacterium, assembly GCA_017444015.1. GTDB lineage: Bacteria > Bacillota > Clostridia > Lachnospirales > Lachnospiraceae > UBA2868. The sequence goes on along the minus strand of JAFSXN010000015.1, from coordinate 30,166 downwards.
TGAAAAGGCTGGGGATCGATGCGCTCTATATCGGTCCTTTGTTTGAATCGGTGGGGCATGGCTACGAGACGACGGATTACAGGAAGCTTGACAGCAGACTCGGAACCAATAAGGATCTGACGGATTTTGTAAAGAAATGTCACGAGTCCGGGATCCGGGTCATTCTCGACGGAGTCTTTAACCATACGGGCCGGGACTTTTTCGCGTTTCAGGATATCAGGGAGAAGCGTGAGGGTTCGGCGTACAGAGACTGGTACAACATATATTTTGGCGGAAATAATGAATACAACGATGGCTTTTCCTATGAGAACTGGGGCGGGCATAATCTTTTGGTCAAGCTGAACCAGAAAAATCCCGCGGTCCGGGATTATATCTGTGAAGTGATCCGCTTCTGGGTAAAGGAATTTGATATCGACGGGCTGCGGCTGGATGCGGCGGATGTGCTGGATTTTGATTTTATGAGAGAGCTGCGCCGTACGGCAGACGATGTCAAACCGGATTTCTGGCTGATGGGAGAGGTGATCCATGGGGATTATTCCCGATGGGCCAATGAACACACACTGCACAGCGTAACGAATTACGCGCTTCATAAGGGTCTCTACAGCGGGATGAACGACCACAATTTCTTTGAGATCGCACATACCGTACGTCGTACGAACGATATGCTTCCCTCCCACGTAAAACTCTATAATTTTGTGGATAATCACGACGTGGAACGGATTAGTACGAAGCTGCGAAATAAATCGCATTTCACCCCGGTCCATATCCTTTTGTATACACTGCCGGGGATCCCGTCGATCTATTACGGGAGCGAGTTTGGCATAGAGGGAAAAAAGGAGCGGAACTCAGATGCTTCGCTGCGTCCGTTTATTGATCTTAAGGAGCATAGGGACGACTATGAGAAAAATCCCTGTACGGAGCTGATTTCCGCTCTGGGGAGGATCCATAGCGATTATAGGAGTGAGCTTGCCTGGGGGGATTACAAGGAGCTTGTTCTTACAAACAGGCAGTTTGCCTTCGGTCGTGGGAGCCTTATCGTAGCGGTCAATAATGACGATAATAAGGCTTTTGTGAATGTTCCGGCAGAAGCCGGTGAGTACACAGGACTCCTTTACGGAAAACGGCTCAGGGCAGAGGGTGAGAGACTTAATATCGAGCTTTTGCCAAATGACGGCGAGATCTACGCGCCGGTTGGGGATGCGCTCCGGTCAGAGGATAACGTTGTACACCTGACTCCTAAAAAGCGGGAGCCAGCCCCGAAGGAGGAGGCTGAAGACAAGAAGCAAACCCCGAAGGAACAAGCTGGAGAAGAGAAGCAAGCCCCGAAGGAACGGTCCGAAGAAAAGAAGTCTGTCCCTGGGACGAATGCCTCGAAGACAGCTTTAGAGGAGGTGGATATTCCGGATCTGCCTTATGAGCAGATGACCATAGAGCAGCTTCAGGCAGTGATCCTGAAAAAAATGGCAGGAAATGGAAATGTCACGGATCAGATGCGAAGGGATGTGGAGGAAAACATCTGGCATGATTCGCTGGTGAACTGGGCAAAGAGCTTTCGATAATTCATTACGGAGATAGAGTAGTATGCGTGAGACATCTGAACAAAAACCAGTGAGTAATCCGGGCGGAAGGGTGATCAAGCCGTTTGTTCCGCCCTCTGTTACGGCTCCCACTGTCAGTGAGGATCCGAAACTGGAGAAGTTAAAGGCAGCGCCGGCTGAGGTCGTGGCCAAAGCCATACATGATATGCTGTTAAAGGAAGCGATGAAAGGGGAAACGTAAGGATGTCTTTGGGCGGAAGAAAAGGCTGTGATCTGCTTACATGCTGAAGCTGGAACGAACAAAGGTCCTGGAAGGTGATGCTTCTCTGGCTGAGCCTGAACGCGGTCTTTGGTGTTCTCTACATCCTTGATCGTTCTGATCCACTGGGAGATCGTTTACGCCTCCCATCCGGAGCGGTTCTGGTACGGCTCCAACAGCACCTTACAGTGCAAGAACTGTAAGGATAAGACCTGTCAGCTGAAAAAGAAGTTAAATATCCAGAGATTTTTCCGGAGCAAAGCGACAGAGGCGGAGACGAAGGGATAAAGCAGATTCAATTAGCGAAAGGAGACGCGATGGAACAGGCCAAGGTATATTTTACGGATTTCAGAACAAAGCTGGATGAGAGCCAGGGGGTCAAGCTGAAAAGACTCTGTATGAGGGCGGGGATCTCGGAAATTGATTTTGAGGAACGGTTTACCGCGATCAAGATGCACTTCGGGGAGTTAGGAAATTACGCCTATCTGCGTCCGAATTACGTCAAGGTGGTTGCGGATCTGGTCAAGGAGTTAGGAGGAAAGCCGTTCTTAACGGATTGTAATACACTCTATCCGGGCAGCAGAAAAAACGCCATCGATCATCTGACGAATGCGGAGATCAACGGCTTTAATACGGTAACGACGGGTTGTCACGTTATTATAGCAGATGGCCTGAAGGGCACGGATGAGGTAGAACTTCCTGTTCCAAACGGCGTCTACTGTAAGGAAGCCCTGATCGGACGGGCCCTTGTCGATGCGGATATCCTGATTTCGCTTTCGCATTTTAAAGGGCACGAAATGACGGGCTTTGGCGGAGCGATCAAAAATCTCGGCATGGGCGGCGGAAGCAGAGCCGGTAAGATGCACCAGCACAATGACGGAACGCCCCGGGTCGATCCCGCTCTGTGTCGGGGTTGTAAGCGCTGCGTGAGGGAATGCGGGTCGGATGCGATCTTCTATGGAGAGGACGGAAAGGCTTATATTGATCCAAAGATCTGTAAGGGCTGCGGACGCTGTATCGGAGCCTGCGCCTTTGATGCGATCGAAAATATCAATGACAGCGCCATCGAGCTGATGTGCTGCAAGATGGCGGAATATACGGCGGCGATTTGCTATGGGAAGCCATGCTTCCATATCAGCCTGATCATGGATGTGTCGCCAAACTGCGACTGCCACGGGGAAAACGATGCCCCGATCCTGCCGAATATCGGGATGCTGGCTTCCTTTGATCCGGTGGCTCTGGATCAGGCCTGCGCGGATCTCTGCCTGAAGGCGGAGCCGATCAGAAACAGCCAGTTGGGCGATCATCTGGCGGATCCCGGCTGGCACCATCACCACGATCATTTCAAGGACAGCAATCCGAATATCCGCTGGAAGGAGACGCTTGAGCACGCGGAAAAGATCGGTCTCGGGACCAGGGATTATGAGCTGATCACGGTAAAATAGGGAATTTTCACTGTTGACAACCAAAAACGGGTATGCTAACATGCTTGAGTATGCCGCCTGGTGAGGGTCGAAAGCGAAGATTTTCTGATGATATGGGAACCTTCCTCCGAAGCCAGCGAGTAATTTAACAGGAGGTGCCAAATGTACGCAATTATTGCAACCGGCGGAAAGCAGTACAAGGTATCCGAAGGTGACGTAGTCCGGGTTGAGAAGCTCGGCGCCGAAGAAGGTGAGAAGGTTACTTTCGATCAGGTATTAGCTGTTTCTGACGATACGCTGAAGGTCGGCGACGATGTGAAGACCGCATCGGTAGACGCGACGGTGACCGCGAATGGCCGTGGGAAAAAGGTGATTGTCTATAAGTATAAGAGAAAATCCGGCTATCATAAGAAAAACGGCCATAGACAAGCATACACGGAAGTAAAGATCGACGCGATCAATCTATGATCGAGGCAAGGATCCGAAAGCAGGACGGCAGTGTTCGATCTGTCCGGGTTAAGGGACATGCGGAATTTGAAGATGCCGGAAAGGATATCGTCTGTGCTGCTGTTTCGATGTTAGTCATAAATACCGCAAATGCCCTGGAGCGTCTTACAGATAATGCGGTTTTTGGCGAAGAGCTTTCTGACGGACTTGTTTTTGAGTTCAGAGAGCCACCGGATGAAAAGGGTGTGCTTTTATTGGATACTATGCTTTTGGGTCTTGCGGATGTTCAGGAAAAATACGGTAAGGATTATTTGAAGCTGATAATTGAGGAGGTATAATCATGTTTGAGCTTAACCTTCAATTCTTTGCTCATAAAAAGGGAGTTGGTTCTACTAAGAACGGAAGAGATTCCGAGGCAAAGAGATTAGGCGCGAAGAGAGCCGATGGCCAGTTTGTGAAGGCCGGTAATATTCTGTACAGACAGCGTGGTACGAAGATCCATCCCGGAACGAATGTCGGAAGGGGAGGAGACGATACCTTATTCGCGCTGGTTGACGGTGTAGTAAGATTTGAGCGTCTCGGCAGGGATAAGAAGCAGGCTAGCGTTTATCCCAGAGAACAGAAGGAAGCGTAAACGGAACAGTTTTTTCGGATTCCGGGGACGTGGTAACGGTAAACACCGGTATACAGTGGTTACAAAGGGCTCTAAACAGATATTGTTTAGGGTCCTTTTCATAAAACGGACGATTCTGTTTTTAAGGATCGTTTACAGGAATATTCCTGGGAGGGAAGCGGGATGTTTGTCGATCGGGCAAGGATCTATGTTAAGAGCGGTGACGGCGGGAACGGTCATATTTCCTTTCGGAGAGAGAAATATGTACCGGACGGCGGACCGGATGGCGGAGATGGCGGAAAGGGCGGCGATGTCATTTTCGAGATCGATGAGGGAATGAATACGTTAGCTAACTTTCGGCATGTCCGGAAATATAAGGCGGAAAACGGAAAAGAGGGCGGTAAGAGGCGCTGCACCGGTAAAAGCGGAGAGGATCTTGTGATCAGGGTCCCCCGGGGGACAGTTCTGAAGGAATCGGATTCCGGAAAGATCATCCTCGATCTGTCCGGGGATAATACAAGGGTCGTCCTTCTGAAGGGTGGCCGCGGCGGCCTTGGCAATATGCACTTTGCGACCGCGAAGATGCAGGCTCCGAAGTACGCAAAGCCGGGGCAGGAAGGGTTAGAGCTGTATCTGGATATGGAGCTGAAGGTCATAGCGGATGTCGGGCTCCTGGGCTTTCCGAATGTGGGCAAATCGACGTTTCTTTCCTGTGTATCGAATGCCAGACCGGAGATCGCGAATTACCCCTTTACGACCCTTACGCCGCATCTGGGAGTCGTGGATTTTGAGGATGTGGACGGCTTTGTGATCGCGGATATCCCGGGACTGATCGAGGGCGCATCGGAGGGTGTAGGCCTCGGGCATGATTTTCTTCGTCATATCGAGCGGACCAGAGTAATGATCCATATGATCGATGCCGCTTCGGTAGAGGGAAGAGATCCCATCGAAGATGTTTACGCAATAAATCGTGAGCTGAAAAAATATAATGAAGCGCTTGCAGAGAGACCTCAGGTCATTGCCGCAAACAAGCTCGATTGTATGACGGAAGACGCGGCTGAAGAGGTCCTTGATAAGCTTAAAGCAGAGTTTGAGCCTCAGGGGATCCGGGTATTTCCGCTGTCCTGCGTTACAAAGCAGGGGGTGAAGGAGCTTCTGTACTGTGTCAGGGATATCCTGTCAACGATTGATCAGACACCGGTCGTATTTGAACCGGAGCTTGTCATTCAAAGAGACGCAGAGGGGGAAGCGCCGTTTACCGTAGAATATGATCCCGCGGAAAAGGTATACCGGGTCGAGGGGCCGAGGATCGAAAAGATGCTTGGATATACGAATCTGGAGGCGGAGAAGGGGTTTCTTTTCTTCCAGAAGTTTATGCGGGAGAACGGGATCATTGAGGATCTGCTGTCCCTTGGGATCAACGAAGGAGATACTGTCCAGATTTATGGACACATGTTTGAATTTTATCAATAGACACACTGGCAGCTGCTGTATGTGTAAACAAAAATAAGGAGCAGATCAATGAAGTTTACAAGTAAACAGAGAGCATATCTGAGAAGTCTCGCGTCAACCGAGGAAACGGTACTCCATATCGGTAAAGAAGGAGTCACCCCGGAAGTGGTTCAGGCCGTTGATGAGGCGATCGACGCCAGAGAGCTTATTAAAGTTGGACTTTTAAAGAACTGTTTTGACGATCCGAACGAGGTTGCGGAGATGGTTTCGGAGCGGACCCGCTCGACGTTGGTCCAGGTAATCGGACGCAAGATCGTTTTATATCGAAAAAACAGGGATAATCCGAAAATTGAATTGCCGCGGGCAAAGCAGGGTAAGTCGTAAAAAGAGGGCGCATCCCGTGGAATGCCCCCCCTTTTTAAGAAATATCAGGTATTTATACTGGTTAACGATTTTCGTTGCCGATCAACCGGACTCGCAAACGCAATTCCAGTACGTTTACTTTACCAAAAACGGCAATTAATTGCGTTCGCGAGTATATCAATAAGAGCTTTTTATCAGTATTCAATGCCGTAATACTTGTCCCAGCTATGGCAGCGGCAGTCGGATTTGCAGTCGCAGTCATCCGGGTCGTTCCCGCAGTCGCCGTCGCAGTCCTCGCATTCATGCTCTAAATAATCGCCATCGTCATTACCTAGAGCAGTCAGAGTTACGGTCAGCTCGTCACTCGAATATTCGATCTGCCAGTGATCCACCTTATAATCCAGGTCGATCTTGTTGAAATTCTCTGCCGCGGATTCGATACTGTCGGTGACACGGATGGTCTTATCTCCGAGAACGTTTCCTTTTCTGTCCTTGAAGATGAGCTTTCTGGTCTTATAGAAGCAGGCGGTTATGCTGCGATCCGAGGTGATATTTGTCCATGAGCCGTCCCAGCCGACAAATTCCAGACCGGGAATACAGGGCGTTTCCGGCTGCGGAAGAGAGGAGCCGAAGGGTACGATATCTGTCTTTAAAAGCTCACCGGTAGACCCGTTATACCACTTTACGACACAGGTCTTTCCGGGAGTCCCTACCGGATTCATAACGAAGGTCTGATCCGCTGTCAGCGTAGTGATGTTTGAAACCGGCGTAGGTGTCGTCTTAATATTCTGGGTCGCTGACGGAATGGTATCCTTATTTACGGTCGTATAGCTTAAGATCCCGGTAGGAGCGTTAATCAGCGCGTTATAGGCCGCAACCATCTGCGATTCGGTTCCGATATCCGCATAGAGCGCGATCGCCGCAAGATCCGTCTGCACATTGGCAAGCGGAACGCTCCAGCCGATAAAGGCATAGCCCGGTACATTGACATCCGTAGGTCCCTTATAGGTCAGATCCGTTCCCTGAGGTACGGTCACAGGAACTACGCTGTAGGGCGTAAAGAAGGTTACGGTTACATTTGCTGCCTTGACGGGAACGACTGCTAAAAAACAGGCGCAGGCCGCAGCAGCAAGAGTCATCAGAATTTTTTTGATCATAGGATTGTCCTCCGAAGTTGTAAATGAGTGCTTAATCTTTTCATATAAAAGCGTTGCCCCAAACAGGTGAACCATTTTTTACAAATGGTTTTCCGAAAATAGAGGGAACATATTTGATTATATAAAACAATTTTATGTAAATCAAGTAGAATTATTAAATTTCCATGACAAATTCATAAAAAAACGATATAATCCTATTGCTATGAGTGAGATATTATGTAAAGAAGAGCTTGAAAAGCTCCGGGATTTAGAGGAGAAAATGAGGAGCTCTTTAAAGGAATCCAGGTTCCGTCATACGGTTTCCGTCGCGCAGACAGCAGCGGCTTTGGCTATGGTCAATGACATTTCTCTGTATCAGGCTTTGACAGCCGGAATGCTTCACGATTGCGCAAAATGCTATAAGGACAGAGAGCTGCTTGAAAAGTGCAAGAAAAAGGGGATCGAGATATCGCTGACCGAAGAGCAAAACCCCTCGCTTCTGCATGCGAAATACGGGGCTTATCTGGCGGAGCATCGATACGGGATAAAGGATCCGGAGGTCCTGTCCGCGATCCGCTGCCATACAACCGGAAAACCCGCTATGAGTACGCTTGACAAGATCATTTTTATCGCGGATTATATCGAGCCCTATCGGATCCACACAGAAATGCTTCCTTATATAAGAAAGCTGTCGTTTGAGAATCTGGATAAAGGACTTGTGTTTATACTGAAACGTACGTTAGAATATCTTGAGACGACCGATCAGCCGTTGGATGAGATGACGGAGAAAACCTACGAATATTATAGTGCTTTGGATACAGAAGAGGCTCCCCGCATATAAAGGAGCCGGCAGTAACGTTTTGAAAGGAAAGAGTTTATGGAAATACGTGATCAGCTGCAAATCATTATAAAAGCCCTGGAGGACAAAAAGGCAGAGGATATCTCGATTTTAGATATACAGAAGATTTCCGTTATGGCGGATTATTTTGTCATTGCTACAGGTTTGAGTAAAAACCAGATCGGAGCTATGATGAATGAGCTCGAACAGAAGCTATCGCAGAATAAAATCCATGCCAAAAGCATCGAGGGTACGAATGCTTCCGGCTGGGTCCTGCTGGATTACCAGGATATCGTCATCCATATCTTCGACCGGGAATCCAGAGCTTTTTATGATCTGGAACGGATCTGGGGGGATGCAGTAAAGCTCTCGCCCGAGGATCTTCGGACGAAAGCAGACAGTATCTCGTAAACGAATTTACTCATTAACGCAAATAGTTGCCGATAAATTGAATATATAACGAGTGAACGTACGGTTCTATATAATACAAAACTGCAGTTAATTGCGTTAACAAGTATAAATAAATTCGGTTCCTATATGATAAAAGAAGTCTTTTGAAGGCTCCCGCAGACAACCCTGTTCTACATTCTTCGGAATACACCGAAGACTTTTCCGAGAATACGCACTTCATCGACAATGATCGGAGCCATATTGTCATTCTCCGGCTGGAGGCGGTAATGGCCGTTCTCCGCATAGAAGGTTTTGACCGTTGCCGAATCGTCGATCAGCGCTACGACAACATCGCCGTTTCTGGCGGACTTTACACATTCTACAAAAATCTGATCGCCGTCGTATATTCCGATATTGATCATCGAATCTCCCTTGACCTTTAAAACAAAGGTTTCCGCGTTCGGGACCATATCGACCGGCAGCGGGAAATAGCCGGAGATATTCTGCTCGGCAAGGATCGGCTGACCGGCGGCAACCGTACCGACGATCGGGATAGAGGCCATTTCCTGCCGGATCGTCTGAAATCCGTCGTCAACGATCTCGATCGCGCGCGGCTTCGTAGGATCACGACGTATAAAACCCTTCTTTTCCAGGCTCTCCAGATGAGCATGGACACTCGAGGTCGACTTCAGACCGACGGCCTCGCAGATCTCCCGCACCGCAGGCGGATACCCGCGCTTCAGAATTTCTTCCTTAATATAATTCAATACCTCCTGCTGCTTCGAGGTAATGCTTTCGTCTCGTTTTCCCATGATATACCCCCGTTTTTCTGAATGAATATGTGAATTAATAAATGAAGGCAGATCGGATTTCTTATATAGGAAACGAATATATTTTCATTCGCTTCCTGTAAAATCCTTCCGCGCTTTCATTATAATAACATAGTTTTTTTTAAAAGAAAAGAAAAATCGAAAAAATGTTCGATAAAACGGTTGACAACCAGAACAGATGTTCGTATAATCATTATCAGAACAGACGTTCGCCTTTGATATTTTTTCAGGCTTTCCGCTATTGATGAAAGCGATGGGGGTAGATATGACAGTGAGCTTCAGACAGGGCAGAAGAGTAATAAACTTGATCGAACGATATCGGAAAAACCGGAAATACTTTTCCGGAAAAAAGGTTCTTTTGGCTTCGATTATTTTCGGTATCGTTTTATTGACGGGAATTCTGACCTGTACCCGTCTGATATATGCTTCCTCCGGTGCGAAGGAAATGGAGAGCGGAAATAAAACAGGCTATAAAAGCGTTATGATCTACTTTGGTGATACTCTGGAAACGGTCGCGGAAAAATATGGTATGGAGGAGTATGCTTCCCCGGATGCTTATATGGAAGAAGTATGCCGGATCAATCACCTTCAGACGTATACCGCGCTGGTTCCGGGTAATTACATAATTATCCCCTGTTACTGTACCGCGGATGTCAGTATTGACGTGAGCGTAGACGAAAACGCAAGCGGAAACGCAGATGCGAACGTTAACGTAGACGTAAGCGTAAACGACAACGTAAACGAAAACGGTCAGTGACGAATTGTTTCACCCTGCGCCGGAGCGTCCTGCTTTCGGGACAGCTTCGGCGCATACCCCCTTCAGGCTTCGCGCAGCTTTACGATATTTGCTGCCATTCTGCGTCGATTCTCGTCCTGTGCGGCGTAGTGCTTCTTCGTTGTATTTACGTCCTTATGACCCAGAACATCCGCAACGAGATAGATATCCCCGGTTTCGCTGTAAAGATTGGTGCCATAGGTGCTTCTGAGCTTATGCGGAGTAATTTTTTTCAGCGTAGTTACGGTCTGAGCGTATTTTTTAACCAGCTTTTCTACGGCCCGTACCGATATTCTTTTATTCTGCAGCGAGAGGAAGAGAGCGTTTTCGTGTCCTTCCGCGGGAATGATATGCTTTCGTTCCTCCAGATAATCCCGTAATGCCTCTTCAACCTCGTCCCCAAAATAGACGACGGCTTCATATCCGCCCTTTCTCTTGACGAGGATCCCGTTGTTTCGAAAGTCGACGTTCTTAAGATCAAGCCCCACACATTCGGAGACACGGATCCCAGTTCCGAGAAGGAGGGTCAGAAGAGCAAGATCCCGGACCCGGGTCTTTTTATGGAATTCCAGCTGTTTTTTCGTAAGGTTTTCACCGTCCTCCACGTTATCTAAAAGCGTCGCGACTTCCCCCGGATCCAGGCGGATGATTTCTTTCTTGTGGAGCTTTGGCATGGAAACGAGGGCTGCCGGATTTTTTTCGATCCGTTCTGTCTGGCAGAAATAATTATACATGCTCCGTAAGGAGGCCAGCTTTCTCTGCTTGCCCCGCTCATCATTCGTTACGACTTCTCCATCCTTAATATAATAGGAAAGATAGTCCATATATTCGTTGATATCGATCGCCTTCAGATCCTCCAGGAGACTAAGAGGAAAATCCGTAATTTCCATTTTTCGGCAGACTGGATTGTTTTCGTGCAGGAATTCAAAGAAGATCCGAAGATCGTAAGCATATGCCACCCGGGTTCTCGTCGCGGTCGTATCCTTGATACCGAGAAAGAAGTCTCTGCAAAAGGAGGGCAGCGTAGGAATCAGTTCCCGTAAACGCAGCGTATTATCCACGTTGACCTGGTCGTGGTAGGTAAGATTTGTATCAGACATTATAAAACCCCTTATTATTCATACATTACTACCTGACATAAATCATAACCTCAAAATAATATTATGTCAACCAAAAGCTAAAAAAAGCATAAAATGCTTTATAATATGCCGGATATAAGGTAAAATACACCTATCAGAAGCGAACATATAGTGAACGTAAAAAAATGAACGTTTACTATAAGGCTATGATCTAATTAATAAAGGAGATTTAAACTATGGCAAAATGGGTATGTTCTGTATGTGGTTATGTTCATGAGGGGGATGAGCCCCCTGCAAATTGTCCTACCTGTAACGCGCCTGCGGAGAAATTCAATAAGCAGGAGGGCGAAAAGGTCTGGGCAGCTGAGCACGTACTCGGAGTGGCTTCCGACGCTCCGGAAGAGATCAAAAAGGGTCTGCGGGAAATGTTTAACGGCGAATGCTGCGAAGTAGGGATGTATCTGGCGATGGCTCGTGTAGCTACCAGAGAAGGCTATCCTGAGGTTGGCGCTTTCTATGAAAAGGCCGCCTGGGAAGAGGCTGAACATGCCGCTCACTTCGCGGAATTACTGGGCGAAGTCCTTACGGATTCCACAAAGAAGAATCTGGAGCTTCGGGCAGATGCCGAATATGGCGCAACGCAGGGACGTGCGGATCTGGCGAAAAAGGCAAAGGAATTGAATCTCGATGCGATCCATGATATTGTCCATGAGATCGGCCGGGACGAGGCAAGACATGGCAAGGCCTTCGCCGGACTTCTGAAGAGATATTTCGGATAAAATTGCTCTGACGTTTGCGTTTTGTTTCTGCTCATCTAATCGGATCAAACGCGAAGCTATACTCGCGAACGCAATTAGTTGCCGCTTATGATAAAGCGAATGTACTGGAATTGCGTTTGCGAGTCCGATTGATCGGCAATGAAAAACGTTAACCAGTATAAGTATTTGAGTATAATAGGGGAACCGGGAGAAAATGCCCGGTTCCCCTATTAAATATGCAGGCATGCGTATCAGCTGAAGCTGGATGTAAATCTATTCGTTAAAGCTGTCTTTTGCGAATAGTTGTCTGTCGGCTCTTCCACCTGCGGTTTCTACAGTTTTAGTCCTTCTTTCAAAACCTCGAGATTTCTTTCCATAATGGACAGATAGGTTTCTGATGTATTATCAGAAGTATTATTTGAGGTCGTTTTCAGCGTAATCGACTGCATCGAATCCAGGACAAGGATTTCCTGATCTTTGGAAGCGGTCATCTGAATAATAGACGCTGCAAGCCGTTGATCGGAACCGTCGATCGTAAAGATCGCAGGTAAGGACAGCTCATCAATCTTTTGCGCCAGAAAAGCGATCGTCTTAAAGCTGGCCTCCGTCTCCGCAGAGCAGCCGGCAAAGGCCGCGTAATACTTCAGTCCGTAATCCTCTGTCAAATAACGAAACGGGAATCGATCTCCGAAAAGGATCGTATCTGTCGTTCCCGCTGAGACTGCTTCCTGATAGTCTCTGTCAAGCTCAGCCAGTTTATCCGAATATGCTTTGAGATTGCTTTGATAGGTATCCTGATTTTCAGGATCCAGTTTACAAAGAGCATCCGAGATCGACTCACAGAATCGAATAGCGTTTTTCAGAGAAAGCCAGACATGCTCGTCATACTCTGTCTCCTCTTCGTCCTCTGCGTCTGCTTCCATTCCCTCGACGACCTCTTCCTCCTGTACAGCCTCTCCCAGCTCATTCATCAGATCAATGACGATCATATCGGAATTATTCGCTTCCTTCAGGACATCCTCCACCCACTCATCGGACTCACCGCCGACATAGATGAACAGGTCGCAGGTAGAGATCTTTAAGATATCCTCGGCGGACGGCTGGAAACTGTGCAGGTCGACCCCGTTATCGACAAGCAGCGTCAACTCCGCTCCCCCCGGATTCTCCCCCAGGATATTTCTTGTCCAGTCATATTCGGGAAAGATCGTAGCGACAATTTTTTTCTTTCCCGAATCTTCCATACCAGAAGAAGCCCCTCCGCAGGCGGCTAACAAGCCGGCTGTCAGAAGGGCTGTTACAGTCAAAATTATTTTCTTTCTAAAGGATGTCGTCACGCCTGACTTCCTCCTTTCGCTTCTTTAGCTTCGGTATTTTCCTTTTTTACCGCCTGCTTTACTTCCTTAGGCCTGGGATTCTTCCCGTTTTTTGCTTTCACGTTTGTCTCATATATCGGCTTCCCTTTATTATAGCGGGGATTTGAAATCTTTTCACTGACGATCCCGTCCTTCAGCCGGAACTGCTCTCCGCTCATCTCCGGCTTAGCCGCCCCGGATTCTCCCTCCGGATAAAAGTCGGAATCCACGTAGAAAGCTGTTTCCGAAGGCATTTCCTTATTCTTCAGCCTGGATTCGATATAGGCTTTGAATACCGCATAGATGATCGAGAAAATCGGAACACCGATAAACATTCCGAGAACGCCGAATATTCCGCCAAACAGCGTGATCGCGAAAATAACCCAGAAGCTCGGGAGCCCGGTGGAATCCCCCAGGATCTTCGGTCCCAGGATATTTCCGTCAAACTGCTGGAGAACAAAAATAAACGCCACAAAAATCAGCGCTTTCATCGGGCTGATGATGAAAATAATGATGGCGGAGGGAATCGCCCCGATAAACGGCCCGAAAAAGGGGATGACATTGGTCACGCCGATAAAGCAGCTGATCAGAAGCGCATAGGGCATTTTCATAATCGAAGTACATACAAAACAGATGATTCCGATGATCAGCGAATCGAACAATTTTCCGGACAAAAAGCCGCCGAAGGTCCTGTTGGCGAACCTTCCGTTATTAATGATATCGTTCGCCCGGTCGGTCGGGAAAAACGCGTAGATGATCTTCTTGCTCTGCGCCAGATAGGTTTCCTTCTTAAACAGCAGATAAATACAGATAATGATACCGATAATAAATTTAAACAGATTATAGAATATCCCGAATACCGAGGAAAAAATCGTCCCGGAGATCGAAGAAACCATAGACTGTATCGAAGGAAGCAGCTCAGAATTCAGATATCTTGAAAACTGCTCCGAATAATTATTGAACAGGTCCTCAAATTCCGCATTATTCTTCAGAAGATCCGAAACCAGATTATTTAACCTCGAAACATAGGAGGGAGTCCTGAGGATCATACTCTGGATACTGTCGATGAGCTGCGGAACGATCAATACGATCAAACCGGTGATAATAATAAAGAAGATAATGATCGTTATGAAAACGGAAATGCCGCGAATCAGGCTCTTCTTCTCCTTCCACCGTTCAGACCGCTCAAACAGCGGTATGATCAGGCGGTTTTCGGTCGCTACCATGATCGGGTTTAAAATATACGCTAAGGACAGACCGTAAATAAAAGGAAGCATCGTATTTACGGCGTGATCCTTGATGGCAAGCAAAGATTCCGCGCCGTTTTTCATCAGGAAATAAAAGCTGATGCAGATACAGACGCAGATGATGGCAAGAACCGCTATTCGAATATAGAACTTGTTCAGGTGCTTCATGTTTTACAGATTATTAAGCCTCTATTTCAACCTTGCTTCTGAGCCTCTACCCGCTTTACATACTCTTCGATCAGGGAAACCGTTCCGTCGATCCCGAGGATATGACTGTCGATACAGAGATCATAGGAATCCGCCTTGCCCCACTTCTTTGAGGAATAGAAATTATGATAGTTGGCGCGCTGCTTATCTTTTTTTAAGATCATATCCCGGGCCTTGTCCTCCGAAAGCTGATACTTTTGGGAGATCCGCTTACAGCGCGCTTCCAGCGTAGCGTGAATATAGATATTGATCACATTCTCCATTTCGGAAAGAGCGTAATCCGCGCATCTTCCGACAATAATACAGGGCCCTTCCTTCGCGATATTCTTTATCGTCTCAAACTGCGCCAGAAAGACCTTATGACTGATCGGCATTTCAACATAGGGAGAGGAACCGTAGCTGAACGAATAGGTATCCATAACAAGATTATAAAGAAAGCTGCTGGTAGGCTTTTCGTCGTGATTTTCAAAGATCTCGTGACACATACCCGACTCTTCCGCCGCCCTCTTTAAAAGATCCTTGTCATAATATTGAACGCCTAAGACCTTTGACAGCTTTCCAGCGATCTCAGACCCTCCGGAACCGAATTCTCTGCTGATTGTAATGACGTGATTCATGCTTCAACCTTCTTTTCTGATTTTTTGAAAACAGGAAACGAATTCACTCGTTTACGATAATTATACACCAGTTTGAAGTCTTTTACATAGCGTATTAATCTTAAAAAAAAATAACCTGCTATTACCTGCTCAATATTTTCTTCTCTACGAAATACGACCCGTTGCAAAGCAACAGGCCGCCTTTCGACTCGGAAAAATACTTTAATATTTTCTTAGTTATTTATAAGCTTCTCATCCTCATTATTCCAGCTGTAGAGTTTACGGATCTCCTCTCCTACCTTCTCCGAAGGATGTTCCGCTGCCTTGTTTCGCATAGCGCGGAAGTGGACCTGACGGCCTGCGGGGGACATATCAAGAAGAAACTGCTTCGCAAAGCTGCCGTCCTGGATATCCGCAAGGATCTGCTTCATAGCCTTCTTGGTATCCTCGGTAATGATCTTGGGACCGGTAATATAGTCGCCGTATTCCGCCGTATTGGAGATCGAATAACGCATTCCGGCAAAGCCCGACTGATAGATCAGATCAACGATCAGCTTCATCTCATGGATACACTCAAAGTAAGCGTTTCTCTCGTCATACCCCGCTTCTACCAGCGTCTCAAAGCCAGCCTGCATCAAAGCGCAGACACCGCCGCAGAGAACCGCCTGTTCACCAAACAGATCGGTTTCCGTTTCTGTTCGAAAGGTCGTCTCTAAAACGCCTGCTCTGGCTCCGCCGATCGCAAGCGCGTAAGCAAGCGCAATATCCAGAGCCTTACCGGTGGCATCCTGCTCTACCGCTACCAGGCAGGGCACGCCCTTCCCCTCCTGATATTCGGAACGAACCGTATGTCCGGGTCCCTTGGGGGCGATCATGGTAACGTCAACATCCTTCGGCGGTGTGATACAGCCGAAATGGATATTGAAGCCATGGGCGAACATCAGCATATTTCCCGCCTCAAGGTTCGGCTCGATATCCTTTTTATACATATCCGCCTGCTTCTCGTCGTTTATCAGGATCATAATGATATCCGCTTTCTTTGCTGCCTCGGCCGTCGTATAGACCTCAAAGCCCTGCTTTACAGCCTTGTCCCATGACTTCGAGCCCTCGTAGAGTCCGATGATGACGTTGCAGCCGGACTCCTTCGCGTTCAGGGCATGCGCGTGTCCCTGACTGCCGTAGCCGATGACAGCGATGGTCTTGCCGTCGAGCATGGATAAATTACAATCCTCCTGATAATAGATCTTTGCCATTTGTTACATCCTCCTGTTGAATAAATTATAAATGACTATATACAGACCGCCCCTCCTATCAGAATACAGGGGGTCCTACTGTCAATAACAGAAAAAGATTAAAACTGCTTCGATTCCACCCGGACAATCTTATCGGTTCCTCTGGTCAGTCCCGCGATCCCGGTCCGCGCGATCTCAAGGATCTCATAGCAGTCCACGAGAGCGATGAAATCATCCACCTTATTCTGCGTCCCGGTCAGCTCGATGATCATGGAATCCGGTCCGACATCAATGATATTCGCCCGGAAAACATCGGTCTCGGTCAGCGCTACGACAGCCGCTCTCTGCTCCGGCAGTACCCGGATCTTGATCATGAGAAGCTCTCTGTAAACCGACTCCTCGCCCCGAAGTTCTACGATGGAAAGTACATCTACCAGTTTTGCCACCTGCTTCTCGATCTGCTCTAAAATATCCGGCTCCCCCGTAGCGACGATCGTGATTCTTGTGATCCCGGGATTGGAGGTACTGCCCGCCGTAATGCTCTCGATATTGTAGCCTCTCCTGCTGAACAGCCCGGAGATTCGGCTTAAAACACCGGAATTATTTTCAACCAATAACTGAAACGCTTTTTTCTGCATTCCGCTCCTCTTTTCAATATTATGTAAACCAAATCCACAACCAGGCCCGGACTAAATCAGTAACCTATACTGGTTAACGCTTTTCGGTGCCGATTAATCGGACTCGCAAACGCAATTTCAGTACGTTTGCGTTATCAGAAACGGCAATTAATTGCGTTCGCGAGTATAACCTTTGTCCAGTGCCGGGAAAGAGCCTATTTCTCACTCATAATACATTTCTGTAACGCCAAGGTTCCTGTCCTTGCCACTTCGACGACACTGATCGAAGCAGCCGCTAACATCTGTAACAAGCTCTCGGTCTGCTCCGGCGTATCGCACATCTGGATCGTCATTAACGACTTTGAGGTATCGACGATCCTTGTGCCGAGAATATTACAGATCTCGAACAGATCCCTGCGGTTATGCTTGTTGTATTTCACCTTGACAAGCAGCAGCTCGCGGCTTAAACTCTCCGCCTCCGAGAAAGTCTTGATCTTTATGACGTCGATCTTCTTGTTCAGCTGCTTTTCGATCTGCTCAAGCGTCCCCTTATCTCCCGAGGAAACGATGGTAATACAGCTGACATCCCGGTCAAAGGTCTCCCCCACCGCAAGAGAGTCAATATTAAAGCATCTTCTCGCAAAAAGCCCGGCTACCTTGGCAAGTACGCCGGAGCGATTTTCTACTAAAACAGAATAAATCCTTTTCATTCGCAGTCTGTTATCCTTACATCTATCTGAAATCCATTACATGGTAATTCTTACTTTACCATATCTAACGGATCAATATTCACATCCATGATCGCGGGTCCGTCGATCCCTAAGAAATCCTCGATCAGCCCCTCGATCCCCTCCATATTCTCCGCTCTTACGCAGGGAATATCATAGGCAGAAGCCAGCTTTGAAAAATCAGGACTCCCGGTCAGATCCACGACCGAATAATTTGCCTTATAGGTATTATACTGATACTCCCGGACAAGTCCCAGATAGCCGTTTCGTAAGATGATGATCTTGATCGGGAGCTTATGCTGCTGCATCGTAGCAAGCTCCATCATCGACATCTGAAACGAGCCGTCTCCGCAGACCGCTACGATCTGACGTTTCGGATCCGCCGCCCGGACTCCGATCGCTGCCGGGATCGAATAGCCCATGGTACCCATCCCGCCTGAGGTCAGAAAGCGCCCGTGCTTTACGATATGATACCCACAGGACCACATCTGATTCTGCCCGACATCGGCCACATAAACCGCATCCTCATCAAGCTTCTCCGAAAGGATCCGGATAAACTCCGCGGGATCCACATACTCCGGTCTCGGCTTCTTCCTCGGAGGAAGCTGTTTTTTATACTCATTTAGGGCCGATACCCAGTCCGAATAGTCGACATTTAAAGTATAGGTAGCTAAATCCTCAAAGATCGCCTTGATATCCCCGACGATCGGAATGGAGGGACCTACGTTTTTCCCGATTTCCGCGGGATCTACGTCAATATGCACGAGAACGGAATTGGCGGTTACGAGATCCGGCTGAGAAATCGCGCGGTCCGCAACTCTCGCGCCGATCATCATGATCAGATCCGCCTCGTTCATCGCCCGGTTGGCATAGGGCTTGCCGTTATTCCCGACCATGCCGAAATAAAGGGGATCCTCTGTCGACATAGCCGAGATCCCCATCATCGTGGAAACTACCGGAATGTTGTGCTTGTGGGAAAAATTACGGAGCTCTGTTTCAGCTCCGCTTAAAATAACACCGCCTCCGGCGCAGATCACAGGTTTTTCAGCCTTGGAAAGCGCTTTGATCACCTTCCCTACCTGAACGGCGTGACCCTTGACCGTTGGCTTATATGTACGCAGATTAACTTCTTCTGGATATTTAAATTTTGTAATGGTTGAATTCTGAACATCGATCGGAACATCAATCAGGACAGGACCCTTGCGCCCGGTCGATGCGATATGGAAGGCTTCCTTAAAGATCCGGGGGATATCCTCAGCGTTCCGTACCAGATAGCTGTACTTTACAAAGGACTCCGCCGCGCCGGTAATATCGGCTTCCTGGAAGACATCAGAACCAAGAAGCGAGGAATCCACCTGCCCGGTAATACAGACAAGCGGTATTGAGTCTGCGTAGGCTGTAGCGATACCGGTGATCAGATTGGTGGCGCCGGGGCCTGACGTCGCAACGCAGACCCCGACACCTCCAGTAATTCTTGCGTAACCGCTTGCCGCATGGGCGGCATTCTGCTCGGTTCTTACAAGGATCCTTCTGATGTTTACGGATAGCATACTGTTGAAGAATGGACAAATCGCGACTCCGGGGTAACCGAAAACGGCCTTGACACCCTCGGTTTCCAAACATTTTGCCATTGCATCAGCACCTAACATAAACAACTATCCTCACTTTGATTCTTTTGTTGTGTCACCAAACATTTTTTTGAAGTTTTACTGTCCTAACGCGTTTAACAGCGCGTCTAACGACTGCTCAAGAGAAGCGTTTACATCTACGTTCTGTACGTTGGATACAGCAGATTCTACTGCTGAGTCAACGGACTTGTTGATGTTGTCCATAGTCTCAACAAAGCTCTCAACGATCTGAGAGATTGCCTCGGACAATGCCGAAGTGCTGGACTTCACAAGACCTTCAATGCTCTCGCTTCCTGTCTCGGTCAGAGACTTAACAGCTGCGTCACCGGAGACGGAGAGATCGTTTACTGCGCTCGTACCGGCTTCAACAACAGCGTCTAACGCTTCGGTTCCGGTAGTAACAAGTGTCTCAACCGCTTCATTTCCGTTGTCTACTAACGTATTAACATCCTTCGCGATACCTTCGATATCTACGGCCGCTACCTCAGTTGCGATTCCGCTGACTGTATCAACGGTTCCGTTTACACCGTCAACGATGCCTGTGATATCAATGTCTGCTACCTCGTTCGTAACAGCTACCGCGTTGCCGATCAGTCTGTCGATGTCGCTGCTTGCTACCTGATTCGTAATGGTATTTACGTCATCCGTAATGCCCTTCAGGTTCATAGCCGCTACTTCGCTCGATACAGCATTAACATCCTTAGCGATTCCGTCAACGCTTGCGAATACCGAATTGTAATCCAGCGTTGTCAGCTGACCTACCAGGCTGCTGGTATTGTTTACAACACCTGTGAGATCAGAGGATGCGATCTGGCCAACCAGAGCGTTGATCGAATTGATCAGCTCGTCGATCTTCGCGTTCGCGATCTGCTGGCTGATGGTATTAACAGCGTTTACAAGCTCATCGAGCTTCGCGTTCAGTACCTGATTCAGAACAGCGTCTACATCCGCGAGAACGTCGTTAACCTGAGCTACCAGACCCATTACCTGGCTGTTAACGTTAGCAAGTACGTCGGTCGCCTGTGCTACGAGTCCCTCAAGTCCGAGGTTCATTACATAGTCGAGCGTGCTGTTTACGTTAGCAACTAACTTGTCAAGGCCAAGGCCGTTCACCATAGCGATGGTTGCGTTAGCATTGTCTACAAGGCCGTTCACGTTGTTTACTACGCCCTGGATATCCGCTGCGGAGATCTGATCGATCAAAGCGCTTGTATTGTCAACAAGCTCTGTTACGTTCGCTTCGGAAACCTGCTTCGTAATGGATTCTACGTTGTTTGCGATGCCTGCGATATCAGCCGCCGCGATATCATTCGTGATATCCTGAGCGTTCTTGATAACAGTCTCAGCCTCGCCGACCACCGTATTCACCTGTGCTACAATACCGTCTGCCTGACCTACGATTCCGTCTACCTGGCCCATGATGTTGTCGAGCTGTCCGGTAACTTCACCGATGGTGTCATTCAGAGTACCAACAATGCCGTCGATCTGGCCGCTTACGTCGCCGATCAGACCGTTGACCTGTGCTACTACACCCTGAACGTCCGCTACAAGGCTCGTGATCCTCGGAACGATCGAGAATACCGCGATCGCCAGAACCAGAACGATCAGCGCGCAGAAGATGGAGGTTCCAAGAGAGAACTTCGACTGCTTCTGGGCATTCTTCAAAGCCTTGTCGTTCTTGTCACGGATGTCCATAAGGAGTGAAGCCATTATTTTGGCATCATCATTGCTCAGACTGTTTAAAAGCTGTTCCTCATAGGAAGAACGCTCATAATCAGTCATGTCCTTGTGGTCAAGAAGATTCGGGAGATTTTTTTTCGCGCCCGAGTTGTTTGGTGACTTGTTTTCGTCTGCCATAAATAATACCTTCCTTTTCTTAAAAATTTATAATATAACAACTGCTCTCCCCCCAACCATTAAGAAGATACTGAACAGTTGTATATTATCAAAAAATTAACATAGACTCGTAAATCGCTGAAAAGATGCGATTTACTCATTATCTGATGGCACCTTGAAAGACAGGTGCTCATTAGATATATTATACAAAGTATTATACCATCTCTTTATAAATTTGTTACAATTTTTTTGTTTTTTTATGTATCCAAAATTTTAATTTTTTTTTAACAGAATGTTACAAATTCAAACTGCCCCTGATTGCTTAAGGCGAAGCGCGAAAAGGCCTGCTTTCAGCTTTACCGCTGCTCTCTTTCCCGGATTTCCGCGGCGTTTTTGTAGATCGAGTCCGCAGGGATCACGCCCCGGACACTGCTTAATGTATACACGATGGAATTCCGTCCGACAACGGTCCCGGGATTTAAGACGGAATTACAGCCGATCTCCGCGAAATCTCCGAGCATAGCTCCGAACTTTTTCAGGCCGGTATCGATCTGCTCCTTCCCGTCCTTTACGACCACCGGCTTTTTGTCGAGCTTGACATTGGAGGCGATCACCCCGGCACCGGTATGGGCTCTGTATCCAAGGATTGAATCCCCGATATAGTTGAAATGCGGGACCTGGACCTTATTGAACAGGATCGCATTTTTCAGCTCCGTAGAATTTCCTACGACGGTGCCCTCTCCGACGATGGCATTTCCCCGGATAAAGGCGCCCTGCCTGACCTGAGCCTCTTTCCCGATAATGGCGGGTCCCGCGATATAAGCCGTATCAAAGATCACCGCGGATCTTGCGACCCAGATATCCTCTCCCCGCTTTTCATATTCTTCCTGCGATAAGGTCTCGCCGAGACGTCTTATAAAATCTCCGATCAGAGGAAGGACCTCCCATGGATAGGTATGCCCTTCAAATAGTTCGCTTGTGATCGTTTCCTTCAGATCAAACAGATTTTCGATTCTGCACTGTTCCATACTCCCTGCCCCTTCTTATTTTAATAGAATATTATTTTTTTTGCTGTTCCGTGTAATTTGATGCCGCCCTCTGAAACATATTCCGAAGCCCCGCCTGATTATTCAGGGCCCGTACCGAGTTCGTCCGCCTTGCGACATAATCATTCAGCTTCTCCATATACACGTCAGCGCTGATCTCGCCCCCGGCCACCTGGGTCAGACCCTTCTCCCAGCTGGCAGTCAGCTTCGGATCGAGCATGGGCTTGATGGAGGCGGCCACAATATCATAGATCATCTCCCCCAAAAGCTCCGGCGTTATCATCTGCGTCTTTTGATTTAGCCTCAGATAGCCGTTTTTAAAGAGCTTTTCCAGGATTCCCGCTCTCGTAGCGCTGGTTCCGATCCCGCTGCCCTTGATCTGAGCTCTGAGCTCCTCATCCTCAATGAGCTGCCCCGCGTTTTCCATCGCAAGGATCATGGAACCGGAGGTATATCTCTTGGGCGGGGTCGTCTCTCCCTCCTTGATATCTATGGAAGAAACCTGCAATACAGTTCCTTTCTTTAATGCCTTAAGCCTTTCAAGAAATCCTTCGTCACAGGAGATCTCCTCTGCTTCTTCACCCTCCTGCTCCTTATTTTCGTCCTTTGCGGCCTCTTCTTTATTATCTTCCTTCTTTTTTATAAAGGAATAATTCCATATGGAAAGGAAGCCTTCCTTTGCAAGCAGCTTGAAATTGGCAAAGAATTTCTCTCCGCCGATATTTAAAATAACGCTTGTTTTTAAATATTCGGCAGGCTCCAAAAAGATTCCAAGAAACCGCCTTGCGATCACCTCATAGACCTTCTGCGAAAGCTCAGGCAGCTTTGACAGCCCGGACAGTCCCTGCCCCGTAGGGATGATCGCGTAGTGATCCGTGATCTTCTTATCGTCTACATAGCGGGTTTTCGCGATACCCTGAAAAGACCCTGTGGAAAGTATTCCCTCGGCGGTCTCTGAAAGGATCGGGTAGGCCTTAAGCCCTCCGATATTTTTCTGGATCTCCTTTGCGATCGCCGTCGAAAGCACTCTCGCGTCCGTACGGGGGTAGGTGACTAACTTCCTCTCATACAGCTCCTGAACGATCCGCAAGGTTTCCTCGGGAGAGATCTTAAACAGCTTGCTGCACTGATTCTGAAGCTCCGCCAGATTATATAAGAGCGGCGGATTTTTCTTTTCCTTTTTCCGCTCGATGGAATCCACGACAGCCTTTTTCCGCGAGCGGTTTAGCAGCTCCTCGATCAGCTTCTTTGCATCCTCCCGCTCCTTAAAGCCGTTTTCCTTATAGAGCTTTGGAGACAGATAGTAAGCGGAGCCCTCCACCGCCTTAAATTCCGCGGGAAAGCTGCCCTGGGACTCCGGATCGTTCCCATCTCCGGAGAGGATCGTTGCCGCGATCAGCCGGTAGAACGGCGTCTTAACAAACTCCCGGATCTCCCGTTCCCTTCTCACCACCATTCCCAGCACACAGGTCATGACCCTTCCTACGGAAACGACAGCGAATTTCATATGTAAAAAGTCCGCGATCGCGTCTCCGTATTTCAGACTCAGGGCGCGGGAGAAATTGATCCCCATCAGATAATCCTCCTTTGCCCGAAGATACGCCGCATCCGCTAAAGCATCGTACTCCGAAAGGTCCTTCGCTTCTTTGATCCCGCGCCGGATCTCCTCCTCCGTCTGGGAATCGATCCATACCCGTTTTTTTGTTTTTCCGGTGACACCGGCCTCCTGATCCACCAGACGGTAGATATATTCGCCCTCCCGTCCGGAGTCGGTACAGACGTAGATCGTCGCCACGTCCGGCCTCGTTAACAGCTTTTTGACGATCTGGTACTGCTTCTTTGCCGAAGGGATCACTTCATATTTATAATCTGTCGGCAGAAACGGCAGGGTCGCAAAACTCCATTTTTTATATTTTTTATCATAGGCATCGGGATAGCTCATGGTGATAAGATGCCCGACGCACCAGGTAACGATCGTATTCTCCGATTCCAGATATCCGTCGTAGCTCTTTGTTTTCAGCTTTAACGCCTCCGCAAACTGCTTCGCGACGCTGGGCTTTTCGGCGATAAAGACCGTTTTGGAAACAGCCTCACTCATAGAACGCTCCCTAAAAATGCCTGAAGTCTTTCATTCTTCGGCGCACCGAAGAACTCCTCCGGCGTATTTTCCTCAAGGATCTCCCCGTCCGCCATAAACAGGACCCGGTTGGCAACCTCTCTCGCAAAGCCCATTTCGTGTGTCACAACGATCATCGTCATATGGTCTCTTGCAAGCTCACGCATAACATTTAAGACCTCGCCCACCATTTCCGGATCCAGGGCAGAGGTCGGCTCGTCAAAGAGCATGACATCCGGATTCATACAGAGGGAGCGGCAGATCGCGATCCTCTGCTTCTGCCCGCCAGACAGCTTGTTCGGATAGGTATCGCCACGGTCCCCGAGGCCTACCCGCTCAAGCAGAGCCTGCGCCCGGCTCTCCGCCTCCTCCTTGGACACGTTCTGCAGCTTCATCGGCCCGATGGTCAGATTCCGCATCACGGTCAGATGCGGGAACAGATTGAACTGCTGAAAGACCATACCCATTTTCTGGCGGTGCCTGTCGATATCGCAGTCCTTCGCGCAGATATCCGTTCCTTCAAAGAGGATAGAACCCCCGGTCGGCTCCTCTAAACGGTTCAGGCAGCGAAGAAAGGTACTTTTTCCGGACCCGGAAGGACCTACGATAAACGCCACATCCCCCTGATAGAAATCAACGGAAATATCCTTTAAAGCCTTCAGATCCTCAAAGGATTTCTGAAGATGGGAAACCTGGATCAGAGGGGTCTCATTCTTAGTGGTCACTGTTTCTCAACCTCCTCTCCAGCCGCTTTACCAGATAATCGAAGATAATGACTAAGATCAGATAGATCGCAGCCGCCATTAAAAGGGGCATAAAGGCAGAATAAGTCTGACTTCGAATGATATCAGCTCCCTTGGTCAGATCCTGCATGGCGATATACCCGGCTACCGACGTTTCCTTTAAAAGCACGATAAACTCATTGCCCAGGGCCGGCAAGACATTTTTCAGCGCCTGGGGCAGAATGAAATTCACCATCGTCTGATTATAGGAAAAGCCTAACGACCGCCCGGCTTCAAACTGCCCGATATCCACGGAGTTGATGCCGCTTCGTATGATCTCAGCGACATAAGCCCCCGAGTTGATCCCGAAGGCGATGACAGCGACAAACATCTTGGAGATATTCACCGAGGCGAATATGACAAAATATGTGATCAGAAGCTGCAAAACCACCGGCGTGCCACGGATCACGGTAAGATAGATCTGCGCCAGAGCGTTAAGCAGCTTCAGTCTCCTCGTATTATCGTAGGTTGAGCGGATCACCGCTATGATAAAGCCGATCAGTATACCGATCAGGACGGCGAGAAAGGTCATGATAAGCGTATTCTTCACGCCGTCCAGGATATACTTGTATCTGTCCTTTTCTATAAAATTCTGATAAAAGGATTCTGCAAAAGAATTCATCTCTGATCCTTATTCCGCATTGATATATTTTTCAGCGATCTCCTGCAGCTTTCCGGAGCTCTTTAAGGAAGCGATCGAATCGTTGACCTTGTTTAAAAGCTCTTCGTTATCTTTGGCGATGGCGATCGCGTATTCCTCTACCGTAAACTCCTCATCCAGCATCTTGATTCCCTCGTTCTGGGAAACAAAGACCTTGGCCGGCTCTCTGTCGATGATGACCGCGTCGATCTTGCCCTGGGAAAGCGCCTGGACAGCTTCCATTCCCTTGTTGTAGCGCTCTACCGTAGCGTCCTCGATATCCTCGGCATAGATATCGCCGGTCGTACCAAGCTGAACACCGACCGTCTTTCCGACCAGATCATCGGGACTGGCTACCTCGCTGCCCTCCTTGACGATGATCATCTGAGCGCTCTCCGCGTAAGCGTCAGAGAAATTGACGTTCGCCAGTCTGTCCTCGGTTACCGTAAGTCCTGCCGCGCCAATATCCGCTTTCCCAGTCTGGACGGAGGTGATAACGGAATCAAAGGCCATATCCTCGATCTGAAGCGTCATCCCTAGATCCTCAGCGATAGCCTGCATGATCTCTACGTCGATCCCTACGATGGCATCCCCGTCATAGAACTCATAGGGCGGAAATTCCGCGTTGGTCGCCATAACAAGCGTTCCGCCTGCGTTATCGCCTGAAGTCTCCGTTTCCGAAGCAGTCTCCGAAGAAGCGCTGCCCTGAGGCGCCGCTGCCCCTGCGCAGCCGAACAAAGCCGTCGCCGTAAAAACGGAAAGCAGCAAAACAGTTAATTTTTTCATAATATACCTCCTTGCGTTTTATATTTTATGGTAACTATTCAGAACCAGGACTCGGAAAAACCTTTGTTTTTCCTCGTTGTTGGCTTCTCGCCAAATGGATTTATTTAAAAATGATGTTCTGAATGCGAGCATTCGGCACTCATTTTTATACTCGCGAACGCAATTAATTGCCGTTTGTGATAAAGTAAACGTACTGGAATTGCGTTTGCGAGTCCGGTTGATCGGCAACGAAAATCGTTAACCAGTATAAATAAATCCGCTTGGTTCTGAATAGTTACACTTTATCACGTTAAAGAGCTTTTTTCAAGAATACGATCAGAGCTTTAAAGCGTCGATCAGATAGATATTTTCGTTGGCCGCCGCCTCCTCGATGATCTGCTCATCAAACGTCCCCGCGGAAAACAGAAAATAGTCATTGACCGTAAGCTTTGCCTGTTTTACGCAGAACATAAACCACTCGTAGTCCTCATAGCTCATCTGTTCCTTTTCATAGCTGCACATGGCAACCAGAGTCTGCCCCTCCTCATCCTGAGCGATGATATCAATATTTCCGACCTTTCCGATCCAGCTGCCCTTCTTTGTATACCGAAACGACAGCCGCCCCATCCGGTTCATCAGCTCCAGGTACTCCGAACAGACCTCGATAAAGTAACGCGCCGTATATTTCAAAAGCTCCGGCGCGATATATTTCTGATAGAACGCCTCCGAAGAAAGATCCCCAAGCCTTGAAAGATGGGGAAAAACAAATTTGAACCAGAACTCCGTAAACGGATCCGAGATCCGATAGATCCCCTTCTGCGCATTCTCTCTGCACGCCGTATCATAGGAGTTTACCTTCCGTACGATCCCCTGCGCGATCAGATTTTTCAGATAAACGCTGATCTTTGCTCTGGAAAAGCCGGTATACTTATAAATATCGTTGAGTTTTTCTCTCCCCGAGGAAAGGGCGGAAAGGAGCGTATTATAGACTGCCGGCTCCCGAAGCTCCTCCGGATAGATATTCAGGCCATGCTCATAAAGCAGCGTCCCTTTTTTTAAAATGGAATCGCAGACGTTCTCGGGGATCGTCTTTTCATCCGAAAACTCCTCCCAGAACTCCTTGAAACCGCCAAGAATCGAATACGCCTCGACACAGTCCGTCAGCTCATAATTTTTAAAATGCCGGACGATCTCCAGAAACTTCAGCTCATTCAGTTTTAGAAGTCCGGCGATATCGTAGGCGGAGCTTCCGAGCTTCTCCACCATCTGATTCTCCACCCAGAAGGAATTCTCCGAAACAAGGAGGAAAAGCACCGGCTGATTATTCCATTTGTCTGCGGCTATCCGAAGCAGGGTTTCGATAAAATCCGGATTGGAACGGACGATGTTCTGAAACTCGTCGATCACGATGACTCGCTTGACGCACTTCTGATTCAGCATCGCCGAAAGCAGTCCCTCCAGATCATCCCCGAGGACAGTGCCCTTCGGCAACTCCTCCTTCAGCTCCCCCTTCCACTGGTTGACCTGCTCTTGTGCGGAGCATTGTCTGGCCAGATAGTAGAAATGATCCAGCCCCTCCAGAAAATCGCGGACAAACTCCTTCGCCCCGTTATACCGATTTCCGTAGAGAACAAGGATCTGGTTCTCCTCTCTGTTGTAAAAGTCGCGCAGATATTCGTACTCTACGCTTCTTTCCTGGATCATAGCTTCCTTTCCGGCACTATCCGATACATCGAAAGCCAATCAGCTTATCGGTCGGCTCTCCTTTTTCGTCATAATAGACCGTACCTGTACAAAGATATTTTGTATTATTCTTTAAAAACCGAAGAAGCAGAGAGGCCCGCTCCTCCCCCGAGCGTTCCATATTCAGGATGCGCTCAGAAAACAGTTCGGGCTCCCCCTTATAAAGGAGCTCAAAGATCTCCTCAAAGCGGAACGAACGGGGATCCGGCCTCCTGTTAAGAAGCTCTTCCCATGGCCCGATCAGCTCTGTGATATTATGCCTGAAATTCCGGTAATAATAAAGGTCCCCGGTGGATTTAGCGATCATCTTATACATCCGGTCACTGTCCACGAGCCTTTCGTTCATGGCGCTCAGAAGATCGTTCTGATATTTCAGACGCTCAAAGGTTTGCCCGGGCTGTTCCTTTCCCGCATCCAGCATAGCTTCCATCGATCAGTCCTTTTTCGTGATATAGCCCTTCGCCTTGAGCAGCTCCGCAAGGAGCACACCGCCGCCGGCCGCTCCTCTGATCGTATTGTGGGAAAGCCCCACAAACTTATAATCATACACCGTATCCTCACGGAGCCTGCCGATGGTAACGCCCATGCCGTTCTCATAGTCCACATCCAGAGACACCTGAGGCCTGTTATCCTCGGTCAGATACCGGATAAACTGCTTCGGAGCGCTTGGCAGCTTAAGCTCCTGCGGAACACCGGAAAACCTCTCCATCGCCTCAATCAGCGCCTCCTTTTCCGGCTTTTTCTTAAACCGGACAAACACCGCGGCGGTATGCCCGTAAAGCACGGGAACACGGATACACTGGGTAGAGATGATGGGGCTTATAGCCTTTACGATCTCTCCGTTTTCGATATGCCCGAAGATCTTAAGAGGCTCCTGTTCACTCTTTTCCTCTTCTCCGCTGATGTAGGGAATGATGTTTCCGTTCATTTCCGGCCAGTCCTTAAAGGTTTTTCCCGCTCCGGAGATCGCCTGATAGGTCGTAGCGATGACCTCGGTCGGCTCAAATTCCTTCCATGCGGCAAGCACCGGCGTATAGCTCTGGATCGAGCAATTCGGCTTTACGGCTACGAAGCCTCTTACCGTACCCAGGCGCTTTTTCTGGACCCCGATGATATCCGTATGCTCCGGGTTGATCTCCGGGATGATCATCGGTACATCCGGAGTCCAGCGATGAGCCGAGTTATTGGATACCACCGGCGTTTCGGTCTTTGCGTAGGCCTCCTCGATCGAACGGATCTCATCCTTGGTCATATCCACGGCGCTGAATACAAAATCCACATCCTTTGCGATCCCTGCAACGTCCTGGACATCCTCTACGATCAGATCCGCGACCTTTTCGGGGATCGGCGTATCCATCTTCCACCGTCCTTCTACCGCTTCCCGGTAGCTCATTCCGCTGCTGCGCCTGGAGGCCGCGGTCTTTACAACCTCAAACCATGGATGATTCGCAAGCAAAGCGATGAAACGCTGCCCGACCATGCCTGTTGCTCCCAAGATCCCTACTCTTAATTTCTCTTCCATTTTCTTTTTCTCCTGTTAATTATTATATGATATCATTTGATTTGTTTACGATACCTATGAGTTTTGTCGTTACTATTCACAGCCGAATCGCGCACTTGCTGCGCGATTACGGGCCACAACTTATGGCTTGAGATGGGTTTTGCCCATCGCCGAAGGCGATTTTTAATGGCAAAACCCGTTACTATCACAGCCCAAAAGGCTGTGAAT
>JAFSXN010000177.1 GCA_017444015.1 Lachnospiraceae bacterium | reverse complement strand
GCTCGCAGGCTTCGTTGGAATCAAAGCGCGCATAAAACTCAAATAAACTGTAAGTATTGCCTCTGGGATCGGTATATTCATTCATGGTGCATAACCTCCTTGCTTTCTGATATGCCCATAATATCAGCACATATGTCCCATTAATTGGGCTGCTGAGGATTGTATATAATCATTAATAACAATGACCGATCATTGCCTTGGTTCTTCGAAAACCACAAATTATACTGGTTAACACTTTTCGTTGCCGATCAACCAGACTCGCAAACGCAATTTCAGTACATTTACTTTATCAAAAACGGCAATTAATTGCGTTCGCGAGTATAGTAATTATTTTCTGTAAAGCTTAAAACCCAAGAATCTTCCTTATCTCCGGCAGTTTCTCCAGCAAAGCCTCTATATCTTCCCTCGTATTATATAAATACAAGCTCGCTCTGGCCGTCGATCCGACCCCCAGATACCGCATCAACGGCTCCGCGCAGTGATGCCCCGCCCGGATATTTACCCCATAACCGTCTAAAATACTCGAAATATCATGCGGATGCACCCCGTCGATCGTAAACGAAACAATCCCGTGATGCTTCAGGGGATCCTCCGAGCCCTGGATCCGGACATACGGAAGCTCCCTCATCCCCTTCATCAGAAGCGTCGTCAGCTCATCCTCGATCCTTCCGATAGTCTCATAGCCTGCGCTCTGCAAGTACTCGATTGCTGCCTTCAGTCCCCAGGCCCCCGCCGCGTTCACGGTTCCCGCTTCGAACTTGTGGGGAAGCTCCGCCCAGGTCTGTCCTTCAAGCGTCACAGTTTCGATCATCTCCCCGCCCCGAAGAAACGGCGGCATCTGATCTAAAAGCTCTTCTCGCCCGTAAAGCACGCCGATCCCGAAGGGACCCATCAGCTTATGCCCGGAATAGGCCAGAAAATCGACTCCAAGCTCCTTTACATCGACCTTAATATGCGGGACAGACTGCGCCGCGTCTACAACGACCACTGCCCCTGCCTGATGCGCAAGCTCTGTGATCTGCCTGACCGGATTCTCGCATCCTAAGACATTACTGACCTGCCCGATAGCGACAAGCCTTGTCTTTTCCGTAATCTTCGAGGTCAGCTCTTCCTCCGTAAGCGTTCCGTCCTCCTTCGGTTCAAGGTATTTCAGGACCGCCCCTGTTTTCTCAGCAACCATCCGCCAGGGAAGCATATTGGAATGATGTTCCATAACAGATGTTATTATTTCATCGCCCTCGTTGATATATGTAAGGCCGTAGCTGTAGGCCACTAAATTCAGCGCCTCGGTAGTATTCCTGACAAAAACCGTCTCCGTGGGCTTCGCGCCGATCAGCCCTGCCGCAGCTTTCCTTGCCTCCTCGTAGCCTTCCGTCGCCCGGATCGACAGCTCATAAAGCCCCCGTAAGGGGTTTGCGTTCATATTTTCATAAAACTCCTTCTCCGCCTGTATAACGGAGGCCGCCCGCTGAGCCGTCGCCGCGCTGTCCAGATAAACAAACTGATTATTTGCAAGCAGAGGAAAATCCGCTCTGTATTCTCTCCCATCCATAATTTGACTCCTCGCCTTTTAACCTCAGAAAACGTCAGGCTCCTTTATTAACAACCGCATCTGCCGCACATTCACTGACAGGTTTAAAACACCGACTCCATATAATGCTGGATCTTTCCGATGGAATGCTCGTCCTTAATCAGGTTCCGGACGGTATTGAGCTTTGCCTTCGTCATAAGAAGCTCCGCCTCCTTCTCGCTGATCCCCCTGGTCTGCATATAAAACAGCATATCCGCCGAAAGCCGCCCGATAGTCGCTCCGTGCTCTCCCTCGACATCGTCCTCATCGCAGAGGATGACCGGAAGCGTCTTATTCCTCACGTTCTCCGACAAAAGCAGCGTTCCCTCCTGCTCCTGACCTTTCGCGCCCTTCGCTCCGTGCTTTAAGTCAATCGTCCCGCGGAAAACCTTCGCCCCGTTATCCGAAAGCGCCCCCTCTACCCGAAGAGAGCTGGTCGAACGCCTTCCGGAATGACCGATGTAATAATTCATATCTAACTTCTGATCCCCCAGACAGAGATAGCCGACATTTCCCTCAAAGGCGCTTTTATAACCCGCAAGCTCGACATTCATGCCGACATAGCTCTTTCCCGAGCCAAGTATCATCTGGATCACATTGATTTTCGCGTTCTCCTGCGCAAACCCGCCGATATCCTCAAAATGCGTAAAGCCCTGCCCTAACAGCTGGATCTTTATAATATTGATCGTCGAATTCTTTTTCGCAAAGGCCAGAGTCTGGACCCCGAAAAAGCCCGTATTTTCCTTATCTGCCGAGTAATCCATGATAACGGTCAGGGTACTGCCTTCCTCAGCGATCAGCTTCTGCCTTACGACATAGCCGTCTCCGTCTCCCAGCTTGTAGTTCAGCTTCAGAGGCTTGTCCCCGCCTGCTCCGCAGATCGCGCGGATGGAAAGCGCTTCATTGCAATTCTCATCAAAAAATTTTTCAGCCGCCTCTCCCATCCCGGTTCTGAGGATCACAGAATTCGTATCCAACACCTTTCGGCCCTCTACAGAAGCCGTATCCGATTTGCCTGCCGGATCTGAATTTCCTTCTTTTTCTTTTGGCAAACCCGCGCGAACCGGTAAGAAAGGTCTCTTATCCTCCCCCAGACTGCAGCTGTCGCAGTTCTCGCTCCCGATAATAACACCTGCGGGGATATTGTGAATGATACACTCTCCTCTGCCGTTTAAATCGATCGTCTGCCGGACCTCTGCGTCATTGATCTGAAGCTTGTTCCAGGTAATCGACGGCAGACGGTTCACTCTCAGATTTAATTCCTTTTCTCCCGAAGCTCCCATCAGCCAATCGCTCCTTTCATTTCAAGCTGGATCAGATTATTCATTTCCACTGCGTATTCCAGCGGCAGCTCCTTCGAAACCGGATCCGCAAAGCCGCTGACGATCATCGCCTTGGCATCCTCCTCGGAGATTCCCCGACTCATCAGATAGAACACCGCGTCGTCGCTGATTCGCCCGATCTTTGCCTCGTGTCCGATATCCGCCTTGTCCGTCCGGATATCCATAGCTGGGATCGTATCCGAGCGAGAGATATCGTCAAGCATCAAGGAAGCGCAGGAAACCGAGGCCTTCGCGTCAACAGCCGTCGGCATCACAACGACGGAGCTGCGGTAGGTACTGGTTCCGCCAGCCTTGGAAATGGACTTTGTATTGATAAAGGAAGAGGTCTTCTTCCCGATATGGATCATTTTCGCGCCGGTATCGAGATTCTGTCCGTTTCCGGCAAAGGTGATCCCCGTAAATTCCGCATGGGAATTATCCCCCTTCAAAACACTTGAGGGATAGAGGTAGGAAATATGGGAGCCAAAGGAACCGGAGACCCACTCGATAACGCCCCCCTCCTCACAGATCGCCCGCTTGGTATTCAGATTATACATATTCTTCGACCAGTTTTCGATGGTCGAATACCGCAGCTTCGCGTTTTTTCCGACATACAGCTCGACACAGCCGGCATGGAGATTCGCTACATTGTACTTCGGCGCGGAACAGCCTTCGATAAAATGCAGGTCCGCCCCCTCCGAAACGATAATCAGGGTATGCTCAAACTGTCCGGCCCCCGCGGCATTCAGCCGGAAATACGACTGCAGCGGGATCTCGACCTTAACTCCCGGCGGTACATAGACAAAGGAGCCTCCCGACCAGACCGCCCCGTGAAGGGCCGCGAACTTATGGTCCGTCGGCGGAACGAGCTTCATAAAATGCTCCTTCACCATCTCCTCATATTCACCGGTTAAAGCGCTCTCCATATCGGTATAGATCACGCCCTGCTCCCTGACCTCGTCCTTGACGTTATGATAGACCAGCTCGCTGTCATACTGCGCTCCGACACCCGCGAGGCTCGTCCGCTCCGCCTCCGGGATCCCGAGCTTTTCAAAGGTATTCCTGATATCGTCGGGAACCTCCTCCCAGCTGCCCTTCATATTCGTATTCGGACGGACATAGGTCACGATATCATCAATATTCAGCCCGCTGATATCCGGCCCCCAGTCGGGGATTCCAAGCTCGTGGTATATTTTTAACGACTTCAGTCGAAACTCCCGCATCCACTCCGGATCATGCTTCTCCTTCGAGATCTCCAGAACAATATCCCCGGTCAGTCCCTCCCTGACCCGGAAGAAATCCTTCTCCTCGTAGCGAAAGTCATAAAAGCTGCGGTCTATATCGTTTATTTCGCTTCTCTCTTTTTCCATAGTCTCAAATATCTACCTGATTCATATGTTTTTACGTTATGCTTTTTTCCGACAAAGCAGGTCCCAGATTCATCCCCTGGACGTTTACCTGTTTTCCCCGTTGCTTTATTGGTACGCCACTCTAAAGTGTGCGAGCGGCTGTCTGGGCGGTTAGGTTTTTTAGAAATTCCCACTGATCTGAACTATATTCATTCCTGCAAATACTTCTCGAATCCATCACGATTTATTTCTTCAACGAGGGTCCCGTCCCCGCTCGCAACGATCCTCCCCTTGACGAGGATATGCGTATGATCGACAGAAAGCGACTCCAGGATCTTTGTCGAATGCGTAATGATCAGAAGAGCGCCCTGCCTTCCGTTCTGGTACTCCCTGATCCCCTCTGAAACCGTCCTTACCGCGTCGACATCAAGTCCCGAATCCGTTTCATCAAGGATCGCGAATTTCGGCTTCAGCATCAACAGCTGTAATATCTCCGCCTTCTTCTTCTCTCCGCCTGAAAACCCCACATTCAGATCTCTGTCCTTGTAGGAGCTGTCGAAATTCAGAAGCTCCATATTCTCG
Source organism: Lachnospiraceae bacterium (assembly GCA_017444015.1). Lineage (GTDB taxonomy): Bacteria > Bacillota > Clostridia > Lachnospirales > Lachnospiraceae > UBA2868. Next base: position 1,863 of record JAFSXN010000177.1, on the reverse strand, counting down.
GAAAGATTCCTTCGAAACTCCGTCAGCTTGATCTTCTGACCGGTCTGATTGATGATCGCGTTTCGAATAAAGGAGGAGAGGCTGATCCCCGGTACCTCCAAAGGGTTCTGAAACGACATAAACATTCCCGCCCTGGCCCTCTTGTCCGCGGTCTCGTCCTTGATATCCAGGCCGTTAAAGAAGATATTCCCGCCGGTGATCGCATACTGCGGATTCCCCATCAGGGCATTTCCAAGGGTCGACTTCCCCGCGCCGTTTGGCCCCATCAGAACGTGGGTCTCTCCCTTTCCTATATTCAAACTGATATCATGTAAAATCTCATTCTCCTCCACGCTTACGCAGAGGTTCTTGATCTCAAGCAGCGCCATGTCATATTCCTTTCAAGTTTTTCATTTTCTGTATATTTTATCAAAGTCGTCAAACATTCCAAAATGACGATGAATTGCATTATAGTATTCCATTTTATCCCTCTTCTCTTTTAAGCACCCGATCAATGTATATCTGCCCGTTATTATACTTGTATCCATTACGATCTGAAACTGCTTTAGAATATCCAGACCAATCAAAATATTATTCGTTCGATCAAAATTAACCCCTACGTCCCGAATAGATAACTCCTGATTCCCTAAAACAAAGTTATTCGCAGTGTATTGGAACCGCAACGAGGAAACTTCCATAAGTTTATGATTTCTGATTAATAATTTTTCCTGTTCCTTGTTTTCCTCTGAATCACTTACTCCGTATGTCAGATGGAATGATCTACTTTCCTTAATCGCCTTTTGCTTAAGTTTTCTTGCTTGTTCTCCAGATACATTCAACCTTTGGATAGGAATATTTGTATATGAACAGCCAGTATCAATTTTACATTGTACCAGAGTATATATCCCCAATTCTTCGATTATCAGCATAAGAGAAGTAGAAAAAACATTTTTGATTTCTTCAATGTACAAGAAATCATTCATCATAATAAACTTCCCCTTCCTTATCTACCTCCTCATTATATATATGCGTTACTATTACGCCTTTTTGATTTAAGCGATCTGACTCTTCGTTAAGCTGATTTCCAATAAACCCTATGATTCCTTCAATCTCCCCATTACTGTTCAAATAGGAATTTATCAAAATAATATGTTTTTTAAATATATTGTCAAGTTGGGACTCTTTGACCTTCATCCCCGTATGCAATTCATCAATAGTATATTTTTTATTTCCTGACGTACTATCCATTACAACACCGACCTTCCACTCTTGACAACAACGCGAAACCACTTTGCAAATACAGTTATATGGCTTTTTATTATGAAATAATAGTATCATTATTTCAGTCAAAATACAACGAAGAACCAAGGAAGCTATCACACCTGAGTGATAGATGGAGCCCCAAATAATAAGAGAGCACCTGAAAGGCACTCTCTTATCTTTAAAAAGCGATAGACGGGACTCGAACCCGCGATCTTCGCCTTGGCAAGGCGACGTACTACCAACTGTACCACTATCGCAAAACGCTATTATCTTTTCAGCAGAAATTATAATACCAAATCCCTTCAGGCTTGTCAACTAAAAAATATAGCATTCGTAAGCGATTCGTAGGATAAACGCATCAATTTATACTGGTTAACGATTTTCGTTGCCGATCAACCGGACTCGCAAACGCAATTCCAGTACGTTTACTTTATCAAAAACGGCAATTAATTGCGTTCGCGAGTATAATAGCACCCTCATTATCTCCATACAAGATATTGTTGTATGGAGATTTTTTATATCCTCCTTGTATTACATATTACCTTATGTTATAATAGTATTTTTGTAATACTCTAAGGAGGATATATGGGACGAACAGCCGACTACCCACAGTGGGTGACT
>JAFSXN010000176.1 GCA_017444015.1 Lachnospiraceae bacterium | reverse complement strand
ATCGGGGCCAAGCAGCCGGGCGCGCAGCCCTTGGTTGCAAAGCAACCAACGGGGCATTTCCAATGCGCAAGCAGCCCCGGCTGCCGTATCTGCCCAGTATCTTCGGGCAGATACAAATTATGATTATTTAGTGGTAGGCGCGGGGCTTTTCGGGGCGATTTTTGCTCACGAGGCGGAAAAAGCAGGAAAGCGCTGTCTTGTCATTGACAAGAGAAATCACATCGGCGGAAATGTTTATACCGAGGAGACCATAGGAATCAACGTCCATAAGTATGGCTGTCATATCTTCCATACCAGCAATAAGGACGTATGGGATTATATGAATTCCCTCGCGGAATTCAACCGCTTTACGAATACGCCGGTGGCAAGGTACAAGGACGAGCTGTATAACCTGCCCTTTAATATGAATACCTTCCATTCGCTCTGGGGTGTGAAGACGCCGAAGGAGGCTCTTGCTGTTATCGAGCGTCAGAAGGAGGATGCCCTGCTTGCCATGAAGGCGGCGGGAGTATCGGAACCCCGGAATTTAAAAGAACAGGCGTTATTGCTCGTCGGCAGAGATATTTATGAGAAGCTCGTAGAGGGCTATACCGAAAAGCAGTGGGGCCGCAGAGCGGAGGAGCTTCCGGCGTTTATAATAAGAAGACTTCCGGTTCGCTTTACCTACGATAATAACTACTTTAACGATAAATATCAGGGAATTCCAATCGGCGGATATACACAGATCTTTGAACGGCTTTTGGAGGGCGTAGAGGTTCGGCTGTCGACGGATTTCTTCGAGAAAAGAGAGGAGCTGACCGCACTCTGCGATAAAATCGTCTTTACGGGGATGATCGATCAGTTTTATGATTACCGTTTCGGAGAGTTAGAGTACCGGAGCCTGCGGTTTGAGACGGAGATTCTGGACGAGCCGAATTTCCAGGGAAGCGCCGTGGTGAATTATACGGAGTACGAGGTGCCCTTTACCCGGATCATCGAGCATAAGCATTTTGATGAGGCAGGCCCTGAAGCGGAGAATCGGACCGTTATTACGAGAGAGTATCCGGCAAAGTGGAGCAGAGGCGACGAGCCCTACTATCCGGTAAACGATGAGAAGAATAACGCGATGTATCAGAAATACGCCGAGCTTGCGGCCGGTGAGGACCGGGTGATCTTCGGCGGGAGACTGGGAGAGTACCGGTATTATGATATGCACCAGGTCGTCGCGCAGGCGCTTGGTGTGGTGAATCGGGAGATAAGATAAGGGATTTAATCCTGTGATAAGTGCATCAGGGGGTCTCGCAAACTGAAGTTTGCGAGACTGATCGAAAAGGAACTCGGTTTATGCCGAGTTCCTTTTCGATCTCTAACAGTATCCCGAGAACAACATTCCGCTGTAGTTGCTCGTTACATACGGAGTAGCATAGGTGTGTCCCGGATTTTTATACTCCACGACCTTCCGCATTGTATATTGCATCGGGTCAAGCGAAACCTCGTTCGCCTTGTTCAGCACGCTGGTCGCGAAGCTCTTGATCGCTCCAAAGTTCGATAACGCGTCTTCGTCGTCGGCGATCTGTTGGACCTTATCCGTATCTATATCCATTGTACCGTCGTCTTTGAAGTTTATACCGATCTTCCCGAGCGATTCGCCGTAACGAAGCGACAGAGCGTGCATCTCACGCATAAGAGCCTTCGTATTGGGCTGACTCTCCAGATATTCGGCAGCGTTTCGGATGAAACTGTTGTATCCGCCGATCAGATAATTAATATTATCGGTGATCGATTCGACGTCGGTCTTTAATCCGATATTAATTGAGCCGCCCTCGCCACTGGCTTCCTTTAGCGTAAGATCGTAGGAATTCGCTACCGTGAAGTGATTGGTAGCCGAACTGCTTTCCATTCCGTTGATCCGAAATTCGGCGTTTGTGGGATGGCTCGTGACCCTGTCGATGCCAAAGTATTCTACTGCGCCGTTTTGCTTGCTGGTATGGTCATCCGAGACTCTAAACTGTATCTCGGAGCCATTCTTTAAGCCCGTTTCCTCGGATTCCAGGGCAAGCGCCGTATTTCCCCTTTCGTCATCTACAAGGGAAGCCTTTACTCCGATATTCGACCGGTTGATCAGTCGGACTAACTTCTCCTGTATATCTTTATTTGTATCATTCTCTCCGATATTAAACTGGAATTCGTATTCGGTATCCTTTACGTGGACATCGAAGGAATAGGTATCGGGAGGAAGATCCGTTTCTTTATCAGGAAGGAAGGTACCGGTATTTTTCTGCGAGGAGGCCAGCTGATCGACGATGAGGTTAAAGCTGGTGATCGATTTATCGTCGATCCTGTCTCCGATGTACTTGACATCGACCGCATCCGTATCGCTGCAATATACCGTTTTCTTCGATAACAGCTCCTCTTCCTCGTTTTCGTTCGACAGAGAGGAGATCGTATTCTTTAAGTTCCTCGCGCTTTCCTTTAACGAGACAGCGAAATTCTTCGTCTCTCTGCTCGTATCGAGAAGAAAGATCGGGGACTCTTTGCTTTTTTCTACAATGGAGTTATAAACACCACGGAGCTCACTCTTTTTGTGGGTATCATACTTCGTATTAACACCCATCAGAGGAGCATATGCCGTAGTCAGATGGTCATAGACGTTATTTAAAGAAGCTATATCTGCCATTCGCCGCCCCTCCTTTCTTCCTTGAAATTATCGCTTCGAAGGATTCAGTTCCTTCTATTTACCAGATCGCCGATCATATCTTTCGACTCTTCGGTTCCGGGAACCATTTTCTAAAATTCGGATTCCGGATCCCCTGATCTGGTAAAACGCGTGAGCAAGCTCAGCTATGATTTAAATATGAAGTAATTTTCCGGCCAGCTTCTCTGTAACTTTCTTATGAAACCGGAGCATTACAGATTTTTGAACTAAAATAATTGCTACATATACCCTTTTATGTAACAGATCCCTTCCAAAATTATATATACTCATCCCACTTTTGTATCTATATACTACACTTAAAACGTCAAGAAAGCAAGCATTTTTTTCTAAAATAACTTAGAAATTTATTGATTTTAGGGGCTTTCCGGTACCTGACCACTATATTTTGTATGTCAGAAACAGTTAATAAAATTTTAAGAAATTTTACTTGTATGGTTATATGACCGCCCTAATGATTTCGTTGCGATAAATCGCATGAAATATCATTTTCGGATAGCAGCCGTACAGGTTGAAAAATATAAATAAAAATCAGAAAATTGAAAATACTTTTTTGTGCAAAATTGATAGAATGTTTATAGTATTTTATACTGGTTAACGATTTTCGTTGCCGATCAACCGGACTCGCAAACGCAATTCCAGTAAGTATGCTTTATCAAAAACGGCAATTAATTGCGTTCGCGAGTATAACAGAATTCGGATTGTGGTTAGAAAAAGTGCTGAAATATCGCCGGCCGGAGGGGTTTGGAATGAGTGATGTGATCCTGGAAATGAAAAATATAAGTAAAAGCTTCGGCTTGGTCAAGGCGCTGGACGACGTTTCGATCGACCTGAGGTCCGGCGAGGTACTGGCCCTTATGGGAGAAAACGGAGCCGGAAAGTCGACGCTGATGAACATCCTGAGCGGATCGCTTTTGCCGGATACCGGAGAGATCTATATCCACGGCCAGAATAAGAAGATCACGAATCCTGTTATTGCGAGCGAAGAAGGAATCTGTAAGATCCACCAGGAGCTTCAGATCGTTCCGGAGCTCAATGTGGCGGAAAATATCTTTTTGGGAAGATGGAAGAAAAATGGCCTGACAGTCGATTTCAAGACTATGAAAAATGACTGTAAGCAATATCTGGAAATGCTGAATCTGGAGGTTTCCCCTGACGCGAAGCTGAAGGATCTTCGAATCGGGGAGCAGCAGCTGATCGAAATAGCGAAGGCCCTTTCCCTGAATTCCGATATTATCGTTATGGACGAGCCTACCTCCGCCATAAGTGAAAAGGAAGCGGACCGGCTGTTTGAGGTCATAAGAAGACTTCGGGGAGAAGGAAAGGCGATCATCTATATTTCCCATCGAATGGAGGAGATCTTTAAAATCGCCGACCGGATCACGGTTATGCGTGACGGAAGATATATTGATACGTTAGAGGCTGCAGAGGCGACGCAGGAGAAGGTCATCCGCCTGATGGTAGGCCGGGAGATGAGCGAGCAGTTCCCCAAGGAGGAGACGACAAAGGGCGATATCGCTCTGGAGGTAAAGGACCTGACCTATTCGCCGCCTGCGGATTCCTTTAAACGGTCCCTGAAAAACATCAATCTCTACGTAAGACACGGAGAGGTATTGGGAATCGCGGGACTGGTCGGAGCGGGACGGTCGGAATTCTTCGAATGCGTGGCAGGCCTTCACAGCCACTATATGACGGGAACGATCTTAGTGGACGGGAAGCCGGTCGTAATAAAGAAGCCCAAGGACGCTATCGACGCGGGGATCTCGTTTGCTACGGAGGATCGAAAGGGTACGGGACTTGTACTTCAAAGGTCCATAGGAGAGAACATCACGCTCCCGCTGCTGAAGGAATTCAGCAACGCGGTAACGATGGATAAAAAAAGAGAGGCGGATGCCTGGGAGCGGCAGATCAGTGAACTTAAGGTCAAGGCTCCGGGCGCGAAGACCCTTGCGGGCGCTCTGTCCGGAGGAAATCAGCAGAAGGTGGTTTTAGCCAGATGGTTGCTGACAAAGCCGAAGATCCTGCTTTTAGATGAGCCGACCAGAGGCATCGATGTCGGCGCCAAGGCGGAGATCTATCAGCTGATCAATTCCTTAGCGGGCGAAGGAATGGCGATTATCGTCATTTCCTCCGAGCTGCCGGAGGTCATCGGTATTTCGGACAGGATCGTTACCTTCTGTGAGGGCGAGCTGACCGGAGAATTTACACAGAAGGAAGCAACACAGGAAAAGCTGCTCAGCAGCGCAACCAGAGTAGAGGGTAGAGAGAATGGATAAGACAAAACTGAAAACAATGGTAAAGAGTATGCAGAGCATCATAGCACTGGTGATCATCTTCGTTGTTGCTTCGATCATCTGCATCCGTGACGGCCGGAACGTTTTCCTCGATGTCAGAAATATTATGAACGTTCTGAGAGCCGTGTCTGAAAACGGTATCATAGCCATCGGAATGACGATGATCCTGTTGTTAGGCGATATCGACCTGTCGGTCGGCTCTATCGTAGCGTTAGTATCCACCGGCTGCGCGTATCTGATGGTGAACAACGGCTTTGGCTTTATTCCGGCGGTTCTGTCAAGTCTTCTGATCGGAGGACTCTTCGGAGCGTTTAACGGTTTGTGTATAACAAAATTAAGACTGCAGGCCTTTATCGTTACCCTGGCGAGTATGAATATCGCGAGAGGTCTTGCGAGGCTGTGGGCCAACGGTGTCGGAATCCCTCTTACCTACGGTGAGGGAAAGGGCCTTGCGCCGGTTGCCTTCGGCTATCTTCAGGAGAGGATCGGAGGCGTGATCCCGGTTCCCGCTATCATCTTTGTCTGCCTTCTGATTATTTTTACCTTTATTATGGAAAGAACGAGATTTGGCAGACAGATCTACGCCATCGGCGGAAACAGGAACGCGGCGTATCTTTCGGGTATCAACGTTGACCGGATCAAGGTCATAACCTTTATCCTCTGCGCGATGCTGACCTCGATCGCGGCGATGATCCACGCGGCCCAGATCTCCCAGGGAGGTCCCAATGAAGGACAGGGCTACGAGCTGAACGCGGTGGCGGCCTGCGCGATCGGCGGAACAAGCCTTGCGGGCGGCAAGGGTACCATGCAGGGAGCTCTGATCGGAGCGCTGATCCTCGGAATGTTAGATAACGTTCTGGGTCTGAACGGCGTTAATTCCAATATCCAGCTGATGGTAAAGGGTCTGTTAATCATCATCGCCGTATTTATGCAGGCGGACAAGCAGAAATAAATCATAGGTGCAATGAAGCACTTTATGATAGATGGGATCAATTTTATATTGAAAGGAGAAGGAGAAGATGTTCAAAAAGGTAGTAAGTTTGTTGGGGATCCTTACCATGGGAGCAGCAATGCTTTCCGGCTGCGCAGGAGTTCCGACCACGACGGCAAGCGCTCCGGCGACGACAGAGGCGGCAGCGGATGCTTCCACGGAGGAAGCTGCGGAGGCTACGACAGATAAGAAGTTTGTGATCGGTATGTCACAGTGTAATCTGGGTGAGCCCTGGCGTGTAGCTATGAATGATCAGATCGCTATGGCAGCGGCGAATCATCCCGAGTTTGAAATTATCTATGCTGACGCGGCACAGGATAATTCCAAGCAGATCGCTGATATCGAGAACTTCGTTCAGCAGGGCGTAGACCTTATCATTGCCTCCCCGAATGAGGCGACCCCGCTTACGAACGCTGTAACCAGCGCTTATGAATCCGGGATCCCGGTAATCCTGTTAGACCGTAAGATCGACGGCGACGGATATACCCAGTTCATCGGTGCGGACAACGTAGATATGGGCCGTGTAGCCGGTGAATATGTAGCGGATGTACTTCTTCCGGATGGAGGAAAGATCTGTGAGATCAAGGGTCTTGAGGGAACCTCCGGTGGTATCGACAGAGATAAGGGCTTCCGTGAGGGAATCGCGAAGAACCCGAATCTTGAGATCGTAGCTGTTAACAATGCTGACTGGCTTCGTGAGAAGGCGATCACGGTAGCTGAGGAAATGCTTCAGACCAACGATGAGATCGACCTGTTCATCTGCCTGAATGACCCGATGGCAGAGGGCGCTTACATCGCAGCTAAGAACGCGGGACGTGAGGGAGATATTCTTTTCGTAGGTTTTGACGGACTTCCTACACCTGACGGCGGTATCCGCAGCGTTATGGAGAAGAGAATCAGCATGACCCAGGTATATCCTACCGGCGGTGCTGAGGCCATCGAGAGCGCGTATCAGCTTCTGGTAGAGGGCAAAGAGCTGGATAAGGTTCTGACCCTTTCCTCTGAGGTTGTAGTTCCCGAGAACGCTCCGGATCTTCTTAAGAAGTACGGTGGAGAATAAGTCTTAATTAATTAAAGCTCCGGATGAACTTTAATATCTGGACAGAAGAGAATTCCGCGCCTATAATCGGATTATGAGGGCGCGGATTTCTTTTTATCGCAGAGCCGCCGAAAGGAAGCTGTCAGCTGAAGCTGACCGGCGGCTCGCGGCGGGCAGGGGGATTGCATCCCTCCTGCCCGATCTGAATAAATATTTCTTCCGGGATCTCAGGTCGCAGATGACAGCGTTTGTGGTCCTGACGGTCCTGTTGTCGACGATCACGCTTACGATCGCCGGTTCCGCGATCTATTCCCGTTCTCTGAAGGAACATCTGTATTCGAATACGGCGGAAATGCAGAAGCAGGTGGAGGAGTACCTGGACGAAAGGATCTCCTCCGTTGGAAAGACCCTTCGGCTGATCTCCGAGGACGAAAACGTACAGGGATTTTTAAAGACCGATACCGTAAACGAACCGGATTTAAGGCTTATGTATGAGTCGGCTGTCCGCAGGCTGTTTTATAAGTATTCCGCGGCATATCCCGAATATCTGAATATCATCCTTGCCAGCGAGAAGGGGCAGTATGTCTCCAACGATTCCTACCGTATCCGAAGGATCCCTCTGTCCCGGGAGATCTGGTATCAGAACGCGGTGAGCGCGGGAGGCGTGGCCGCTGTTTCGATCTATGCCATCGGACGGAACATCAAAAGCTGGAAGAATTACAGCTCCAATGAATATATTTCGGTTTCCCTGCTGGTGCGGGACTCCCTGACGGATGAGCCCTTAGGGGTCGTTATGGTGGACCTGAGCCTTTTGGATCTGCGAAAGATCGTTGAGAACGTGACGCTTGGAGATACGGGCTTTGTTTTCATCCTGAACCAGAACGGGGAAGTGATCTACAGCCCGGAAAACAGGATCATCTACCGGATCCGTCCCGAGTGGTTCAACGAAAGCGGATTCGGGAGCTGCAGGATTTTCGGGAAGGAATATACCCTGATCTATAACCGCTCGGAGGAGACAGGTCTGACGACGGTGGGTATCTTTGATAACGGAAAGACCATCGCGGGCGTAAGGCGGGTATACGTCACCTCCTTTCTTGCTGCGATCGTTATCCTGATCTTAGGAAGCATCTGGGCCTCTTTTTTCTCCAAATCCTTTACGCAGCCCATCAACCGGCTGTCTGTTCTGATGAAGCGAGCCGAGAGCGGCGATTTTTCACAGCGCTATACGGAGGCTGCAAACGGCGAGATCAGGCAGCTTGGGGATTCCTTCAATTCCCTGATGGAGCAGACGAATAATCTGATCGACCTTGTATACAAGGAGCAGCAGTTCAAACGAAGCGCGGAGATCCGTATGCTGCAGGAGCAGATCAAGCCGCATTTTCTCTATAATACGTTAGATACGATACAATGGATCGCAAAGGAGCATCAGGCGAATAAGATCGTCGATATGGTGATCTCCTTAGGGCGGTTCTACCGGCTGAGCCTGAGCCGCGGCAGAGAAAACATTTCTCTGGCGGATGAGCTTACTATCGCCGAGTGTTATCTGGAGATACAAAAGGCCCGCTACGGCAGCCTGTTTGATTACGAGATCCGGTGTGATGAAGCGCTTCAGTCCGTGATCGTACCCAAGCTCATCCTTCAGCCGCTTGCGGAAAACGCGCTGTATCACGGGATCAAGGAGTCCGAGCGGGAAAAGGGCTTTATCCGGATCATCGTAAGGGATGAGGGAGAGACGATCCGGATTACGGTGGAGGACGATGGCGCGGGAATGGGGGAGGAGAGGCTTTCCTATATCAATTCCCTTTTGAATATGACAAAGCGCGAGGAGTCCGCCGATGCCTTCGGTGTCCTGATCGTCCACGACAGGCTGCGGTTAGCCTATGGAGAAACCTGCGGCCTGCGGTTTGAAAATCGGGAGGGCGGCGGGACCCTTGTCACAATGGTGCTTGGAAAGCATATGGAGTAAGGATATGTATAAGGTACTGCTTGCAGAGGATGAACCGGGGATCAGAGCCGGGATCAAACATACGATAGAGAGCTTTGACCTGGGGCTTTCTGTAGTCTCGGAAGCAAATAACGGACTGAGGGCATTGGAAGAAGCCAGGATCCATCAGCCGGATATCATCATTACAGATATCGCGATGCCCCGCCTCAACGGACTGGATTTTGTCAAAAGCCTGAAGGAAGAGGGGATCGCAAGCCATGTCGTCATCATCACCGGATATGATAAGTTTGACTACGCGAAGCAGGCGATCGATGTCGGCGTAGCGAGCTATCTTTTAAAGCCGGTGGTGGAGAAGGAGCTGTATCAGACCCTGAAAAGCCTGGTAGGAGAGCTGGAGGAGAGCTTTCGGGTATCGCGCTTTGTGAGCATGGCGCAGAGAGAGCTTCAGAAGAACCGGAAACGGCTGATCGCGGATTTTTTCTATGAATGGACCTCGGGAGAGCTGTCGGAGGAGGAGCTGACCCCTCAGATGGAATATCTGTCGATTCAGTTTACGGAACGGGTATGCCTGTATCTGATCGCCGCGGAGTATGATCCTTCTCTGCTGCCGGCCTATGGGAAGCTGTCGGAGCAGCTGACGCAGTATACGGTGGAGGGGATCTTTGAAGAGATCTTTAAGAAGGAGACCCCGATCGTTATCTATACGGATCGCTTCCATTTCACGGTTGTAGTCCTTCCGCTTTCCGGGGAGGAGCTTTCCGAGGAGGCTCTGACGGAGCAGACGGAACGGATCCGAAGGGAGTTTGAGAACATCACCGGGGGAAAGACAGAATGCAGGGTCGAGGTTTCTGTCTGCGGTCAGGCGGATTTTGTCAATACCTATGAGGAGCTGTCCACAGCGATCCGGCAGGAGGCCTCCTATCAGACGGTGGTCAGAGAGGCGAGGGAATATATTATGCAGCACTACAGCGAGAATTCTCTCGATCTGACCGGAGTTGCCAGAGAGCTGGGGTGCAATCCGGCCTATTTGAGCCGTATGATGAAGCAGGAGATGGGGCTTTCCTTTAAGGAGTTTCTGACGAATCTTCGGATCCATGAGGCCTGTGTCTTTATGCAGAATCCGAAGCTGTCTTTAATGCAGATCGCGGAAAAGGCCGGCTACAGCAATCAGTATTATTTTTCGACCGCTTTCAAGAAGCAGATCGGGTTTTCTCCCAAGGAATACCGTAAGGGTTTGCTGAACGGAGGGCTGAATGAATAGAATTGTTTTGGCAGCTGTCCTGTCAGCCGCTCGCAGACTTGCGAGTGGCGTATCAATAAAGCAGCAGGGCCAAGCAGCCGGGCGCGCAGCCCTTGGTTGCAAAGCAACCAACGGGGCATTTCCAATGCGCAAGCTGCCCCGGCTGCCGTATCTGCCCAAGGTAACTGGGCAGATACCTGTTTTGCTGGTTTGCCTTATCGGAATATTGTTAAGCGGGGCTCTTTGCGGGTGCGGAGGGGGCGAGGTTCCGGAGGGCTATACCTATGTGGTCGGGGTCAGCCTTGCGAATAATATGGAGCCATGGATCAATTACATGGCGGATGAGCTTTTGCGGGAGCTCAGAGCCTATTCGGACGATATCAATCTGATCTTTCGGGAAGCGGGCGGGAGCCCTGAGAAGCAGGCCAGGGATATCGAGGCTTTAAAGCAGGATGGGATCGACCTTTTGATCGTAGCTCCGGGAGATCCTGTTGCGCTTAAGTCGGCCTTAGCGGATGTGGAACAGACTCTTCCCGTGATCGTTGTCGGAAGCCGCGTAGAGGAGGAGCTTTGTACGTCCATGATCCTGTTTGACGATTACGGGATCGGGAAGTTAGCGGGCAATTATATCCTTGAGCAGCTGTATCAACAGGGGGATAAGTTAGTGATCCTTGAGGGGACGGCGGATTCCCTGATTTCCGCGGAGCGCCACAGGGGGCTTTGTGAGGCTCTTTCGGGCAGGATCCCGGAGGGCAGTATCAGCTTTTATTACGGCGAATGGCTCAGTGATAAGGCGGGAGACAGGATCAGGGATTATCTGACGATCAACGCGAGACTGAACACGGTTTTCGCGTTTAATAATGAAATGGCGTACGGGGCGGATCTGGCGGCGAAGGAGCTTCTGTTTACCCATGTGCGGTATGTCGGAGTGAATGAATCCGGCGACGAAAGCGAGGGGAGGGATCTGATCCGGGACGGGATCCTCGACGCGGACGTAAGCTGCCCGGGACTTGGGAGCGCGACAGCTAAGACCGCAATCCGCCTGCTTCAGGGTGAGCAGGTGGAAAAGGAGCTGATCCTTTCGCCGAAGCTGCTGACGAGGGAGTAAAGGCAGGTAGGGGTGAGTGGCTTAGTTTTCTCAGGAAGTAAAAAGAGAATTCAATTCAAGATTTTCTCTGCGGTCTCTGTTGCCTGCTCGATTGTCATATCGGGATTTTCTTTCATAAAATATTCAGTAAGTTTTCTGATGTTATCGGATTTATTTTCCTCCTCTCCCGCAGAAAATCCTTTGTTAAATATTACCTGGCTCATTCCCGGCATAGTTGATACCTCCTCTTTTAGCTCCGGATTTGCGCTTGCCGGAGTATGTTCCTTGCTTTCACCAAGATTCGTACCATCAGGGAAAGATAAAACAGCAATCTTAGCTTCTAATTCTCTGACGCGTTTTTCCGCGGCTTCTGCACGTTGACGCGCTTCCTCAGTTCTTTGCTGCTCGTCAAATATAGCGTCCATGATCAACGTTCTTTCCTTCATATAATCAGACCTCCATCACCTTGCCAAACATAAAATCATCCCTGAATTCCAGCTCCTCATAGGCTTTGAATTCAGTATAACTAATCTGATCACTCATAGCATAATTCTCCTTTCTGAGCAAATACCAGCAAACGAAGATTTCCTATCGTTTACCGTTTACGAAATACCGGCAGGAGTTATGCTTTTTTTCCTGCCTACCATGT
>JAFSXN010000175.1 GCA_017444015.1 Lachnospiraceae bacterium | reverse complement strand
TGTGACGGAAATCCTTATACGGTTGCAGAAATCTTCTCTGCGTCACCTCCCTAAGAATACATCCGAATCATACTGTCCTACAAGCGGTATTACACCCCGCTTTGTTTGTTATGCCTATAATTCGGCTGTGAATAGTAACTCGGAAAAAGATATAGAACAAAAATCGCCTTGACACAGGAACGGAACATGAGTATACTGAAAATAGCAAAAGGATTTGCTAAAGCGTAGTCATGGAAGGCTGAGCTTCTTTTCATTATTATATCTGACTTCAGATATATCGTCTACGATTTTCCAATCCTGCGTAATAGAATATAGGGAGGGTGCTGTTAAACTGTTTTATTTTTTCAGTGCTTTTCGCTGTAGTTTTGTCGCGAATGAACCGATATATTAGTTAAGAAAAGGAGAGAAGACTATGAGTACAACGATTTCAAGTATTGCGAATTCTCAAAGTACAGCAAGTACGTACAACGTGGACTCCAAGGCTTCCGCAAAACCTCAGGCTGCGGAAGAGGTTTCCTCAAAGACCGCCGCGAATGACGTTGCCGCGGTGTATGAGAAATCTTCTGCCTCCCAGGCAAACAACGGCCTTTATTCGATCAACAAGATGAGCGAACAGGACAGAAGCGCTCTGGTCGATAAGCTGAAGCAGGAGCAGGCAAACCAGATGCAGTCCTTCAACAAGATGGTCATGGATACCGTTCTGGGACAGTCCAAATCCGCGACGATCGCTGCCGGCAGTGATGATATGTGGAAGTTCCTCGCCAGCGGAGAGTATACCGTAGACGCGGAGACGAAGGCCAAAGCGCAGGAGGATATCTCCGAGGACGGTTACTGGGGTGTCAAGCAGACCTCTCAGAGACTCTTTGATTTCGCAAGCGCTCTTGCGGGTGATGATGAAGAGACGATGAAGAAGATGCAGGACGCGATCAAGTCCGCGTATAAGGAAGCCGGAGAGATCTGGGGCAAGGACCTTCCGGAGATTTCGCAGAATACGCTGGATGCGACGAACAAGCTGTTTGATGATTACTATGCCTCCAAGAAGAACGTGGAGGGCGCGATCTGATACTTCTGACATTCCCTGATGATGTACTATCAGATTTTCCTGCTTGCTGTTCTGCAGTCCCCGACGCGGAACTGCAACAAGGGGGCTGGCGCAATGATCTGCGCCAGCCTTTTTCGATTTTTTTAATATATACTGGTTAACGCTTTTCGGTGCCGATTAATCGGACTCGCAAACGCAATTTCAGTACGTTTGCGTTATCAGAAACGGCAATTAATTGCGTTCGCGAGTATAATTACGAGGACGGAGCGTGCTCGTCGTGGATCACGGTGAAATAGGAATCGTAGATATCGAAAAAGCCGGTGGTCGTGATCTGATCCGTTTTTTCATAGGAGATGGATTCCCAGAGCGGCTCGTTGAGATTCGACTTCAGCGTGACCACATATTCGTCATACAGGGTATTGAAGGCATCCTGCTTGCTTTTGTTGACGATCACCGCCTTGTTTTTTTCGGTTTCTTCCTTATTAAAGGTGCTCTTGCATTTGATGATATGGTAGCCGTATTCGGTTTTAATGATCCCGCTGATCTCGCCGCTGGAAAGGGAAAAGGCGGCATCCTCCAACGCATAGGGCATTACGCCTCTGCCGAAGGTATACTCGGTCTGGCTGTCCTCGTTATAGTAGCTGTCCGCCAGAACGTCAAACTCCGTCCCCTCCGTTAACTTATTCTGGATCTCCTCCGCCCGCTCATAAGCCTTTTTCACTTCCTCGGCGGTATATTTGACCTGGTTGCCGTAAGCGTCTGTCCGGTAGGTTTTGACCAGGATACTGCCGATTGTCACCGTTCTTGCGGCATCATCGCTTATTTCCGGATTGATATCATCGGTTACGGAATGATAGAGCTTGTCAGCGATGGCATAATCCCTGTACATTCCGTAGATATCGTCCTTTGTCACCGAGAGCAGCTCCCGTTCGCTGTCGTTTAACGATTCATAATAGAAGCGGGCGGCGGCCTGGATCTTCTGTTCCTCGTCCTCCGCCAGCTTAATTCCCCGCTTTGACGCAAGAAGATTTAATGCCTTGATCTGGGCCAACCTCGCAAGGATCGTTTCCTTATAGCTCTCCTCGACCGTAGGCGAAAAGGCATCCCCTCCGGTCTTAGCCTGCCAGATTTCAGGCCCGAACAAAGCGTCATAGCTGTTTTCGGAGTTGACCAGATAGACCATGACCTCGTTTTTCATACAGGAAAGCTGCTCGATCCGAAAAACCTCGTCCTTGTCGAATTCCGTCGTCAGGACGATCTCGGTTTTCTTTTTGCCGCAGCCGCAAAGAAAGAGAAGAAACAAGAGCGGAAGCAATATTCGTTTGATCGGATGTTGTTTTAGCTTCAAAAACTCTCCTTTTATTACAAAGACTTTGTTCATTAACTACACGGAGTATACCATAATCCGAAAATATGGTGAAGTTAAATCTTGTAAATCCCCGATTATAAAATATGGAATTTTCTATGTACATGTGATATGATACTACAAAACAGGAAAGGAGACATTATGGCTAAGAAATTAGGAAAGATTTTAACGTTTGCCGCCATTTGCGGGGCAGCCCTGGCGGGGATATATTATTTTTTCTTCAGAGATGAGGACGATGAAAACGAGGCAAAGCCCAAGGAAAATGAGATAAGGAATTTCTTCGAGGAGATGCCCTCAAGAGAATATGTATCCTTAAACCGTGAAGCCTCTGACAGCGACGCGAAAGCGACCCTGAAGGATAAGATCGGAGAATCGGTCAGAGAGCAGGAGGAAAAGCAGAAAGAGGCGGAGGACGGTGTCGGACTTGTCAAGGAGGAAGTCGATACCGCGGAGTTTGAATTCGAAAAGTTCCCCGGCGAGAACGATTCACAGGATAAATAGAAAGGGAGAGGGGAAAAGCTTCCCCTCTTTTTTCGAATTTTGAAAGGAAACTGCTGTATTATGAGTGAAATGATCGAGATCAGATGGCACGGAAGAGGAGGCCAGGGAGCCAAGACCGCAAGCCAGCTTCTTGCGGATGCCGCTTTTATGGCCGGAAAATACGTCCAGTCCTTTCCGGAATACGGTCCGGAGCGCTCCGGAGCCCCGATCACGGCCTACAACCGGATCTCTGAGGAACGCTGTCTGGTCCATTCGAATATCTACGAGCCGGATTATGTGGCTGTGGTGGATGAGACGCTGCTTACAAGCGTAGACGTGGCTGCCGGGCTGAAGCCTCAGGGGGCCCTTATCATAAATACGGCAAAGGATCCGGAGGAGGTCAGACCCTTTCTGAAGGGCTATACCGGAAGGATCTGTACGATCGACGCGTATTCGATCTCGATGGAGTGCCTTAAGGCCTATTTTCCGAATACGCCGATGCTTGCTGCCGTGGTTGCGGTCAGCGGGTGCGTGAACCGTGGGCAGTTTCTTCGGGATATGGAAGAATCCTACCGGCATAAATTCGCGAAAAAACCTCAGGTAGTGGAGGGAAATCTGCGCTGCCTGAAGGTTTCCTTAAGCGCTGTGAAAGGTCAGGAATAGGATTATGATAAGAAAAGCGGAAGAAATTGATGAAAAGATCTCCTGGCAGGAGCTGACGACGGGCTGCGAGATCTACGAGCCCGCAACCAGCAGACTGGTAAAGACCGGGGAATGGCGCGCGCGTACGCCGAAGTGGATCGAGGAAAAATGCAAGCAGTGTCTGCTCTGCGCCCCTTTCTGCCCGGATGCTTCGATCCCGGTGAGGGAGGGAAGGAGAGGAGATTTTGATTTTGATCACTGTAAGGGCTGTGGGATCTGCTTAAAGACCTGCCCCTTTGACGCGATCGAATGGGAGGCGCAGGGGCAGCTATGAGTATCAGAGAACGTTTATCCGGAAACGAGGCCATCGCTACGGCGATGCGCCAGATCAATCCCGATGTATTCGCGATGTTCCCCATTACTCCGTCTACGGAGATCCCTCAGTATTACGCTCAGTACGTAGCGGACGGGTTAGTGGATACGGAGTTTATCTGTGTGGAAAGCGAGCATTCGTCCCTTTCGGCCTGTCTCGGAGCTGAGGCGGCGGGCTGTCGGGCGGTAACGGCGACCTCCTCGGCGGGGCTTTCCTATATGAACGAGGTGCTGTATGTCGCAGCTTCCTTACGCCTTCCGGTGGTTTTGGCTGTGTCCTGCCGGGCGCTGACGGGGCCGATCAATATCAATCACGACTATTCCGATTCCATGGCGGAGCGGGATTCCGGATTTATCCAGCTCTACGGAGAAAATAACCAGGAGGTCTATGACAACTACCTGATGGCGCACAGGATCGCGGAGCATCCCGATGTACGGCTTCCGCTTATGGTCTGCGAGGACGGTTTTATCACCTCCCACGCCATCGAGAATATCGAACTGGAGGAGGATGAGGCGGTACAAAGCTTTGTCGGCGAATATCATCCCAGGGATTATCTGTTAAAAACGGAAAACCCGTTAGCGGTAGGGCCCTACGGCGTATCCGCCTATTATATGGAGGCCAGGGTCGCACAGGCCCAGGCGATGATCAACGCGAAAAAGGTTATTCTGGACGTGTCCGCCGAGTTTGCGGAGCGCTTCGGGAGAAGCTATGGCTTCTTTGAGGCATATCGGATGGAGGATGCCAAGCTTGCCATGGTCATTATGGGATCCTCGGCGGGAACGGCAAAGACCTGTGTGGATGAGCTTCGCGACAAGGGTGTGAAGGCAGGGCTTATAAAGGTCAGGGTCTTTCGCCCCTTCCCCGGAGAGGAGCTGAAGGAGGCTCTGAAGAACTGCCTTGCCGTAGCGGTCATGGATAAGAGCGAGGGCTTTTCCTCCTGCGGCGGGCCGCTCTTTGCGGAGACAGCGAGCGCCTGTATCAATCTGGACCGGCGTCCGAAGATGATCGATATCGTTTACGGTCTCGGGGGAAGAGATTTTACCGTAAAGGCGGGGGAGGAAGTTTATCAGAGGCTTGCGGCCATCGCGGAAACGGGAGAGACCGGTCCCGTCTACTCTCATCTCGGGCAGAGAGAAGCTTGAGCCTTAGGAAAGCAAACGGAGAACGAAAATGGCTTATCAGTTAAAAAAAGAAATGAATAAGGCGGAACGCTTCCATGCGGGCCACAGACTCTGCGCGGGCTGCGCGGCGGGGATCGTCTGCAGAGGGATGATGCGGGCGGTGAACGAGGAGGATAAGGCGGTGATCTGCAACGCTACGGGGTGTCTCGAGGTTTCCTCCTTTCAGTATCCCTATACCGCATGGGAGGATTCCTATATCCATACGGCCTTTGAAAACGCTTCTGCCACCGCTTCGGGCGTAGAAGCGGCCATGCGGGTGATGAAGCGGCGGGGAAAGCTGTCTTCGGATACGAATTTTAAGATCCTTGCCATCGGAGGAGACGGCGGGACCTACGATATCGGCTTTCAGTCGCTGTCAGGGGCTTTAGAGCGCGGTCACGACTTTACTTATTTCTGCTATGACAACAATGCCTATATGAATACCGGAACCCAGCGCTCCTCGGCGACTCCCAGATTTGCCTCCGCCAGTACGACCCCTGCGGGGGTAGAATCTGTCGGAAAGAAGCAGAACCAGAAGGATCTGACGCAGATCGTAGTCGCCCATGGCTCGCCCTACGCGGCCCAGACTACGATATTCGGCAATATGAAGGATTTTCACGAAAAGGCCCACAGAGCCATCTATACCGAGGGGCCGACCTTTGTAAATGTCCTTACGCCGTGTCCCCGGGGCTGGCAGTATCCGGCAGAGGAGCTCCTTACCGTGATAAGGGCTGCCATCGACACCTGTGTCTTCCCGCTCTACGAGGTGGTGGAGGGAGAGTACCGCCTGACCTATGAGCCGAAGAGAAAGCTGCCCGTGGAGGAGTTTATGCGGCTTCAGGGGAGGTTTTCCCATTGCTTTAAGAGCGGCAACGAGTGGACGATCGAAGCGGCTCAGGAATACGTGGATCAGAAATGGGAGGAGCTGCTTTCCCGCTGTCAATAAAGCTGAACTGGTATCTGTCCTAAGGCTTCCGATCGATCGGACAGCTTTTCCGGAATGAGAAGGAGTTTCGTTATGGAAAAAAATCTGTTCACCAACAGTCATATTCTTTCATGGTTACAGTATTTCTCGGATAATACGGAGATCGATCTGGAACATGTGAAGATTTTGGATATTACCCGGAAGAACAAGAACCTGATCCCTGCCGTGGAGGCGCACCGCTGCGTGCTGGTCTTTACGGAGGCGGGAAATAAGGATATCTTCTATAAGATGTGGAGCGTAGGCTTAGGGGACTGCGAGGTGATCTATAACGAGGGCTCCGAGCCTGCGGGTCCCATCAAGCGGGACAGGCTCTCGGATATGATCGACCGGGGGATCAACGCCTCCGCCGGGATGATCGTCTTAAACCCCAATGCCCGCAGTACGATCAAATTCGGCATGGACAACAAGAAATTTGCCTCCGGCTCCGTAAAATACGTGGGTTCAGAGATCCGGTCGGTCCTGTTGTCGAAGATGCAGATCGACGACCGGAAGAATCTCTGTATTATCTCCGGCGAATCCATAGCGGTCGAAGCGGCTATGATCAACGGGGAGGGGACCGTGATCGCCGTAGAGTACAAGGAAAGCGACCGGGAAACCATGGAAGAGAATGTCAATCAATTTGGTTTACATAATGTTACTATCGTGGATCATGTCGGTCCGGATACCTTTGCGGGGCTTCCGGTTCCCGATACGACGATGCTTGTGGCATCCGCCAGTCTGGAGCAGGAGCTGTCCTTTTTGACCGGCTTGAACCCGAATATGGAGTTTGTGATCTATACTCTGGATTTCAAGGTGGCGGCTTCCATGCGGGATATCCTGGAAAAATACCATATAACCGATGTTACGGTGATACAGATCTCGGTGTCCAAGCTGACCGGCAAAAATGTTTTTGAGAATCAGCCGGCGCCCTGGATTATCTCGGCTAAGGCAGAGGCTGATGCCTGAAAACTGATTCGGCTGTTGTGATTCTCCGGAGTGTTATTGTATCTGTCTGAGGATTTGGAATGAAAAAGATAGCCTTATATATGGATGACGGGGCCAGACTTTCTCCGTCTCTTCGGATCGAGGGTTTTCGGAAGGCGATCGGGGAGGCGGCGGAGGAGATCTGTCTGTATATTTACCGAAGCAAGGCCCATCGAAGCCTTGAGACCGATTATTCCATCGGCGAATACAATATTTTTACGCTTGGGCCCCCGGAGCAGTTCGACGGCGTGATCTTTGATCTGGATAATCTGCATTCCGTCAGCGATAACTGGTACGGCGACAAGGTCTGTCAGAAGCTGGTGGAGAGAGTAAGAAAAAGCGGTGTTCCCGCGATCTCGATCGGAAACCGGGTGGAGGGCTTTTTTCACGTCGGGATCAATAATTATTCCGCGATGAGAAGCATTATCAGGCATCTGGACAAAGAGCATTCCTGTAAGGATCTCTGGTTCATCATGGGTCCTGAGGATAACTATGAGAATCAGAGAAGGACGGAGTCCCTCAGGGATTATTGCAGGGACCATGGTCTTTCGTGCGAACGGGAGCGCTTTTATTTTGAGAGCTATAAGGAGCTTTGCGGGCAGCACGGCTTCAAAGCGCTCTTTAAGAGCTTTGGGAGGCTTCCGGAGGCGATTGTCTGCGCGAATGATCTGGTGGCCATAGGTGTCTGTGAGGAGGCAAAAAAATATGGATTCAGCGTACCCGGGGACTTCCTGGTAACCGGGTTTGATGCTCTGGAGAGCTCGGAGATCTATGTGCCCTCCATAACGACGGCGGATCAGGATTTTATCGAGCACGGAAGGCGAAGCATCGCCATACTGCAAAGGATCTGGGAGGGCGAAGAGCTCTACGATGAGCTGACGGTTTCGACAAAGCTGATCTGTAGAGAAAGCTGCGGCTGTATGGGGATGAGAGAGCGGAGCCTTCCGATCAACAGGGCGGTGCTTTCGGAGATCGAGCGCAGTGAGACGGATGCCCAGCTGAATCTTTTGGAGTATGAGCTTTTAAATTGCGACAATCTGAACGAGATCGGCGATGTATTTGTAAAGAGCGCTTCTTTTCTTAACTGCAGCGCGCTTTATCTCGTTCTGGACGAGAGCTTCGGCAGGATCGGCGGCCTTGAGACGGAAAGAGGGGCAGGCCTTCCCGGAGAGGGAAATTATACGCCCCCGGTGGACGGCTATCCGGAGAAGCTGCAGGTTATTTTTGCCGTAGAGAACGGTGTAATTACCCTGACGAATAAAAAGGTCACTCAGTCGGAGGCTTTGGCGCTTTTTACGCCGGACGGAAATACCGATTATCTGTTTATGCCGATTCATCTCAGGCAGTATACCATAGGCTTTTTCGTAGTGAAGGATTCCCTCTCTCTGATCCAGAAGCCGTATTTAAACAGGGCGATCCAGGCTCTGACGACGGCGATCAAAAACCACTATTCCAGAGAGCGCCTGAACAGCATCAATAACTTTTTAAAAACGCAGTCCATCACGGATTCCATGACCGGCTTCTACAACCGTCTGGGTTATCTGCAGTTGGCCGAGGCAATGTTTGGAAAGAAAAATCAGGACAACGAGGCGATGGCGGTGATTTATCTGGATATGGACCGTCTGAAGCAGATGAACGATTCCTTCGGCCATAAATGCGGGGATATTTCGATTACGGCAATCGCTTCCGCGATCAAAAAGCAGGTTCCCGCGGATTCCCTGGTCTTTCGGATGGGCGGAGATGAGTTTCTGGTTTTAGCGGGCTTATCCGGCGAGGCCGAAATCCTGGAGATGCTTGAAAATATAAGAGAGGAGATCCCGAATTATCCGGAATGCAGACTGCTGCCTTATTCGCCGTCCATCAGCGCAGGCTTTATTATTACGGAGCCGGGAACCAAAAAGCCTCTGGAAAGCTATGTAAAGCAGGCCGATATGATGATGTATGAGCAGAAGACGAAGAGAAAGCAGGGCGGCTAGCTAAGGCAGCTTTCTTTCTTCAAAAATCAGGAGCTCTTCCCCGGCTCGCGCAAACTTACAGGAGGCGCAAGGCGTTAAAACGACCCGGCCGCCCGTCGCTTCGGTGATCTTTTTCTTCTCCGCCTCGAATTCCTCCGCAGGGATCGCCAGTTCAAAGGTCACCTTGTCCTCATATGCGGTATCCCGGATCTCATAGGGCGGTCTCGAAAACAGGTACTGGAGCTTAGCGAGGTCGGTATACTCGATAACGAGCTTACAGAGAAAGCCCTCCCTGACCTCGATAATAACGCTGTTATTTAATCCCGCATTTACCGCGTCGGAGTACGCCCGGACCAGACCCCCGGTTCCAAGAAGAACTCCGCCGAAATACCGGGTAACGACTGCACAGACGTTTCTTACTCCGCTTCCTAAAAGTACTTCAAGCATCGGGCGTCCCGCGGTACCTGAGGGCTCCCCGTCATCCGAGCACCTGGTCAGCTCTCCGTTATCCCCGAGGACAAAGGCGGAGCAGTTATGCCTGGCATCCCAGTATTTTTTCTTCATTTCAGCGATAAAGGCGGCAGCCTCCTCTTCCGTCGATACGCTCCGTACCGTTGCGATAAACCGGGATTTTTTCTCAAGGATCTCTCCGACGCCGCCTTCGTGGATATACTTTACCGTTCCCATAGTCAAACTCCTTTACAGTATGATTATACCTTTCCGTCCCCGGCTCTCCAAGCTGTTTTGTTAAAAAACTGTGAGCAGCTCTTCTTTTCTATTTAAATTTCCGGCGATTTGGTTTATACTGATACTCAGGAGTTTTGTATTCCTGTAAATCAAAGAATTATTATTAAAATATATGGAAGGTGCCTATGAAACGAGTATTAACGCAAAAAGAGATCGACGCGCTCATCGAAGCGCTCAATACGGTGAAAAGCTACGGTTACAGTGAGCAGGCCTCCGAGGATATCTTAAAGAATCAGGTCGTGCTTTCGCAGGCTCAGATCGACGAGCTGATCGAGTCCCTGACCGGCGGCGGAAAGGATGCGGTGCTTCCTGAGCCG
>JAFSXN010000174.1 GCA_017444015.1 Lachnospiraceae bacterium | reverse complement strand
TTGACCAGTCCCGGATAACCTTCCGACAGCTCCTTCCAGAGGAAGTCAAGCTGCATGGAAAGGTCGCCGATTGAAGTCCTCCGCTCCTTCGCATATTCCTTCAGCGCCTTCTTCCGGTTCCAGTAAGTCCATTGGACCAGCCCGTAGCCAGCCTTATCCGTAATGAAATCGGGATAGAAATCTCCGTCCACTAAGAAAGTGTATTCCTCATCAGTGATATTCAGCCGCTTGTTCGCGGAGTTCTGAAGGTTTGTGGGGTCAAGCTTACTCTCGGCATACAGGTTCCCCATCAGCCCTGCGACTCCGTATTCGTTATTCAGTTTTCCGTACAGAAAATCCCATATGATCTTCTCGTTCATGATCTATCCTCCTTCACCTCCGGCAATCCCGCCACGCTCATCATCAGTGACAGGATCCCCGCAAGGGCAGATGCGGAAAGAACCGCTCCCCAGTTAACCTCACCCATCATGCTCGCCGTGCCGATCGTGGCGATTGCTGTCTGGCAAACGGTCCTCAGCGCCCTTATCCCAGCTGCGATCAGTAATTCCTTTTTCATAGTGTTCTCCTCCTTTGATCTCTTCAGATGTGCATGGCTGATCACATCCTGCTAACCAGATACTCATCAAGGCTCTTCTTCGCTGTCTTAAGCTCCGCGATGTTGTTTCCGTCTATCGCGTGCGATGTCAGCGCCTGCAGAGACTCGATGATCACTTTGTTTGTCTCCCTCATGTTCTGCTCAAGCGCATCGACCCGTCCGGAGTCCGATTCGAACCGCTTATTCCCAAGCTGGAGCCTGTCATTGATCCGCTCCACCTGATGCTCTAAAGCCGCGATCCTCTCATCCTGAAGCTTGTTAGGCTCCCTCGCTTTCCCGATGGCTCTTGCGATGACCGTCACTGCCGCGGAGATCGAAACGATGGCTGCGCATGATGCCAGCACGATGTTTATGATCGTCTGCGGCGTTGTTACGATTTCGTAGTTCATAATGCCTCCTCTCTGATGCTTTTTCTGCACTGAAAAAGGACATCCCGCTGTGGAATGTCCCCTGGTTAATGGGTTTCTGTGCTTTTTACTCTGCCGGCTGTGCTGTATCTATTCCGCTTCCATATATCGCCCTTGCCTTCTCGAAGGCTTCATCCATCGAGTCCGCTTCGATGTAGGTTTCCACCGGCTGTTTCTTCTCTGTCCATCCTGCGCTTGCTGTCTCCGTCCAGCCTGTCATTTTCCAAAGCATCTGGTTCTCCTTACTTAAAAGGTATTTCTTCCATCTCCGCTCCCCTGCAATCCATCATCATGGCAATCGCATTCGGGTAATGGCTGAGTCTCGCAAGCTGCTCCTGCAACTCCCATGCCTCCTGCTCAAGCGGCCTGTAAAAATCTGCCGGGGCAAATCCACATCCTAGCTGGCTGTCTGCTTCAATGAAAGCTTCGATTTCGTAAAGCTTCTTTATCAGCTCCTTCTTCTGCCTGGTCATGCCTCCACCTCCGTTCCCGGCTCATGCCCGAGCCTCTCCTTCGCATTTTTGTAAATGCTGGTGATGAAGACCGTCCCCCAGCCTTCCATCGGCTGCCATTCCTCTACCGGAAGCATCCTTATCTGCACTTGGTAAAATCCGTTGTCGTCGCGTCTGATCCTTTTTTCAAATTCCGTCATTCCCTGCTCCTTTCCTGTAGCTGTGCGGTTTTCTTTTTCTATCCTATTAATCACTCTGTCCGCACATAATAGCAAGTTATACAGGAGTCATAAATGTACCAAATAGCTGTGCCTGAAACTGTGTATAATTAAACCCCCGCTATCCTTAAAATGATTATCAAAGCATCCAGAATCCACACCGCCCATTCGGCAATCCCTCCCGGAAGCCGTCTATGCTCTACGGAGAAAGCCCCTATGATCGTACCCAATGCCAACAATATCACTTCCAGCATTATCCTCATATTCTTTCCCTCCCTCAGAAAATCTCCTCAATGTTTGAATCGGCTATCTCTATGTCCTTTGATGCTGTGACCACTCCGAATTCGTTAATGGAAAAGCCTCCGAAAACGATCGCCGAGCAGGCATTGTTATAAACTATTGAGTCTATGTTGTTTCTGCGGATCTTGTGGCCATCATAATCCCTGTCGATATACTCCTGCGTTCCGTCATTGTAAAGGATCTCGTAGGTATCATCGTCGGGGTCGAACCAATGGTACTCAAGGTTTTCGAGGTACTCGTCCAGCCATGAGAAAACTTCGTGCTGCGTTCTGGCTATCTCAACAATGCTTTCGCAGTCGATGTCTTTGATCCTGAATCTCCTTGTCTTTTTCACGGTATTGTGCTCCTTTCCTTTTGGTAGCAGCATATTACCTCTGTTTCACACATTAGTGTAGACGATTACTACA
>JAFSXN010000173.1 GCA_017444015.1 Lachnospiraceae bacterium | reverse complement strand
TACGTTTGAATTGTTTTTTTCGACCACTTTTTGTGACAGTGTTGTGACAGCAGCTGTGTTATGATATCGGGGGATTAGGCGTTACGCGTCTTCTCACGATATCATTTTTATAACAGAAGTCAGAAAGGAAAAAAGAATGAGAAAAAAAATTGTTGCGCTGTTGTTGGCGGGGAGCTTAGCCGTAAGCGGACTCCAGGGTGTTACGGTTTACGCCGGGACGGCGGAGGAAGAAACGGAAAGCATGGTAAATTCGCCTGACGAGGAGGCAGTGGAGGACGTTCCGATCGAGGACGGAGAGGAGGTCGTAGAATCACTCTTATCAGATAACGGGGATGTTCTGACTGCCATCGTTCCGTTTACCGAGGAAGAAGAGAGGATCTACGGCAACGGAAGGATCTATGAGGGTGAGAGTACGGGTATTTCAGACCGCCTGCTTCAGAATCTTTCAGAATATATCCCTGAGGGCGGGGAGCTTTCAGAGGAAGAGCTTCTCGCGTTAGGCTCAGGCAGAGAGAGTGTCACCGGCATAGATCCTATCACCCCCGCAGAAGGGGATGTGAATACCCTGGTGTTTATTAGCGAATTTCAAAACTATAAGTTTTCGGAAAAGTTCAAGACGGATCTGAAGAAGTATATTTTCGCGAACGATCCGAATTGGTCTGATACGGTATCCGGTAAAGCGGAGTCTGTCTCATCAAATGCCGCATATCCAAAGGACAGTCTGAGAGGATATTATCAGAGAGCCTCCTACGGGAAGCTGAATTTGGACGGCGATATTGCGGAATTTGTTTCCGAGCATGACAGAGAATACTATGAGCAGGGCGACCCTGTTAATTTTGATAATGATCCTTTATATCTTGACGCTGTAAATGACTGGGTCAGAAAAATTCTGGAAGAGCATGACGGAAGCGATGGAAGGACGGATCTGGAGTATCTCGATGATAAGCTTAAAGCGTTCGATCAGGATGGCGATATGCAGATCGACGGCTGCTACTTTGCCTGTGCCGGCGGCAACAACGGATGGGGCTCCCGGTGGTGGAGCTTTCGTACAGCGTCTAAAGTTAAAATCGGAAGCTACAGGCTCTCTTATCTCGTGCAGGTAGTCGATAGCCTGTCCGATGCCGGGGTTTCCGGGAAGGATGATGTAAAGGATTACCTGGAAACCTTCATCCATGAAACCGGCCACTATCTCGGACTGGTTGATTATTATTCCTATGATAATAACAAAAGTGATGCGAAGGTGAATACCGATTCCATGATGGGAAGTAATTCCACCGACCAGGACGGCTTCGCAAAGATGCTGTTAGGGTGGATCCCTAAGGATGAGGTATGGGTCGTCACCGATGGGCAGGTCTATAATCCTAAAGAAAAGAAATGGCAGAATTATACCGGGAGTTATTCTCTTGCGCTTAAGCCCTACGCGGAAAGCGGACAGCTGGCGCTCATTCTCCCGAAAAAAAGTGATACGGAGAACTGGAACTGGGTCTACGATCAGTTCATTATGGCGGAGTACTATAAAAGCTCCGCGAATGATACCCTGCCGGACTACAAGCCCGAGGGTGGAGAAGCAGTGAAGGCGTCTGATGGACTCAGGCTGTTCCGGGTTTACGGAAAACTAAACGATCAGGGAACCGGCTTTATTGCGAAAAATGAAAAGGACGACCATATTCCTCTGATCAGCGACTACAATAACACGAAGGATCCGTACAGGGTCCCCATATCCAAAACCGAAACCGTGAGTCTGGGGGTTTTCCACGAGGGGAACGAACTGACGCCGGATACGGATCCTGCAAGTACGTTCTATTACAACCCCTCGGATGACGGGCTGCTTGATAGTACGACACTCGTCGATTCCGGCATTTCGATAACGGATATAAAGCTCAACGGGGACGGCACCTTAAGCTTTGATACGAGTTTCAGCAAGACGGAGCTTGAGGGACCCGAGATCAAGGAGGCCGAGCTGCGGCATGACCAAAATGTCGGCTATTATATCAAGGTAACCTTCGACAGGCCGGTAAACTATAACGGAGGGCTGAGCGCCTCGGTTTACGACTACAACAAGGCGAATAATACTTATTCCAGCGATGAAAAATGGGGAAATATTGAGGAGGTAAGACGTTCCCCTTCGGGGAAGCAATATCGCAGAGAGACGAAAACGCTCTATTATATCTTAAAGAGTGAGGATTACCGCTATACAGACGGCACGCTTGTCATTCCGGCAGGCACCGTGATCTCGGACAAGGGCATTCCCTGTAAAGAGCTTACGGCCAATATAACAGGGATACCGGAAGAAGCTGTAACCCTCTCGGTCTCGCCGGAAGGGGGACTTTACGATAAGGAGCAAGCAGTTACGATAAACGGCGCCCCGGAGGGTTCTAAAATATACTATACACTGGACGGTACAGAGCCGACATCCGACTCTTCTGTCTATCAGGAACCCATCAAATTGACAGCCTCCGCTGTCCTGAAGACTGTCGCGTACAGCTCCGACGGAAGCAAAGTGGTGACAGGCCGCCTGCGCGCCGACTATACCCTTGAGAAGATCCATTTTGAGGGCGAGGGGGATCCCGCGGAGAAGGCGATCACGCTCGATGTCGGAGAAGCCTATTATCTGAATCCCATTGTCTGGCCGGTGAACGACGCCAATATCGCCAGAACCTATAAGAGCGACGATTCCGGAACGGTGATCGTCGATCAGGAAGGAATGCTGATCGCAAGAGCGGAAGGCACCGCTACGATCAGCGTTACAACGGAAAATACCGTCGATAAACCGGCCAAATGTGTCGTTACAGTAACAAAGGACGCTGCCAAAGCTGTTAAGGATAAAATCATAGAGATATATGGTATCAAATTGGCGGGGGATCGGATGCGGGATCTCTCCGAGGATTTAAATGGCGAAGCCACCCTTCAGGAATTTGGAAAGGGATGGCTGGAGAAGCGCTGGATCGCTGCGATCCCCGCGCAAACCTACAATACGAAGGCCATAAAGCCCGCGCTTACAGTTTATGACGGCGTTAAGAAGATAGAAGCCTCCAACTATACCGTTTCCTATAAGAATAATAAGAACGCGGGAACCGCGACAGTTACCGTAAAGTTTAAGGGAAAATATAAAAGAAGCGCTCCGGTCTCGGAGGATTTCATAATCAATCCCGCCGATGTTAAGGAGGATCTGCTTGTGCTCAATATGGGCGTAAAATACAACGGAAAGCTTACGAAGCCCAAGCCGGTCATTCTCTGGAAGGCATCGGGAACAAAGCAGGCTTTAAGCGCCTCAAACTTTACACTGACCTATACCGACGGAGCCGGAGAGGAGGTTACGGGGGTTAAGGAGGAAGGCATATATTATGCGACCTTATCAGGAAAAGGAAATAACTATATCGGCGAGACAAAAATCTATATCAAGGTCCAGAAGAG
>JAFSXN010000172.1 GCA_017444015.1 Lachnospiraceae bacterium | reverse complement strand
GTCCCAGAACCAAGCCGCAGTGGCGGAACTGGCAGACGCCCGGGACTTAAAATCCCGTGGGTAGTGATACCCGTACCGGTTCGATTCCGGTCTGCGGCACGGCAAAAGAGCCTTAGAAAGCTGATTAGAGCGGTATTCTAAGACTCTTTTTCTATTTCCGGTGCGTTTGCGTCTCTGGAGGTATTTTACGGATTTGACATCAACGCTGACATCAATGTAAGCGGCATCTAACAGAACATTCCCTTCGAATTGACGCTTGACAAATTCGCAGGATAGACGAATTATAACTGATTCTTCTGTTTTCATGCAAAGCGTAGTATAATGAATCTGAATTGAAAAGTTGATATGGAACCTGTAAAGGAAACACACAAAATCAGGAGATGACTGATAAGGCTGAGCAGTTTTTGGATACTGGAAATTGAAATCTTTGATAAAAAGCTGCTAAATCTTCAGGCTAATAGTTGATCTATAAGAAAAAGCCCATCTTTAGAGATATTTTTTCAGATATTTTTTGATTTTTAGAAAAGAGAGGAAAAGTAATCTATGATGAAGAAAAATATTATTTATACTATTTTAAAATCACTGATCATTGTTGGTTTTTCTGTATGTTTACCGTATCTTGTTTCTGCTGCGATGCAATACATTACCTTTGGCGGTGGATCTGGAAAATATGGGGTGTCTTTTATTCAGAATTCTTCAAAATGGACAACCAGACAGGCAGCAAAAGTAGGAGCAAGTGAAAGCGAAACCGGAGATATAATTGCTACGGTTTCAGGTAATGGGGGTTATGAATTAAAATCTGTTCCTGAGATATCCGGAATAGATGCAAAAGTTGTGCAAAAGAAGAACAATGGTGTATACAATTTGATAATTTCGGGAGAAGATATTTACAAAGCGTCTATCAATGCACCGGAAACTCTTCACGTTACTGTAAGTGCAGAGACACAGGCAGTAAAACAAAGGATCACAGCAACCGTATCCGGTAATGAGGTGAGCATCGGGGATAAAACAGGTACAGAGGGTATCAGCTATACTTCTGATACTGCAAGGAAGGTATTGATAAAGGTATCTCCTGGAAATAGAAGTTATTTCACGGATGAGGAGATAGAAAATGCAAGAGCTATAAGCTCTGAGATTAACAATCCAATTGTTTTATATCCGGATACTTCACAATCTGGTCCGGAGCAGATCGTATTTGAAGTTCCTGCATCTTGGTTTACTGGTTATTTAGGACATAAGGACCGAGAAGTGAATTTCACTATAGAAGGGATTGAATATGTGGATCCCGGTACAGATAGTATAATTCCTGATCATAGTGTAAACTTTAAAAAGGCAGATGGCATCAAAAAATATAGTGTGAGATTTGTTCAAAAAGATAAAGAAGAAACGGATTATTTATCTGCGGAAATAAGAGATAAAGCTGCGCATACAGATGCGGTTTATGCTACTGTATCCGGAAATGGAGGATACTATTTAGCTTCGCCCCCTACTTCAAACGCAATGGACTCTGATCTGGTTTATGCTAATAACGATGGGACTTATAGTATGATTTTTTTGGGGGATCGAGTCTATAATTCCGCTCGTTATGGAGGATCAGATGTTTTTGTTGATATTAATGCAGATGCACAGCCAGTGAAACAATATGTAACTGCAACAGTCTCAGGAAATTCCATCACGATTGATGGAAATGCTGGAAATATCGGAACTACATACACTGTGGAAAATGCGAAGGATTCCACAATTATTGTAAAAGCCGGTCCTTCCTGGTCATTTACTGAGGAAACGCAGAATAACGCTACTGCCAGAAGTGACGAACAGGACGGCTATATATTGAACACCGATCTGTCGGAGACAAATGGAGATCAGCTTGTATTTCGGCTTCCCTGGGACTGGTATTATAATTACAATGGGCATACAGACCGAGCGGTCAATTTTACGATCGAGGGTGTGAGCAAGATTGAGAAAGAAACGGCTTCCTATACGGTAACTTTCCGGAATGGTTCAATTGATATAAAGAAGATCATTGTGAAGGAGGGCGAAACCATAGAAGGGAAAGAACCTGCAGCTCCGACTGGAGATGGAACCTTCCTGGGATGGTATTTAGGTGACGAGAAATGGGACAGTTCTACTCCGGTGACTAAAGATATTGTACTACAGGCGAAATATGAAAGTACGATTGATATTCCGGAGGGTTCAAGATCAGGTTTGGATCCTCAGCCTTTAATAGAAGAAGCAGAAGGACTGGCTGGCAGAATTTATATGGTGAAGGGACAGTCTTTTGTTATCAGCAGTGGAATGTGGAGTTCTGCGAATGTCTATAGTGCTACTGTAGGGAATAAGAATGGAAAAATAACAGCAAAAAATGAAGGGATCGCCCGGATCCATAATGATGATACAAACGAAACCTATGAGATAATTGTCATTACACCTGCGGTACATATCTCCGGAACCAATAAAAAAAATGCAGCGATTGCTATTGGCGATTCAGTTAATGTAGATATAACCGGCATTGCTGATGCATATCTGGATAAATATGAGATATCATGGGTATCATCGAATAATAATGTTGCGCAGGTGACGGATGGACACATTACTGGTCTTTCAGCAGGGTCTGCTCAAGTATCGGCCAATATTTGTGGGAAATCCTATGTCTGTACTATTAAAGTTACGGATATAAGCACTGCGAATTTACCGAAATTCTATAGTGCTGATGAAAAAATCACTCTAGCCCCCTTACAGACAACAACCTTAAAATATACGAACTCTGTTCTGTTCTTAAAACAAGCTGTTTGGACCAGCGATAATGAGATGGTAGAGGTAGTCAATAGTAAGGGAAAATGTATTGGATATGCCGATGGAGTTGTGTATATTACTACTGCTGGAAATATAACAGCGATAGGACCGGGTATAAGTAAGCTGACAGGTACGGTGAATGGTATACAAACTGTAAACCTTACTGTGACTGTAAATAATATGCCCACAAGCTATGTATATCTCTCTCCGGGAAAAACAAAGACCTTAAAATACTACAAGGTTACTAACAGTAAAGCGAAATATGAGAGCAGTGATCCCAACAGTGTTTCTGTATCATCGAAGGGACTGGTCAAAGCAAGTTCTTTTATTACAGCTGGGCAGGTTAAAGCTGCGGAGATCACATGTCTCTATAATCCGTATCCAACCTATATCTATAAAACGAATGGTTTTGTTTACAAGACAAACGTTTACGTGGAAAACCCTGTTGTTAAAAATGATACTAAGCTTCAACAGGTGGGAGTGAATAAATATAATCTGTATATTAACAATGGAAGTACCTATAAGCTCCAGATTGACGGAGTGGAGCAGAAGATTCTCTGGAAGAGCAAGAAAAACGACATAGCGTTTGTTGATGAAAATGGTACGGTATTCGGGAGACAATCCGGTAAAACTACACTTACGGTGAAGATAAATAATACGACCTTTACAGTAAACGTATATGTGATGTAGGGTGAAACTCAGATTTGTTTGGCATAAGGGAGATGACCGAGAAAAACTGTCAAAAAGATCGTCGGCTGGAAAAAAACAGCCGACGATTCTTTTACATCAAAAAGAAATATATTCTTTGTTTCGTTATATTCTCTTAGCCTTTAGTCCTGCTGTACGTGGAAAGCCTTCATTCCCGGATAAACAGCGCTGTCGCCAAGCTCTTCTTCGATTCTCAGAAGCTGGTTGTACTTCGCAACACGCTCGGATCTGGAAGGAGCACCGGTCTTGATCTGGCAGGTATTTAACGCTACCGCAAGATCCGCGATCGTCGTATCAGCCGTCTCGCCGGATCTATGAGAAGAGATCGCTGTATAGCCTGCGTTATGAGCCATCTTGATCGCCTCTAAGGTCTCTGAAACGGAACCGATCTGGTTTAACTTGATCAGGATCGAGTTACCGCACTTATTGTCGATACCCTTCTTTAAACGCTCGGTATTCGTAACAAAGAGATCATCGCCAACCAACTGAACCTTGCCGCCAAGTCTCTCGGTCAGCTTCTGCCAGCCTTCCCAGTCCTCTTCATCCAGAGCATCCTCGATGGATACGATGGGATACTTCTCAACCAGAGCTGCCCAGTGGTCGATCAGAGTATCGGAAGTAAAGTCACGTCCGGACTTGGGCTGATGATAGTAGCCCTTGCCTTTTTCGCTCTTCCACTCGGAGGAAGCAGCGTCCATCGCGATCTTGAAATCCTTGCCCGGCTCATAGCCAGCAGCTTTAACAGCCTCAAGGATCGTCTCGATAGTCTCTTCGTCGCTGGAAAGATTCGGAGCGAAGCCGCCTTCGTCACCAACGCTGGTAGCGAGTCCCTTGCCCTTTAAGATCTTGGCCAGAGCATGGAAGACCTCTGCGCACCATCTCAGAGCTTCTTTGAAGGAAGGAGCGCCGACCGGCATGATCATGAACTCCTGGGTATCTACAGTATTGGTAGCATGAGCGCCGCCGTTTAAGATATTCATCATCGGAACGGGAAGACGATTGCCGTTTGCGCCGCCGAGGAATCTGTAAAGAGGAATCTCGAGAGCGATGGAAGCAGCTCTTGCTGTCGCGATCGATACGGCAAGGATAGCGTTTGCGCCGAGCTTGCTCTTATCCTTGGTTCCGTCTGCCTTGAGCATAGCAGCGTCAACAGCGTAGATATCAGAAGCCTTAAGACCTACAACTGCCTTGGCAATAACCGTATTGATGTTTTCAACCGCCTTGGTAACGCCCTTTCCGAGGTAACGGCTCTTATCGCCGTCACGAAGCTCAAGCGCCTCAAATTCTCCGGTAGAAGCTCCGCTGGGAGCAGTTCCTCTTCCGACCGTACCGTCCGCAAGCGTAACCTCAGCCTCAACGGTAGGATTTCCTCTGGAGTCAAGAATTTCACGACCGATCACTTTTTCGATTGTTAAGTTTTTCATGTGTATTCCTCTGTCCTTTCATATTAGTTAAATGAATTCGACCAGGATCTTGAAGCCTGGTTTACAACATCCCTTATTATATCGCATCTGTATGCCCTCTTTCAAGGTCTCCCAACATTTTTCTTTTCCATAAATAGCTTCTATGCTAAAATGATGCTATGGAGAAACGGACGGTAAAATCGCATATCTTTAACTATATAGCCTTGTTTGCAGGCCTGACAGCGTTAGGCTATCTTCTCCTTGTCGCAGCCTATGCGCTTCCGATCGGCCGTATGAAGCTTGGCGCGGCGAATTCGATCCATATCTTTCAGACAGAGGAGCTCGCAAAGACCGAGGGCGGAGACGTATTGGAGTCGTTAGATTATTATAATACCGCTCTGGACCACTATATGGACGGAGAAGCGATCAACATGGCGATCTGCAACGATGGGACAAGTCCGTTCCTGCAGGCTGTTACGGTAAATAAATATCTCTATGATGATATGAACCCCAAGGATTCTCTGATCCATTATATCTGGGAGGAAGAGGGATATTATATCGAATCGTACGCGAGATTCTGGCACGGCTACCTGATCGTGATCAAGCCCCTGCTCTTATTTTTTTCTCTGGCGGATATCCGGATGATCAATATGTTCGTGCAGGTCTGCCTGATGTTTGCTCTGGTCTGGCTTATGACAGCGAAGGGACTGGGATGCCTGGTACCCGCGCTTGCGATCAGTTATTTCTTTCTGACACCGTCGGTGCTGTACAAATCAATCCAGTATTCGACGGTTTTCTATGTTGCGATCTTAGCGGCGATCCTTTTGCTTGCTTTTTATGATAGTCTGAAGGAGAGAGGGCTGCTTGGCGAGTTCTTTTTCGCGCTCGGGATCATAACCAACTATATTATCTTATTGACGTTTCCTCTTTTTTCTCTGGGGATCCCGCTTGGCCTTCTGATCTGTATTATGGTTAAGGAACGAGAAGCGACTGGAACGGTAACAGGGCGTACGCTTTGCTATTCGATTGCCTGGGGTGCCGGTTATGGGCTGATGTGGGGGATTAAATGGCTGATCTCCTATCTTGTTATGGGACCGTCCGCCTTTGAGGCTGTGATCGATACCTTTCGGATCCGGGCAATCGGCGGAGAGGGAGCGGAGGACTATACGATTCTTTCCATGATCCTTGGAAATATCGGAAGATTCGAGCGCCCGATCTATAAGATCATACTTATCGCAGCGACTCTGATCTATATAATAGCATATGTTATTGTTAGAAGCAGAAATTTATCCCTGAATTCCGGAGATAGCGATCAACCGAAAAGCTCTGCCGCTGTATTGCCTTATCTGCTTTTGATGCTCTATCCCTTTGTCTGGTATATCGTTACGGCAAGCCACTCCTATGTCCACGCTTTCTTTACACATCGTAGTCTCTGCGTTACGATCTTTGCGTATTTCTGTCTGCTGGGAACGATATACGGCTCGATGAACAGAGGCAATGAGTCTTCAGCTGTAAAGGTAAAGGCGGAGGAGGCTGCTTTCGCATCATCGAATACGGGAGGGAGTAAAAAATGAGCCTGATCTCTGTTCCCTTTCTGATTCTGATCATCCTCGGTCTGATCGTATATTACGATACGATCCATATTATCTACCGCAATGTTGAAGGAGAGCATCAGTGGAAGGTCCTGCTGATCTTAAACATCATTTTCTATGCCTGGGCCAGACCGTTAAATCTTGTTTTTATTTTCATATCTATTGTAACTACCTGGTTTTTGACTCGCAATCCGACAAAAACGCACGTTATAATAACTATCGTTATTAATCTAGGTATCCTGATCGTTTTTCGCTACAGCATCTTTTTCGGGATCCACGATCTGATCGTGCCTCTCGGAATTTCCTTCTATACATTTATGACGATCGGATATGCGCTGGACTGCTATGATAAGAAAATTAAGCCGAGTGATAATATTCTTCATTACGCTCTGTTTATCTTCTATTTTCCACAGATCACGGAAGGCCCGATCGGAACCTATGAAAGCATGCTGCCAAGGCTTTTAGCCAGGCACGATTTTGATATCGTTCATATAAAAGAAGGCGGATACCGGATCATCAAGGGATTGTTTAAAAAGCTGGTGATCGCGGGGAGACTTGCGTTTTATGTGGATACGGTTTTTGCCGCTCCGGAAGGATACGGCGGACTGACGCTGATCGTGGCCGTTTTTTTCTATGCGATCGAGCTTTACGCGGATTTTTCCGGTTATATGGATATCGCCTGCGGGATCTCCTGGATGTTTGGGATCGAGCTGAAGGAAAACTTCAACCGGCCTTATTTTTCGAGAAATATTCCGGAGTATTGGAGACGGTGGCATATTTCATTGAATGAATGGTTTACGGCGCATCTTTTTATGCCGGCAGTGACGGCGAAATGGAATAAAAAAGCGGCGAAAGCGGTGGGGAAGATTTTTCCGAAGGCGAAGAAGGGAACTTTACGGACGATCCTGCCGACGATCCTTGTCTGGGTCACGACCGGGATCTGGCATGGCGCTGAGGCGGTTTATCTGGGGTGGGGGATATATTTTGCGGTCATTATGCTTCTGTCCTTCTGTACGACTTCGTACATGAAGGGGCTTCGGAAGCGGATCCACTGGAATGACGAAAACCGCCTGATACGGATCTTTCAGACGCTTCGTACCTTTATTATCGTCTGTCTCGGGGAAGTGATGTTCCGGGCGGAAACGCTTTCGGATGCAGGCGTGATCTACAAAAAAATCTTTACGAAAACCAGACTTTCCGGTTCAGCAATCGCTGCGGCTCTGGTGCCGTTTGGAAACGGAAACCAGGCGGCTGCCTCCGTGATCATCGTTATTCTCCTGTTAGCCGGGTTGTTTACCGTCGAGCTTTTGCAGGAAACGACGGAAGGGGCTTTTAAAAAGCATCGTTATTTTTATGCGGGTGCTTTACTCGTGATCACGGCTTTGTTTGGAGTCGCCGGACAGTCGAATTTTATGTATCAGGCGTTTTGAGCCGGGGCTGCCTGTGAAAAAATATGAAAAATAGTGAAGTAAGTACGAAAAAGAAGATCATAGTGACATTGGCAGCGGCGCTTCTTGTAATCGTTGCCGTTTTAGCTGTTAAGAATGTATTTTCTTCCCAGATCCCGATCAGAAACCGGGGGATCCGGGCGGTTGTCGACGCGGGAGAGCTGGACATACTCTTTCTAGGTTCTTCGACCTTTCGCTGTAATATCGATATGCCGGTGATGGAAAGGGAATTCGGAGACAGGGTATTTGATCTCTGCTATGGAGGCAATCAGTTTGTCGCAGCGACGATCCAGTATGATGAGATCAAAAATCGCTCCGACCACAGCTGTCAATTGATGATATTTGAGCTGGGACCGCTTATGCTGACGGAAGAGGTTGCGCTGACGGATTCGCGCGTGATCTGGGACCTTTCATGGGAGGGGAAAAAGAGGCTCTGGGAGAAAATGGAGGAGAGCGGGAATACCGATCTTTCGATCCAGTATGAATACTTTGTAACCTCAGGAATGGATGATCTTCTGACGTATCCGGTCACAGAGCCTTTCTATGCGACTCGCTATTATAAGGGAGCAAAAACGGATGAAACTCCGTCTCCGGGAAAGGAGATACTGGATAACGAAGAGTTTGATATCAGCGCGGCAGAGCTGGTACCGGCTCAGGAGCAGGCGGTC
This sequence comes from Lachnospiraceae bacterium, assembly GCA_017444015.1. Taxonomy (GTDB): domain Bacteria; phylum Bacillota; class Clostridia; order Lachnospirales; family Lachnospiraceae; genus UBA2868. The sequence goes on along the minus strand of JAFSXN010000172.1, from coordinate 22,222 downwards.
AGGGAGCTGATCGAAAAATGCCTGAGGGACGAGCAGAGATTTGTTTTTCTGGAAAGCCCTCATTATTACAGGCTTCAGGAGGATACGACCTACCAGAAATATCTTAGTTATTTTATTGACTTGCTGGAGGAATATAACGCAGATTATATTCTCGCCTCGGATATTGATTTTGATGACCACGAGGCAGAATATTTCGAGGATATGAACCATATGTCCTACACGGGAAGACAAATATACACGGAAAAACTGACAGAGCTGCTTAAGAAAAAAATACCAAGGCAACGAGCAACTGACTGAGGTAGTTATCGTGGACGAATTATACTCGCGAACGCAATTAATTGCCGTTTTTGATAAAGTAAATGTACTGAAATTGCGTTTGCGAGTCTGGTTGATCGGCAACGAAAAGTGTTAACCAGTATAAATAAATTCGCTTCCTATACATTTTTCTACTTCAAACGCTGTACAAGCTTGTAAAGCGACTCCGCACTGTTAAAATTCGCGGGAATGATCTCAGCGGCCGGGATCGAGATGTCATATTCATCGTCTAAAGCGCTGATGATCTGGATTATATCAAAGGAAGAAAGGATCTTTCCATCGATCAGGTCCGTACAGTTTTCGAAGTCGATATCATCTCTGATATCCTTGAGTATTTCAATCAGGTCATTCATAATTCATCCCGCTTTCTGAAAAATCAATACAATCCTCTGTATTTTAACATATATTTTTTGATCCGCAATATTTTTTCTGCCTGTCTTCAGAGTAGCTCAATTCATAATCCGAGAACAGGCATCACCATAGAAAGAATCCAGCGCTTCAAGTCTGTCCGAAACAAAACGACGAAATCGTGAAAGCTTTTCCTCAGGATTTGAAAATGTTCCTTCCGGCCATCTCTCCATATCTCTCTGATAAGCGCCGGAATCATAAATATCTGCTTCATAACGATCTATCAGCTTCATAATATGCTCATTATCCCAGCTCGATTCCCTGAGTGTCAAATACCTTTCCTTTAATAACCCTTCATATTCCTGAGGATTTAGCTTTAGAAGCCTGTAAAAATATCCACAGGAAATGAAACAATGATCATCTGGCTGCAAGCCATACACATTAGTGAAATTTAAACTTTCGTCTCCGTTGAACTCATTTCCCCAGGACATATCCAGATCCCACGGGCAAAACATCCCGATTAACCTTTCCTTCTCCTTTTGAAGAACGAGGTACATATTGGTAATCGTATCTGCCTCCATATTATCCGAGCCAAGAATCAGATCAATAAACAAATAAAAATCCAGGGCATTGTCCAGATCTATTCCCTGACGCAGATAATCCAGATCGTTATTGTGCTCTCTGAACCCGTCATAATACTGTGTCAGAAGCTCATAATCCGACTCTATATATATCGGGTTTCCATCATCGGTCCGGCTTGTTGGTGTGTGCTTTACCAGGACAGATTCTATCCCGCCAAACTCATTTCTAATCAGTTCGTCGCCGACAAAATCGCCGAATTTATAGAGAGCCTGCTCTTGAAGGTTCCCGTTTAAGCCTACCTGTTTTTCATCAATAGGAGGACAAATTGCATACAATCCCTGATATCGTCCATTGAGAAGAACCTCAACATATTTGTATTCCGTTCCCAGAAACCTATTAAAACGATTGTCCATCGCACAGGAATCATGCCACAGCTTCATGGAAAAAACATTCCGAATCTTCTCCGGATCATTGTACCCTGCATACAGAATCCAATCGTCATCCTGCCTCATTCCGAGTAAAGATTGCGGATTCGATCTCAAATTTCCGCCCAACGATTTCATTTTTAAGGAAATCTTTAGTCCGTATTTTGGAAAAGCCGAAGACGTTACTCCCCTTGTATGGATAGTCCCTTCGGAATTCGTTACCCGTTGCAGCGCGTCCTTTCGGTTATCAAAAAGTGAAAAATACATATCATAAGTAGTTTCTTTATTAATATCTGAGTCACAGGCTATTGTAATCAACGGCAGTGTCGTACAACTGAGCTGACAACGGCAGAATGACTCATTCGTATATATAACAAACGGTATCGCGTGATTGCTCTTTAGCGATTCATCAGTAATCTGTTCCGTAAAACCGACATCGACTTTCCCGCTTTTCGAAAGCCCCACCACCGGATCAAACGCATTTTTATCCCCCTCGATCAGAGAATAATAATAAGTTCCTGTTTTCTCATCACAAAATAACTTTTCCTCTCCGAACCACAGATCAGGCAGAAGAGTCTTATCCTCTGAGCGTGTATCAGCTAAACCCGCAAGAAAAGCTGAGTCTACCAGGCATTCTGAGTATCTTGGCCGCAGGAAATAACGGGACGCGCCAAGTAAAAAGAAGGCTAAAGAAATGAAAAAAAGCGGGATCTGCAGTCGGAATCTCATTTTTTACCTCCACATGAAAAGCTGCCAGAAAATCGGAATCACGTATACAACAATAACTGCCCCGGCAAAAGTAAGGATGAGAAGGTAACGAGCAGCTGTGCTCCCAAAGGTCAGAGCTTTGTCCACAATAACGGGGCGTTTCTCCATTCCCGTAAAGATATACAAAACCGCTATGCAAAGCAGGGAAATAATCGTTATTATGAATCCGGAAATCAGTTTTCTTGTCCGGAAGGACATCTGAATCGTATTTGTCCCTTTATGTACAGGAATCAGAAAGAAAAAATTATGGAAGGTCTCCGGGGTCGTCCGGATACCGTCTACAAAAAAGCTCCAACCGTCATCGCAGTAAATCGGCATAAAGACATAACCGTCCTGTGCCGCCGTAACCTCGATCTGAGCGCCCTTCTTTCCGGTCTCGAAATGGTTGATCACAAGGTCTTTATCGGAAACCTCTACCGTTTTCAGATATTTATTGAGATCCATAAAGCCGACGAACAGCTCTCCGTTCTGATCTTCTTCTCCCTTGCTTTTAAGAGTAAGATAAATGGTTTCATCTTCATACAGCCCGAGACAAATCAAACCGTTGTACAAATTCTGAGGATAAGTCTCCATAATGGTTTCGCCGTTTAAATCCACCGACATTCTGATCAGGTCGTCCGTATAGACATATACTGCCTGTTTTCCGCTTACCTCGATCGGGAAGGTCTTGCTTTCCCCTCCTGCCAGCAAAAAATCCTCCTCATAGTCCGTAAACAGAGCTTCATCAAAGAAAAGTTCTGATAGGACATTTTGATTTACATAGGTATTATCCGCCAGCTCCCAGGAAAGTCTTTTCCCCTCCAGATCCTTTATAAACAAAGCATATGGATATCTGGTCGTCCTTTCATAAAGCGCGTACGAATCGAGAGATCCCTTGTACTCATACAGATCGCTTCCGGTATGATCCGTCAGCCATTGATTTATGCCATCCTCCTTGCAGATCGTTGTATTGAGCTGCAGCAGCGTATCGGAAAACATGGTGCCTCCCGCATCGCTCATTCTCTCCCAGTCCTGGGAATACCCCATCATATCATCGGCGATAATGTGATCCGAGGTAGTTAGCGGAATATAGTTGCCAAAAGCCGGTCTTCCCAAAATCATAGAATAACTGTTGTGCAGCGACGCATCGGCATTTTTCATCCGCTCAATTTTGACTTCCGGAGCAGGAATGATCTCTTCGATACGTTCCGAGAGAACTACTGCATCCTCTTCCTCATCCCTGTAACCAAGCTCTCCCGGATCCAGCACACAGATGATTCCCAGCCACAGAAGCATCAACGCATATGAGATCATGGTTACTTTATTCTCGGGAAGCTCCGTAAACAGGCCCTGTTCCGTCAGGATTTCGGACAGCAGAACATAGCTTCCGGCAATCACCGTAAAAAACAACATAAACCCGTATCGCATAGGGAAGCAGACATAGCCTCCATTGTGCCATACGTGGTTTGTCGTCTCAAAATAAACCGGAGCGATAATCAGGAGATTGATATAGAGCAGGAAGAAATCCTGCCTGTGAAAGAGCTTTTTTACCGCCTTGAAAATCAGACATGCCGCTTCGATCGCTAACGGAAGAACCAGAGTTTTCATCATAAAATATTTTCGCCATGGCTCCATTCCCCTGTCATCCAGAGTTTCAAAATACTCTTTTACTCCAAAAGTCTGGGCAATAGCGATTCTGTAGGATTGCAGAAGCTCGTGAAAACTCGGATAGAAAACAACTGCGGAAACGCCCAGCGCCAGGAGCGAAAGAGTGACAAATTTAAAAGCGATCCGGGTAGTCTCCGCGCGGTCTTTTATACAGATCAGACAATAACCTGCCGCATAGAAAAGCAGATAAAGACAGACGGGAAATGCAATCGGAATATTCATAGCAAGAATCATCGCAAGAAACGCCGTATATCCGAGATCGTACCATGTGATACGGAGGGACTTTCTCTCAAGCAGCATATTATTTAACATAAGCATTACAAGCGGGGCGAAGAAGGAGACTTCGATCCATGAATAGCCGAAATACTGAATAGCATAGCCGCTTAAGGCATACCCTACCGAAGCGATAATAAGATAAGGAGCAGGGAGCCTTCTTCGGATAAGAAGTCTGTCGTGCAGTAAAAAAGCACCCATGCTTATGCCGGTACAGGCGATTTTAAACGTAACATAAAAAACGATAAATTTCTGCAGGTATCTTCTGGGAGTCAGAAAAAAGAGAAGGGTGAACGGATTTATAATAGAAAAATGCGCGAAAACACCGGTAAAATTCATACCCAGCGCAAAGTTCCAGTCATAAGTCAGAGCCGCCCTGCCATGGAGCGCGTCCCAGACGTGATAGTAGATTGGCAGCGACTGTTCCATAAGATCCACATCGTTTATCATCCGCTCCCCGAAAGGATAAATCTGCATCATAGCGCAGAAAATAAGAAACAGAACCGATGAAATAACGCCCGTAATTAAATATAAAGAAAAGTTTTTATCCTTCTTAAAACTCTTCACATTCTCAATACTGTTCATATGCCCCCCTTTTCGTATATATAGGAAACGAATTTATTCGTTTCAGCAGTTTATTTTCCAGCTTTCTACCGGTTTCCGCACCGATACAGCCTTATTTTCGGAAGTATAAAGTACGACCTGCGGCAGATCCCTGCTTAAAAACAGAAACATCGCTTCCGTTACGGAATACGCTCCTATATTGCAGAAGACCAGCAGATCGTCCGGATTGGGATCTTCCATTTGAACCGAGCGGACCAGGACGTCATTTGTGGTACAAAGCGAGCCGCAGAGTGCCCAGTCGTTTTCTTTCGTGACACCGTCTTCCGAGGACTCTTCCCTTAATCTGCCCTGTACAGATTGAGAATCCTTCCTGGGAGGTATAGTATCGACCCCGCAAGTCAGTTTGGATTCCCTGCGGATATGCTTCACGAACGGTACCCGCATCCCCATCATCTGCCCGAGATAGCTGACATGGTTGATCCCGCCGTCTAAAATGCACCAATTCCGGTCAAAGGAGCGTTTGGTATCGACGACGCGTGTCAGATAATAGCCGCAGCTTGAAGCGATAAAGCGGCCCATTTCCACGGTAAGCTCGCAGCAGCTTGAAATATCAGAAAGTGCCGGAAGAAGCTCCTTAAGCGGCAGCAGGGTATCGGAAAAATCTTCCCCCTCAAAGTAAGGGAACCCAAGCCCGGGACCGTATTCCAGCTTGGGAAATGGAACGGAATACATATTTCGGATTTTTTTGAGATACGATGAAAGCTCAGAGAGCTCCTCTTTCTGATGCTTCAGCTTTGTCCGGCCGGTTCCGGCAAAATAGTGAAGGCCGGTAATCGTTACTTTTCCGTGAGGACTGCCCGAAGTATCAGAATCCATCGAATTAACGGAGTCCGAAGATACAGAACCGGTATATGTTTTCAGAATGTCTTCAAGATCCTCGGGCGACATTCCAAACTGGCTTCCGGCAGACAGACGAAGGATCACCTCAACCTCCTGATCCAGTCGATCCGCGGCCTGTGATATCAGGTCGTAATGTCTTTTGGACTCTACGGTTAAGACGGAGGCCCCGTATTCGATCGCTTCCGTAATATCCGAAAGCTCCTTATGGACGCCGGAATAGATGATCATCTCTCCGGGAACCTGATAATGCTTACAGATCGAAAGCTCTCCCGGACTGCAGACCTCAAATTTATCCACAATCTTCCTAAGAGCAGGAATCAGAAAGGGATTGGCTTTGATGGAGTAGCAGAGACCGATCCTGTTTTCGGACCCATCCTTTCCGTTTTCGCGCAAGGAATTCAGGATACGTTTGATTTCCGAAGCGCGGGCAACAACCTCATCCGTATCAAAAATATACAGTGGAGTACCGTATTTTTCAGCGATTTCAATAAAATCTTTGTTCTTCATTTGACTTATCTTAACCTTCATACGTTATGGCTTAGACGAAAACAGTCCGTGCTAACCACCCGCCACCTGCTAAAGCTTTGCGGAAAGCGCCGTCCTGTCGATTTTCCCATTTTTGTTCAGAGGCATGTCCGTAAGGGCGATGGTCTTTCCAGGCAGCATATAGGGAGGCAGCTTTTTATGCAGCTCTTCCGACAGCTCATTCCTGTCCCTTTCTCCGGTATAAAACAGCACGATCTTCTTCTTTGCCGTATCATAAAGGGTACAGGCCCGGGAAACTCCCTCGACGGACATAGCGGCAACATCGATCTCCGAAAGCTCGATCCGCTGTCCGAGGTGCTTGATCTGAAAATCCTTTCGGGAGGTATAGATCAGATCCCCTCTGGCATCATATTTTCCAATGTCCCCGGTCCGATAGATCCGCTCATAGAACCGGTCATTTAACGGGTTCTGGACAAAGACCTCCGCGGTTTTCTCCGGATCCCTGTAATAACCGAGCGCCAGACAGGTTCCGCTGACACAGAGCTCTCCTTCCTTTCCGATCTCGGAGGGATCGATGAGAGTGTCGTCTTTATCTAACAGAAAAACCTTTTCATTTCCAAACGGCTTTCCGATCGGGATCAGCTCGTCATCCGCAAACTCCCGATCCAGTTCATACCAGGTACAGTTACAGGTGATCTCCGTCGGGCCGTAGAGATTGATATATACGGCATTCGGAAGATTTTTCTTCCATTTTCGAAGCTGCTTGACCGGCATCAGTTCCCCGCTGAACATTACCATTCGCACGGTTTCGGGGGTTTTATATTCCAGTCCGTTCATGATCGAAACAAAGCACATAGCGGAAACCGCCCAGACAAGTACGGTAACCTGATTGTCCGAAAGATAATCCATAAGGATCTGCGGTTTTGAAAAATAGTCTCTCGGAATCAGAACTACGGTAGCTCCGGTATACAATCCGCTGTAAATATCCTTTACGGAAACGTCAAAATCAAAAGGAGCCTGATTTCCAAGAATATCCGACGGGGAAAGAGAGAAGGTCTCCGTAAAAACGGTGATAAAATCGATCACCGAGCGGTGTCCGACGGCAACCCCCTTGGGAACTCCGGTACTTCCGCTGGTAAAATTGACATAGAGGGGCATCTGATCATAAAAAGCGTTCCGGGCTTCGGCAAGCAAGTTCTCATAGATTTCCGTTTGTCCTGCAAGGCGAAGGAGCTCTCCGATCCGGATGCGCTGACATTTTAAACCCTCCCCCGTTTCACAAATCTTTTGAAGGGCCTCCTCATTTTCTTCATCCGTGATGATAACCGCTGGCTTCAGGATTGAAAAGACCTGAAGGGCACGTTCTTCAGGCTGCCTGACATCGATAAAGCTGTAGAAGGCGCCGGCATAGACCGCGCCGAACATCGCGGCAACCGCTTCCGCGCTTTTTTCCATGTAAAAGGCAACCGCTTCCTCCGACCTGACCTGAACTCCCAAAGCGCCGCTTAGAAAAAGGCTCCCGATCTGCCGCGAAACTTCCCTCAGCTCGAAAAAGGTCAAGGACCGGGCAGGATCCAGAAAAGCCGTCTTACCGGGAAATCTTTCCGCGGAATTTTCCAGAAATTCGAGTACATTTGTCATTTAATCCGCTGCCTCCTCTGTCGCTGCCTCTTCCACCTTGACTACGATCACTCCGTCTACCATTTTTATCGAGCCCTGATCCGGATAGCAGGGCATGGCGATTACCTCCGGATGGGTATTGAAGTAAAGCTCATCCTCATCACTGGAAAGAAATTCCGGGGTATAGCCCAGATATTTTGTAAACAGGTTCCTTGAGGAATAGGCGCTGATATAGGTCGGGGAGGTTCCGTAGAGGTAAAAGGTATCATGGACCAGATTTCCTGCCTTAAAGGAATTATCCGTAAAATTCTGCCCCAGAACTATGACCGGGGTATCATCCGTAAAGCCCTCCACATCCTTGATCTGGGAAAGCATGACGGTATAGTAGGCAAGATCATGATAATCGGCATATTGCAGAGCCATATAATTGCCGTTTGCGTACCAGATATAAACCAGAATGACGGCACTTGTTCCAAGGAAAGCAAACCACTGGCAAATATTAGTTATAAAAGAGATATCCGGCCGAAAATGTAAAGGTAAACGGTCAATCACGGCAACCGGCATAATGATCGAAAAGACCGCGGAATTCAACATTGCCGCCTGTACGTAGGTATCCGGCGTTACCATCAGAAAGACCAGAAAAAGCGAAATGGGATAGACCAGAAGGAAGACCAGGTACATAGCGATCAGCAGACCGTTATGATGCTCCTTAAGTCCTGTGAGCAGAGTCTTAACCAGAACATAGGCCGCCGCCGCAAACAGCAGAGCGATCGACAGCTTTATGACAGACGTAGGATTCAGGCTGTAAACATCCTCCAGAAAGAGATGCAGGGTATGGGCATAGGATTCCGCAGCCCGCTTCAGGATAAAGGCGGGATCAATCGTACCCATAGAGCTTAAGCCCTGATAATCCGGCAGCTGTACCTGAAAGATCGTAAGAGAAAGCTTGTTGAGTACCATGTAGCAGATTAGACCGGCCAGTAAAAAGAAAAACGCATATAACGCAGTCCTTAAGGTCGGAACATACTCCTGTTTATCAGAGGATGAGCCCGAAGCAAGCGACTCTGCGCTCTGAAGGATCAGCCAGGTCACTAAAAAAGCTGCGGAAACCGCGAAATACGCCTGATAGATGCCGGTAGAAAAGGCAAGCAGAAAAACCGCGATCAAAAAAATAACAATGTTTCTCTTTCGCAGGATCAGCCAGGCAGAAAGACAGGCCAGCATCAGGGCGAAAGAGTAATACGGCGCCGTAAATAAAAAGAAAAAGTTACAGGTAACGGAGGGAAAAACGGCCATCAGTCCCCCGATCAGTCCCGCATAGAGGGTATTTTGAATACGCAGACCGGAAACGATCAGACAGGCGGCAAGCGCGATCAGAACTAGCGAGACCAGTCCGTTTACCAAAGGGAGTGAATAGTTTCCGAAGAAATGCTTTATAAACCTCCCGACGTAAAACAGCCCGAATCTTCCCAGTCCCAGGCCTTCCCCGGTTCCCTCCGGCGTATTATAAAGCTCGTCGAAATTAAAGAGCTTGTTCGTAAACTGATAGAGATGAGCGGCAAGCCCTGCCGCAAAGGTACAGATAAAAGCGATCCGGACCTGCTTTGGGATCGTAACATAGAGCTTTTTCAGGGCTTGATTCGGATTTGGTATGGTCATTGGTTACTCTCCTTAAAAACCGGCTCCCCGTTTTCAAAAATATTCCGATCAAATACCAGGATCGTCTGGTCGTCCTCGAATTCGATCTCTTTTATCGCGTTCTTCGAAAGGATATTCTCTGTCTTTTCTTTTTCGGAGGCGGTTACCAGAACAAAGTATTTCTCGGTCTCCGGCTGATCCTCATACCAGCCTGCTTCGCTCTGGTAGGGATTGATCGTATACGCTCCGTCTGAGAAATAGATCGGACGGATCTTTACCCTTGAGTCACTGAGTACGGTCGTGACGTTTGCTCCGTTCCAAAGCTCGGAGTAGCCGTAGGTCAGATCATTCTCCAGAAGGATCTTCGCCAGCCGGTCATAGCCGTTCACATTGCTTCCGTGGGGAAGTCGGATCAAAGAAAGGATATTGATCGCGCAGACGAACATAACAAGACCGAGACCCAGATATCCGAAGCGGCAGAGGTATTTCGTATCTGCCCAGTTACCCTGGGCAGATACGGCAGCAGGGGCAGCTTGCGCATTGGAAGTGCCCCGTTGGTTGCTTTGCAACCAAGGGCTGCGCGCCCTGCTGCTTGGCCCTGCTACTTTTTTGGTACGCCACTCGCAAGTCTGCGAGTGGCTGACTGAGCTGGTATGATATTTCCGCTGAATCAGCCAGAGCAGATACAGGATCGAGACAAGGATCGCCATACCAAGGAGCGCCCCCAGCCGCCAGTTTTCCGTCTGGACGTAGCTGACGGAGTAAATCAGCTGCGTCAGTCCGAAGAGGACCCAGTAACTAAGGACCATCAGGCGAAGCATCCGGTTTTCAAATTTCCGATAGGAGATCAGAGCAAAGACCGGCAGGATCAGGAGCAGGACCGCGAGCATAAACCTCATCAGAACAAAAACGCCGTTCACAGAAAGCAGAGGCTCTCCGTCCGAAACCCAGCCGGTCAACAGGGTAATAAACCGAAGGAGGAAGCTCTGTTCCTTCCACAGCCATCTGTCATAGCCTAAAAAGGAAGAAAAGCCTTCCTCATAGGCATTGTTGTAGCTTCGTCCAATATAGAACTGCTTTGCGGCAAAACCGAGGAGACCCGCAAAGCTCATCCCGAGCACAGTAAGCAGGGGGGCTTTGACGCTCTGAAGAGAGAGCTCCTTGGGATCCAGGAGACGTTCCAATATAATAGCGCCTGTTATTGGAAAAAGGAACAGCAAAAGCGCAGAGGATCCGTTCAAGCAGCAAAGGAAGCACCACGCAAGCAGCATAAGATAAAACAGCCTTTGATTCGAGCGGGCAAGCAGGATAACGCTGACGCAGGTAAACAGGATCGCAAGGCTGTAGTGGATCACATGGCCAAAGTAGATCATCCGGGTGATCGGGGATCCCAATAAAAGCAACAGAAAAGCTCCGGTTACAAAGGCACTCTGGCTTATGTTCAATCCCAGGGTCCTCATACAGAAAAAAACGGCGATAGCTAAGATCAGGATGAACAGGGTCATGCCGAGCTCGTGCGTCAGATAGGTGACCCCAAAAAGCATCACGAGAGGAATCATTAAGATTGACCCGCTGAAAGGAATAATATAGGCATACCAGAAATCCGGGCTGATCAGGGCCCCGCTTTCGACAGAGGCAGCCGCCCAGAGGAGGGTGTCGGTATAGTCGAGATTGTATTCCGCCCGCTCACGGAGGAAAATATAGAAAACAGCAGAAATAAGCCCTGCAAGCAGGGTGAGGATCGCGATCAGATGTTCTGCTTTCTTTTGGTTCAGGTTCATATTACGTTCTGACCTTGTAAATGTGATAATCTTCTGAATAACTACCATTCTATAAGAATGAGGGCAAAAAATCAATACTGCTTGCACTGGTGCCGGATCCGGATATATAATATGATGCGCACGGATTTTGTAATGTAGATGCCGCCAGAAGGCGGAAAACTGTTAAAAAACGATAAGAGGGGGAGGGCAGGATGCTTCTGACCTGCGTCAGCTTTGCTGTAATAACGGTATTCTGTTTTACGGCGGGCTTCTTTGCCAGAAAAGTCATAGACTTTGTGCTTGGCTATCGGATCAGTGATCCGGTTTCCGTCATTCTTGCCGGGGTCCTTGTTTCTACAGTCTACGCCGAGATTTTCAGTCTTTTTGGCGGCGTTTCTTTACGAGCTCTTCTGATCTTAGCGGGTTTTCTTGTCGGTGCCTTTCTGGCGCTTCGAAAAGAGATTATTTCCTATTTAATAGAACTCTATCATTCAAAGAATTTCAGCCGGATCGCCGTGCTTGTTCTGATCCTTACGGCGATCGTTACCGCCGTCGCCTCGACAGAGCCCTCCGACTACGATACCTATCTTTATCACGCGCAGGCAATCAAATGGATTGAAACCTACGGCTCCGTCAAGGGACTTGCCAATCTCCACCTGCGGCTTGGCTATAACAGCGCGTTCCTGTGTTTGCAGGCGCTCTACAGCTTCAGCTTTTTTGGGCGATCCTTCCATGAAATGAACGGGTATATCTGCCTGCTTTTCCTTTGCTACGCTCTTTCCGGTAAAGCCTGCTCTGAAACAAAGAAGGCAGGTTTTTTAGAAAACAGCCCGGATGCCTCTGAGCTTCTCAAGGGAGCCATCCTCTTTTACATCGTATATAATATAGAAAGTATTTCCTCTCCGGGAACCGACCTGTTTCCGATGCTGACGCTGCTATATATTTTCTCGCGATGGAGCGAGATTATAGCGACCAGGCGGGCGGATCGAATCACTGCCTACGGACTTCTGAGCCTTGCTTCCGTCCTGATCATTACGGCCAAGCTTTCAGTAGCACCCGTTATTTTATTGTTCCTGTACCCGCTTGTCTCCCTGATCCGCCAGAGACGGGGGAGGGAGATCGCTGCTTTTGTTTTGGCGGCTCTCCTGATCGGGACGCCGTTTCTGATCCGAAACGTAATACTGACAGGCTATCTGGTATATCCGATGGAGAAAATGGATCTGTTTGATGTGGACTGGAAGGTTCCGGGAGAGCTTGCCGCTGCTGACAGGCAGGAGATCGGCATCTATGGCAAAGCCTTGCAGGAGCTTCCGGCAGGTGAGTATTCCTTTCGGGAATGGGTCCAGATCTGGTATCGGGATCTTACGCTGATCCCGAGGCTTCTGTTTTTTATTTCCGGATTTCTGCTGCTTTATGGCTGCTTTTTTTCTGTACGGAAACTGCGGCGCAGAGAGGCGGATGAAAATACGTTTCTATTCGGAGTCAGCCTGGTTCTGTATCTCTACTGGTTCTTCCTCGCCCCCAATATGCGGTTTGGGATCGTAAATCTTCTGTTGATCAGTACTTTAGCTCTCGGAATGATGAGGGAAGCGGAGGGCAGAAGGGCATATCTGTATCTGACGGGGATTTTGGCGTTTGCTGTTTTTGCCGGAAAAGCGGATACAGTGCTGTCGACCCATACCAATCTGATCTATCCGGATGATTATAAACGGTTTGAGTGTAAAGAGGTCTATTATCATACGCCCTCAGGGAATCAGGTGGGGATCTATGTTCCGACGGAGGGAGATCAGGCAGGTCCTGACGTATTTCCGGAATCACCGATCGCAAACGGGGATTATCAGGAGCTTCGCGGCGAGGACCTGAAGGAAGGATTCAGAGGCTATGCTTTTTAATTCATTTCAATTTCTGATATTTTTCCCGATCGTTGTACTGGTTTATTTTGCTTGTCCGAACAGGCAGGCGTTTGGTATCCCGATCCGGAACCTCTGGCTTCTTGCGGCCAGCTACTATTTTTATATGAGCTGGAACGCAAAATACGGACTTCTTCTGCTTTTCTGTACCTTTGTAACGTATATCGCGGCGCGGCGCGTTGATTCTCTTAAGGATCGGGGAACAGAGCCTGTCAGAAGGAGAAAAACCGTTTTTGCCGTATCGCTGCTCCTGATCTTCTCGATCCTGTTATATTATAAATACTTTAATTTTCTGTTGGATAATCTCGGAAAGCTATGCAGCGCAGTGGGAATACAGCTTTCTCTTCCGGCCTTTGATATCGTTCTGCCGGTGGGGATCTCTTTCTTTACCTTCCAGGCAGCAGGCTATCTGATCGATGTCTACCGGGGCGATACAAAGGCGGAGCGGAACTTTTTGCAGTACGCCCTCTTTGTTTCCTTCTTCCCCCAGCTGGTCGCCGGACCGATCGAGCGAAGCAATAATCTGCTAAAACAATTGGAGCGACCTTCCAAATTCGACTATGAACGGGCAAGGGACGGCTTTTATCTGATGCTGTGGGGCTATTTTATGAAGATGGTCGTGGCTGACCGTGCGGCGATCCTTGTGGACAATGTCTATAATCACTATGCGGAAAAAAGCGGGGCTGCCATCGTACTTGCGACGATCGTTTTCGCCTTTCAGGTTTACGGAGATTTCGGCGGCTATTCGACCATCGCTATGGGAGCGGCAAAGATCCTCGGAGTCGACCTGATCGATAATTTCAAGAGCCCTTATTTCTCGACCTCGATTGGAGAACTCTGGGGACGATGGCATATTTCGTTAAATGCCTGGTTTAAGGATTATCTGTATATCCCCCTCGGCGGCGGAAGGAGAGGGAAGCTCAGAAAGCATATCAATCTGATGATCGTATTTCTGGTCAGCGGACTCTGGCACGGAGCGCGCTGGAGCTATGTGATCTGGGGAGGCTTAAACGGCGTTTACAGTATCGCAGAGGCGCTGGCAAAGCCCCTGAGAGATCGTTTCCGAAGCCGGTTCCATATTGATACCAGAGCTTTCAGTCACAGACTGTGGAGAACCTTTACGACCTTTGTGCTGTTTGATTTTTCGACGATCTTCTTTCGGGCTCAGGGCGCGGGAGAGGCGTTTGATATGATCCGGCGGATCGTCACGGACCTCAGTCCCAGCTCCGTTCTTGCCGGGATGCAGTACAGCTACGGGCTGGACGAGAGCAATTTCAAGCTCTTAGCTCTATCGGTCCTTGTTCTGATGCTTGCCGACTATTGTAAATATCGGGGGATCTGTATCAGAGAGCGCCTCAAACGGCAGGAAGCCTGGTTTCGGATCCTTACAGTAGCTGCTTCGATCCTGTTTATCGTGGTTTTCGGAGTTTGGGGCAATGCCTACAACGCCCAGAGTTTTATATATTTTCAGTTTTGATTTCCGAGTCTTTTCTTTGCGCCGGATGCGAGGACAATCATCTTGCAAAATAATCTAAACCGATTTATTACCATAATTTGTATAGCTTTTCTGACTGTCGCCGGTATTATATATTTTTCCCGCGTAACCGACCGGAGAGACGATGATTATAAATACGCGCCCTTTTTCTCAGAAGATACGGATTACGATGTCCTGTTCTTCGGCACCAGCCATGTCATCTACGGGATCTATCCGATGAATCTCTGGGAGCAGTTTGGTATGACTTCATATAATTTTGGCGGGCATGGCAATTCTCTGGCCGTCTCCTACTGGCAGTTTAAAAACGCCATCCGGTATCATAAGCCGAAGATCGCGGTCATTGATGTCTGCGGAGCGTACAGGGATAACAATGAGATGATCTATGCGTTTGAGCAGGCGCATATTTCTCTGGACGCGTTTCCGCTGACTCCGACGAAGATCAAAGGGATCAGAGAGGTTTTTCCCAAAAGAGAGGAGCAGCTTGAGTTAATGTTTCCATTTAGCTCCTATCACGCCAGATGGAATGAGTTGAACGGAAATGCCTATTTAGCGCCGTTTGTCAGAGAAGAGACAACAAAGGAAAAGGGGGCGGAGTCGGCGGCAGGAATCGCAGGCGGGTATGAAGAGGCCCTGGTTTCCCGTGATGAAAGCTGGGGAGAGCATACGGTCAGCATGGATTATATTGAGCGGTTTGTCGAAGATTGCAGAACTGAGGGGATCGAACCTGTGCTGATCTTTTTACCGGATCCCGCCGGAAAGGAAGCGAAGCTCGGCGCAAACAGCGTTTATTCCATTGCGGAGGAATACAATGTTCCTTATATCAATTTTACCTATGAGGAGGCTCTGGTCGACCCGGAGACGGATTTCTTCGATCCGGACGCGCACTTGAATATGCTGGGAGCGGGGAAGATCACGGAATATCTGGGGAATTTTCTGACAGAAAACTATGCGGTGGGAGATAAGAGAGAGGATCCCGCTTATTCCTCCTGGAACCAAGCGGCTGGGGCTTTTCGAGAGCTTCTTTTAAGCCGCGCGGCGGAGCAGCAGGAGCTTTCGTCCCTCCTGTCTATGCTTTATTCGCCTTATTATACGGGGGAGTTGTATATCGGGAGGGATTATGAACTGTCTGAATTAGAGAAGAAAGTTATTTCACGTTTGGAAGAGAAACTGGTAATCCATCGTATTACAAATATGGACCAGTATGGAAATGAGGGATTTCTTGACCTGAAGGACCCGGAAGGAGAGGTACTCTTACGTGTCGATGGGTTTTAGCTCTGATCATTGTTTTTGACTGTTCTCCGGAGGATGAAGAGGGTGTTCTTTTATCCCTGAAAAACGCAGTCAAGCGCCTGGAAATAAAAAGCAGAACCTACGCCGGAAACGAAATGCACGATACGATCGAAGTCATAGCAGGGGGCTCCGGACTTGCAGCCGGACTCCTAAAGGAGTACGATGGCGGAACGACCGGATGGCTGGTGGAAGGGGAACGGGTGAAGGTCTATTCTTTGTTCAAATATTTTATCTTCGCCTGCTTCTGAAAGAATGCAATGCCATAGCAAAGTATCTGCTCATAACCATATAGCCCCTTTGCATAATTTTGTGTACTGATCTGGTCTATTGCCATATCACAATCTTTATCCAGATCGGTTTCTTTCTCGGATTTTTTAGCCTCTATAATGAGGGCTCTCCTGTTGTCCTCGTCCTTTAACAGAATATCCGGTCTGCCCAGTCCCTTTTCTTTATTGGAGTCCACTTCATAACCCATTCCGACAAATACCCCGGTGAGGAAAGCGTGATAGTAGTCCTCATGGTAATCATTGTAGCTGATCGTTCTCCAAAGAAGCTCAGAAACGATCTTTTCTGCTTTTTCTGTATCCTTATTCCAAAACGCTTCCATCATACTTTTCTGCATACTGGTATCTATTGTTTCTTTAAACAGCTTAACAACGGTATCTTCAAAGATGGAAGCAATTTCCCTGTTCGGGATTTTTAGGCTTACCGTTTCTCCTTCTTCCAGGGTATTCGCTTTAGTGATATAGCCTGTCATCAACAGGACACTCCATAAGTTATCCTCTGATGAATGCAGAGTATCATAGGTCAGTTCGTCTGTAATTGTCTGCACAATTTCCCCGTTATTCATCAGTATTTCAAATTTCCCTTTTACCTTAAAGTCCGTCCGCTTTACAAATGTCAACAAAATGCCGTTGTGACTGGTATTCTTCCAGTAGTTCTTAGGCCTTGAAGTTCTCTTATATCTTAGTGCTGAGATATGATTGATCACATCCCATGGACAGTAGACATAAGAGTTTCCAAATACATATCCATCATACCATTCTTTGATTTCCGCGGCGGCTTCCTTTCTGTCTGCAAGATCCAGCATTGCTTCGATCTCATTCTCTGAGAATCCGAAATATCGGCTAAATCTTTCATCCAGAACGGAATATGAGGCAAAATTATTCGTGCCTGTAAAAATACTTTCTTTTGCGATACGCAGACAACCTGTAATTACAGCAAACTGAAGGAATTCATTATCCTTGAGAGCCGTACTCATTATCCCTTTGATAACATCGAGCATTTTGGAATAGTAGCCATTCGTTGAAGTACCTTTTTCACTTGCCTTCGCAAGAGGAACATCATATTCGTCAATTAAGAGAATAACCTTTTTTCCATAGACTGCATTCAACATTCGCATAATCGTCTTAAGCGAATTCTTAACATCGGCTGGCGTACTTTTCTCTGATTGCAGTCTGTCAAAGGCTTCACTATCATATTTGTTAACCTGTGCGGCACCTGACAGATCCGATAAATCCTTGCTGATATCTGCAAGCCGAACCTTAAGCATTCCATATGCGCCACGAAAAGTCTCTCCTTCAACATCCTTAAAGGAGACAAACAGTACCGGGTACTGATTCATCCACGTATTGCAAAAATCCCCGTGATATGTTATGGCAAGCCCTTCAAAAATATCCGCACTATCCTTACGTATGCTGAAAAAGTTCTCCATCATACTTATCATGAGGGTTTTTCCAAACCTACGCGGTCTTGTAAAAAGTGTTACCTCATTATCAGTATCGTTAACAAGCTCATATATCAACTCCGTCTTGTCTACATAGTAATTTCCTGATTTTCTGAGCGCTGCAAAATCAGATTTGCCAACGCCTACCTTGAAAGCCATTTGCCAGCCTCCTTTGCAAAGTGTAATAATATTTGCGCTTCAACAAATAATTCAGGCGTAAGTATCACGGGTTCTATTAATTATTTCTTACGTATAAACAACCCGCACTGTTATAGTATAAGCAATGATATTTTTCAACGATCATATCATACATCTCCGGCAGATATTGGTCCAGCGTCTCGCTGATGACCATCCATTTTGGCGGCGTTTTATCAAAGTATTCCAAGATTTCATCTCGGATTGCAGGATTCAGGGCGATAAAGAACTGTAAATTGATCTGATACTTATAACAGGGCATAATCTGTGTCGCCTCAAAGAATGTCATATCTATATCAAAAGAGAATACGCTGTCCCTTTCTGCCTCGGGAATCAACAGTGCTATATTCTGAGCGTTCTGATAATACTCCTCATAGTAGGGATTGGTATGATCATAAAGAAAGATCTGGATCGTATCCATAGTGCAGTAACCAAAGTAAAACAGGTAAATTCCCAGTGCCAACAGACAGACGGCTTCCCGGGCCGAGCTGAACAGGACCAAAGGATCATAGATATGTAAAAGCAGGATCGCGGATAGAATCATAATAGGTTCTGTCGTCATAAAATAATAGATCCAGGGATTTCCCAGATGCAGGAGAATATAGGTAATAAGGGACATGAACAGCAGGATCAGACAAATCTCAACGGGGATTGCCGGATGCTTCTGGGCAGCGTTTTTCTTTCGGATCCATTTCCCTACTCTGGCGAAGGCATATCGAATCGAATATTCCGGTTCCACGTCCATTTGAGTAATGCCATTAGCTGATGGGTCCGTTTTGGTCGATGCTTCCTTTGCTTCATTTCGCAGAGGAAAATGAAAGATAGCTGTAAATACACCGAGAAAGCAGGCGGCTAGCTTTATTTCCCAACGGATGGTAAAAGGATCAGAGAAATCTACGGAACGAAGATAGGCAAATTCAAATACGCAGTAGAGCATGGTCAGGAGCGAATCCTTCCAGGCAAAATATAAAAAAACAGGAGCAGCTGCGACCAGGACTCCGAGAATGAAGTACAAAATATAATAAAGGAGCGTATGATACCGCCGATATGCTAAGAGAGAAATTCCGATCGCGGCGCAAATCCCCATGATCGGAGAAGCTACAGTGATTTTTGCAAAAATCATAATCCCAAAGCAAAGACCGGTCACGAAGGGAAGATAAGAAGGAATGGGATCTTCTCTGAGAGAATGATTTTTTAAATGCCGTATTGTCAAAAATATGATCAGAAGATTCAGCGGCAGCATATATTCCTCCAACGTATTTCCGCCCCAGAGGATCGAAATATGCCCGAACAAAAAGAGCAGGAGGACTGCAAAGGATCTTCCTTTTGATAAATACATTCTTCCGAGTTTCCATACGAGAATCAAAGAAAACCATAAAAAAGGTATCTGGATCAGATATACGCCGAGCCGATCCCGGTGTAAAAACTGGCCGAGCGCCTGGATAAAGAAAAAATAGGGCCCCTTGAGATCGAAAAAATCACGATAGGGAACAAGTCCCTCTGTGATTCCGCGCCCAACCATAGAGAAAAAACTTGCGTCACAACCGTACCAGTGGACATAGTATGGGCTGGTCCAGAGTGAAAAGAACAGAAGAAAAAGGGCGGATGCAGCCAGAAACAGAAAATACGGAAGTATCGTTTTAAACGGATTATTCAAAACTTTATTCTGAACAGATTTCACAATGACCTCTTTCAAGCATTCACTAACAGGATGACATACAATATCTTGGGTACAAAAGCAAAAACTTTACAATATATCCTGTATAGATTATAATTTAAGGCGTTAGTTTATTCAATACCGTGTTTATATATGGGCTTTGTCTTGGGGTATCTATCTGTTCAGGGTCTATGGTCGGACCGAAATAGATGGGCTTTACAGGGAGTTGTTATGACGGTGGAGACGAAAACACAAACAAGAACGAAAACGAAAACGAGAACGGTAGCCATAGGATGGCAGGATTTTGCGGAACTGAGGAAATTAGATGCCTTTTATGTGGATAAGACCGGTTTTATAAAGGAGTGGTGGGAGAATATGGATCAGGTAACGCTGATCACCCGTCCGAGACGTTTTGGCAAAACCCTCAATCTGAACATGGTCGAGCGCTTTTTTTCCAGGAAATACGAAGGAAACGGCGAGGTTTTTGAAGGCCTGAGGATCTGGGAAGAGGAGGAGTACCGGAAGTTGCAGGGGACATATCCTGTGATTTTTCTGTCGTTTGCGAAGGTAAAAGAGACCAAATATAGTCAAGCGGTTCGCAGGATAGGAAGTATTATATCAAATGTTTTTTCTGATTGTTCTGAATTATCTATATCTAACAGTCTGTCAGAAAAAGAAAGGAACATCTGTAACAGGTTCTCAGACCACATAGAAGAGGAGGATATTGCGGATAGCATAAGTATATTATGCCAGTGTTTGCGGGCGCACTATGGAGAGAAGCCAATCATTCTTCTGGATGAATACGATACACCCATGCAGGAGGCTTACATCAATGGATATTGGGATGAGATCACGAATCTGTTCCGCAATCTGTTTAACGCGACCTTCAAGACAAATCCGCATTTCTACCGCGCAATCCTTACGGGTATTACAAGGGTCAGCAAGGAGTCTATGTTTTCGGATCTGAATAATCTGGAGGTGGTAACAACAACTTCAAATAAATATGAAACATCCTTTGGATTTACTGAGACTGAGGTCTTTACGGCCATGGATGAAATGGGGCTTACAGAAAAGGAGCTCGTAAA
Organism: Lachnospiraceae bacterium; assembly: GCA_017444015.1. Lineage (GTDB taxonomy): Bacteria > Bacillota > Clostridia > Lachnospirales > Lachnospiraceae > UBA2868. The sequence goes on along the minus strand of JAFSXN010000172.1, from coordinate 1,538 downwards.
ACAGTGGTATGACGGATATGTTTTCGGAAGAACTTCCGACATCTATAATCCATGGTCGATCACAAATTACTTGCAAAAGGGGGAGTTTCAGCCTTATTGGGCGAATACCAGTTCCAACGCGCTTGCGGGAAACCTGATCCAAAGCGGGAGCGATGAATTAAAAAAAGCGTTTGAGGTTCTAATAAACGGGGGGACTATTCAGGAAAGAATAGATGAACAGATTGACTATGGCTCCTTAAAGAATGATTCGGCGGTGTATTCACTGCTTGTAGCAAGCGGATATTTAAAGATCAACGAATATAAGAAGATGAGGAAGGATGGATCGCAAGCGAATGACAGGTTAGCCGCGACTCTTTCTCTTACCAATCTTGAGTCAAGGATGGTCTTTTCCCGGTTGTTTGAAAAGTGGTTTTTGGATACAGCTGAGCATGAATATAATGAATTTGTAAGAGCTCTTTTGAAAAATGATGTAAAGCTTATGAATATTTATATGAATAAGATCACATTAGAATGTATGAGTTCCTTTGACGCAGGGAAACGACCCGCGGAAAAGGAGCCAGAGCGTTTTTATCATGGACTGGTTCTTGGCCTGCTCGTTACGCTGCTTGACAGATATGAGGTGAAATCGAACCGTGAAAGCGGGTATGGACGGTATGATGTAATGCTGATTCCGCGGGACAGAGGTAAAGATTTTGGGATAATCATTGAGTTTAAGGTCAGGGACGAAGACGGAGGAGAGGACTCGCTGGAAGATACGGTAAAAGCGGCGCTTGCCCAGATCGAGGAAAAACAGTATGAGGCGGAGCTGCTTGGTGCAGGTGTTATGAGGGATAATATTCGAAAGTACGGATTCGCGTTTGAGGGAAAGAAGGTTTTGATCGGGGCGTGTTGAGAAAGAATTATGATTCAATCCCAGCCGCCTCCTTTCCCATGGGACTCGTGGTTCCTCCTAGATAAGCATTATACTATAATTCCAAACAGGCGAAAAGTTTTTAATTTTTTGGAGTAAATTTGTGGCTTATCACAGAATTGGTGGGAAATTTTTCATCCGAAACGCAATCTTTGTTGCGTTTAGTCCGGCAGGACTTAAAATATAGCACAACAAACGCTCTTACGCAATCATTGATTCTATTCGAAAGGATCTCCTGTGACCCTGGAATTGGTGCAGAGAGACAATCCGGTAATTTTCTGAAATCCGTTGACAGTTAGCCTCTTCATATGCTATAAATATTGGGAGGTTTTACAGGGGATTGGTCAAATGGTATGATAGGGGTCTCCAAAACCTTTGGTGGGAGTTCGATTCTCTCATCCCCTGGTGATGCAGTAAATACAATTTTCGTTGTATTTGCTGCATTGTTGTTTAGAGTTTTTTTCAATATGAATGAAGATGCTGTTGAATCCCCAACTTCTTTTGAATTATAACCTCGCACCATTCAGCTTGTTTCTTCAGGCACTAATCGCTGCTATCTTCTCGTCAATGCTCTCTTCCCCAATCTTCCAGAAGTGCAGTATCTTCTGTTGCCTGCTTGTTAGTTTAT
>JAFSXN010000171.1 GCA_017444015.1 Lachnospiraceae bacterium | reverse complement strand
CGAAAGTGCGTCATTGTTGATGCTCCCGGACATCAGCACAAAAACCGGATGAAACGAGATCAGAAGCATTGCCGCCTTCAGTCCGTCTCCCTCCACCTTAAGCTCCTTACAGATCTCATAGGATAAAAGCGTCGTTCCGGCCGTATAAAAAAGTGTCAGCCCCTGTATATTTTCCTGCAGCTGGCGGTACACCAGGCCAAATCTGTTACAGACCTTCATCCAGAGCGCGGAAATGATATGATGTAACGGAGGCTGAAAAAAAGCCCATTTTTCTCTCGGATCCCCCTGGGGCAGAGAATTGTTGAAGTAAATATACTCTATATAGCCCGCATGTCCCTCTCCGACACCGAAATCGATCACATCGTGCTGTCTTGTCCAGACTGCGGTATACAGAACATAGAAAACCTTCAGCAGGATCCCGAGGGTCAGGATAATATATATGGGATTTATATCGGACATTTTTCTTATTCCGCGGCCCGTAAAAAAGGCGATGAGGATCGCCGTAAGTGCAAAAAAATATGCCGGATTTTTCAGACTTTCCTGCGTCGTGTCAAAGCAGAAGCAGAGCACCAGTACCACCGTGCACAGGTACAGGAAAGGCCTGTATTCAAAGGATGCATTCTTCTTCATATCTCTATTATACACGATTTCGATAGATAACAATATAATTTCTTTATTTTCTTGTAATTTCAGCTTTGCGGTGTTATCCTATCTGTGGTCGTCAGAGGACCGGCTTTGGGGCAGTATCGCCGGTGCTTTTCAATATGTGCTGTACGGAACGGAGTAGACAATGGGCGGATTTTTCGGTGTGGCTTCTAAGAACGAATGTAAATATGACCTGTTTTTCGGAACGGACTACCATTCCCACCTCGGAACCAGGAGAGCCGGAATGGCAATGTTCGGAAAAAGCGGCTTTGACCGTGCGATCCACAACATCCAGAATTCTCCCTTCCGTACCAAGTTCGAACGCGATATCGCGGATTTTGACGGAAAGATAGGGATCGGATGCATTTCCGATTATGAACCCCAGCCGCTTTTGATCAAGTCACATCTGGGAAGCTATGCGATCACGACGGTAGGAAAGATCAACAATACGGAGGAGCTCGTAGAGCAGGCGCTTTCCGTCGGGAAAACACAGTTTCTGGAAATGAGCGGGAGCAATATCAATCCTACGGAGCTTGTTGCTTCCCTGATCAATCAGGGAAACACCTTTACCGAAGGGATCGCTTATGCACAGAGCGTTATCGACGGGTCAATGAGTATTCTCATTATGACCGAGAAGGGATTGTACGCAGCCAGGGATCTTTACGGCCGGACTCCCATTGTGATCGGCGCAAAGGAGGATGCCTTCTGTGTTTCCTTCGAAAGCTTCGCCTATATCAACCTGGGGTATAAAGAAAAAAAGGAGCTGGGTCCCGGCGAGATCGTCTATGTAACCTCCGAGGGCTATGAAACGCTTCGCAAAGCCTCCGATACCATGCGGATCTGTACCTTTTTATGGATATATTACGGGTATCCGACCTCTACCTATGAGGGGATCAACGTGGAAACAATGCGTTACGAATGCGGCAAGCTGTTAGCCAGACGCGACAGTGTTTCCCCCGATCTTGTGGCGGATGTTCCGGACTCCGGGACAGCACACGCCATCGGTTATGCGAATGAATCCGGCGTGCCTTTTTCCAGGCCCTTTATAAAATACACACCAACCTGGCCCAGGTCGTTTATGCCGACCGATCAGAGCCAGAGAAACCTGATAGCAAGAATGAAGCTGATCCCCGTGGATGCTCTGATCAAAGGGAAGTCTCTGCTTCTGATCGATGATTCCATCGTTCGCGGCACACAGCTTCGGGAGACCACGGAGTTTCTTTATAAAAGCGGTGCCAGAGAGGTTCATATCCGTCCGGCCTGCCCTCCTCTTCTCTACGGCTGCAGGTTTTTAAACTTTTCGCGTTCCAATTCCGAATATGACCTGATCGCCAGACGTGTGATCCGAAAGCGTGAGGGCGATGCGGTTTCCGACGAACTGTTGGCGGATTATGCAAACCCGGATTCGGTAAACCATGAAGAGATGATCGAAGAGATCCGAAGGGAGCTCAACTTCACCTCCCTGCGTTTTCACAGACTTGACGATATGGTAAAGTCGGTCGGGCTGGATAAATGCAGGCTCTGCACCTACTGCTGGGATAAGCAGGGAGACTGCCGTTGCGGGAATACTCCGGAAAGGTAATAACAGTTACAATGCTAAACTTTGAAGAAGAATTAAAGAAATTCCATCCAAGCATGGAAATAGATCAGATAGAAGATGCTGTAAACAACCACCCCCTGACCGATATGACCGATATCATGCTCGAGATGATGAACCGGGAAAAGGAAGCGGTAGATAATGCGACTGTCGCCGTGGCAGCCGAGATCATGGGGCAGCCTCTCGGATAAAAAGCAGGTAAACGGAAAATGAAATGCTATTCATGCGGCGAACGCCTCGATGATCTGGCTTTCTGTCCTGCCTGCGGAGCTGACGTAAGGATCTATAAAAGGATCCAGTTCATTTCGAATACCCTCTATAATAAGGGCCTTCGTCAGGCTCAGGTGAGGGATCTTTCGGGCGCGGTGGAAAGCCTGAAGGCCAGCCTTCAATACAATAAGAAAAACACGGATGCAAGAAACCTTTTAGGACTTGTTTATTTTGAGATGGGCGAAATCGTTCTTGCGCTCACCGAGTGGATCATCAGCAAGAACTATGAAGGCGGGAAAAACATCGCCGACGACTATATCAATCTGCTTCAGGCAGACAAAGCCCAGCTCGAAACTCTCAGCCAGACGCTGAAGAAATATAACCAGGCTCTTCAGTACTGTTATCAGGACACCAGGGATCTGGCGGTGATCCAGCTCAAAAAGGTTCTTCAGATCAATACAAATCTGATAAGCGGCTATCAGCTGCTCGCCCTTCTGTACATCGAAAACAGGGAATATGCCAAGGCCCGGCGGATCCTTTTGAAGGCCCTTACGATCGATGCCGGAAATATGCTTTCCCGCTACTATCTGAAGATCGTCAATGATGCTCTGAAGGAGATTGCCGATCATTCCAAGGATAAGAGAAAAAAGGAGCGTGCTGCGGAAACGATCAGCTATCAGAGCGGGAACGAAACCATAATTCAGCCTGCTCTTGCTGCGGAGCGGGTCGGCGTATCATCGATCTTTAACATTGTGCTTGGTCTTCTGATCGGCGTTGCGATCTGCTGGTTCCTGATCCTGCCTGCCCGCATCGAAAAGGAGACCTCCGGTTATGATGAGCAGTACAAGCAGGTCAGCGAGGAGCTGGCTGCGGAAAAAGCGGAATCGCAGGAGCTGACCCGGTCCCTCGAAAACTATGTCAATGAAAATGACGACCTCAGAAAACAGGTGGATCAGCTGACAGGCGCCTCCGGTCAGATGTCCGACCGGGACTATCTG
>JAFSXN010000170.1 GCA_017444015.1 Lachnospiraceae bacterium | reverse complement strand
GACGAGGTCAACGGATTATGCCGGAGATATTCGGTAGATCCCCGCGATATGAGAAACTGGTATGACGGATATTATATGTACGCGTCCGGATCCGCAAAGATCGGGGAGGAGTCTGTGAATTCCGATGAATCCGAGGAAGAAAAACCAACTATCCTAAGATTCTGACATAACATCATCGATCAATCCCAGAAAGTCCTCATTACTTAGTGAATATTCTCGGTTCTGCATATAAGCCTCATCGTCAAACGTATTAATCTCTATATTTCCGTGCGGTAAGTGATGATATCCACAATTTTCAAGAAAATCCTCGCCCAAAAGCGCCACTATTCGGTCATTCTCAAGTATAAGGTAATAAAAGAAATCCTGAAATATTTCGCTTCCAACCATCACATCTTTAGCGTGAACCAAATATCCCTTAAACGGAGCTCCTGATGCGGAAACAAAATCACCATTGGGCGTGTACTTCGACTTTATAAGATCGATAATTCTCTTTTTTTGATCCTCAGACAAACCATCTGTCAAAAAATCGACTGAAATAACCGTCTGCTCTGCTCCTGGATCAAATTTGATCGAAAAAATCTTGCCATTCAGATCAAGCGGCAGCATATAATTTCCATCTGTTTTTGATTTGGGAGCAATAATATTAACGCTTTTCAACGGTTGTCACTCCCTTCATTGACACACTTCGGATCGTCATCAGCTTATTGTCCCCTGCATATTTTCCTAGCACAGGCACATCCTTGGCGTCATCAGAGTATGCGTAAATAGCAGCCTCTGTTTTATTAATACGCTTCCCAATGGAATATCTCCCGATATAATTACTCAGCCACTCGGCTATATTAACAGTTATAGGTGAATTATTGCAATCAACAATACTACGACTTGCTCCAATCATGATATCACCTCTCTTTCGTTTCATTGCTATTATCATTATACTTCTTTTACAGGTGAGTATCAACGAAAATCAGCCATCTACCGCGCTTTGAATCATTTTGTTCGTCCAATTACAAAAAGCCTGCAAACACTGAAATTTACAGCATTTGCAGGCTCTTGACAAAGTGGGGGCAACGGGGCTCGAACCCGTGACCTCCCGCGTGTGAGGCGGACGCTCTCCCGGCTGAGCTATGCTCCCTGAGGATTTTTCCTTCCCTGTCACTATACCATTTTTATCAATGAGTTACAATACAGGAATCAAAATAAATTTTTAGAGTATTTGTCAGATTTAATTCCGTTTTGAAGCTTTAAGGGGTGGAATTTACTTTGGCAATCAAGGTCGGTGGAAAATGCTGATAAGCATATGCTAACTAAGGTTTGACAGGATCGGTGGAATCTCCTATAATATCCTAGGTTATTCCATAAATAAAAAAAATTGAACAATTCCGGAACCATTGGGAAATCAAACGGGACTAACTGGTTACGTTTCCGAACGGTTTCCGGGCAGGGGGAAGAATGGAGAGAAAAGGAAAAATTATCAGAAAGATCGTGCTGATCGCGATCGCGGCTATGGTGATCTTAGCGGTTTCGCTGACGGCGCTTGGAGTATTCCAGATCAGGGATACCGTTGTCGCTCAGATCAAGCAGACGTTAAAGGTAGCCGCGTATCAGATGGAGGACGAGCTGAGCAATGAGTACGATGGAGACTGGGCCTATGAGGGCGGAGTCCTTTCCAAAGGGGGAGTGGACTGGAACGAGGATAAGAATGTTTCCTTAGCGGATGAGCTGACGGAGCAGTTCGATTCCTTAAAGCGGGTAACGGAGTTAGATTATACGCTGTTTTACGGCGATACCCGGGTGCTTACTACGGTATTTAAGGCTGGAACTTCGGATAGAGCTGTAGGGACGCCAGCTTCCAGCGAGGTTGTCGCGGCCGTGCTGAACGGAGGCGCCGACTATATGGCGCAGAATATTGATATTCAGGGACAGGATTTCTACGGATATTATATTCCCTTAAAAAATGATAGCGGATCCACGATCGGAATGATCTTTGTCGGAACGCCGTCGGCTTCGGTCACAGCGGCGATCCGTAAGGCGATCCTTCTGATGGGCGGTGTGGCAGTTCTGATCGTTCTGATCGTTTCAGGACTGGCGCTCTTTGTTGAGCGGAGAGTCGGACGAGTGATGCTGCACCTGACAGAGACTCTTCAGGAGGTCGGCAGGGGAAATCTTGCCGTAGATATGGAGGAGGATATCCTTGCGAGGAAGGATGATCTGGGAATTATCGCGGATAGTACCGAAGGGCTGATCAAGGAGCTCAGGCAGGTGATCGGAGATGCCCACTCCCTGATGGGGGATGTCGGTAATTCCAGCGACGAGCTTTCGGATTCGGCAGAGCAGTCCTCTCAGGCCTCCGGACAGGTTTCGCAGGCGGTGGATGAAATCAGCAAGGGCGCAGTCAGTCAGGCGGACAGCATCCAGACGGCTGCCAGCGATACGAATGATATGGGTAACGACATCGACGGCATTATGGAGAGCATTGAAGAGCTGACCAGTCAGGCGGAGGAAATGCAGACCTCCTGCCGGAACGCCATGGACGCGCTTGAGAAGCTGATGCAGCAGAATGAGGGCGTGGTCGAGTCTGTGAGCCTGATCGGCGATCAGATCCGGGCGACTAACGATGCGGTCGGAAAGATCGCGGAGGCCTCCAGCGTCATTACGGCGATCTCCGAGCAGACGAATCTCCTTTCCCTCAACGCTTCGATCGAGGCGGCAAGAGCAGGAGAAGCCGGGAGAGGCTTTGCTGTCGTAGCGACAGAGATCGGTTCCCTGGCGACCCAGTCCGGAGACGCTGCTGTGAATATCGGACAGATCGTAAAGGATCTGGTGACGGAGTCTCAAAAGAGTGTTCAGAAGCTGGATGAACTGAACGAAGCCTTTGCAGCCCAGGAACAGCAGCTGAACTCAACGAAGGATGATATGGTACGGATGGAAGAGGGCGTTAAGAGCGTGACCGAGGGTACCGAGAATATTGCGGAGCGGGTAGAGAATCTGAACGAAGTGAAGAATGGTCTGGTCAGTATCATCGACGATCTGTCCGCGATCTCCGAGGAGAACGCGGCCTCGACTGAGGAGACCAATGCTTCGATGCAGGAACTGAACGCGACCTTTACCGTGATCAGCAATTCCGCGGGAGAGCTGAAGAAGCTCGCGGATCAGCTGAATGAGGAGATGTCCTTCTTCAAGCTGGCATAAAACAAGACGAACGATATATCATAAAATGAATGCCCGGAGAGATAAAAAACCTCCGGGCATTTTTTACGCTAACTTCTTAAACGCCGACGACAGCATCAGCTTGATCCGGTTCAGCTGATTGACCTCGCTGGCGCCGGGATCGTAGTCGATGGCAACGATATTCGAACCGGGATACTGGTGCCTGAGCTCCTTGATGACACCCTTGCCGACAACGTGGTTCGGGAGGCAGCCAAAGGGCTGGGTACAGACGATATTGTTGACTCCCGAATGGATCAGCTCGACCATTTCTCCGGTCAGAAACCATCCTTCGCCGGTCTGGTTGCCGATAGAAACGATGGAGCTTGCGTATTCCGCAATCTCCCGAATGGGTACCGGAGAGCCGAAATGCCGACTCTTCTTAAATTCCTCGATGGCGCATTTGCGCAGCCAGTCGATGGCCCAGATGCCAAAGGAGCAGATCCGTGCCGTGGATTTCTTCGTTCCAAGGTTCTCGGCCTTGTAGATCTGGTTATAGAAGCAGTACTGCATAAAGTCAAGGATATCGGGGACGACGGCTTCCGCGCCCTCGGCTTCGATCAGCCCGACCAGATTATTATTGGCGGTCGGAGAGTATTTCACGAGGATTTCACCGACGACGCCGACTTTAGGCTTTTTGAGCTCCTCGTTGATCTCGATCCGGTCAAACTCCCGGATCATTTCTCTGCAGATTTTGTTAAACGCAGGCAGCGTCGGGAGCTTTCGTTTGACAAATTCCTGACATACCTTGATCCACTTCTGATGCACACGTTCTGAATCGCCTTTATGAAGCTCATAGGGACGCATCCGGTAGAGGCAGCGCATAAAGATATCTCCAAAGGTGGCAGCGTAGATCAGCCGTACCGCCATTTCCGCATTGACCTTAAAGCCGGGATTCTGCTCGATGTTTGCCAGGTTGATGGAGATCACCGGGATATGCTCAAGCCCCGCCTTTTTCAAGGCTCTTCGGATGAAGGCGATATAATTTGTCGCGCGACATCCTCCTCCGGTCTGGGAGATCAGAACCGCCAGCTTGTCCGTGTCGTACGCGCCGGAAAGGATCGTATCCATGATCTGCCCGACGACGATGAGGGAAGGATAACAGGCGTCATTATTTACATATTTCAGTCCCAGGTCGATGGAAGCCTTGTTTTCATTGCTTGGGATCACAAGGTTATAGCCGCAGGCGTTGAAGGCCGTTTCCATAATATCGAAGTGGATCGGCGACATATTCGGGCAGATGATCGTATAGTTTTTCCGCATATCCTCCGTAAAAAATACGCGGTTGTACTTCGAGGAAACGACTCGCCGCTCCAGCCGCTTTTTCTTTCGGAGATTGATGGCGGAGAGAAGCGAGCGGATACGGATCCTTGCCGCACCGAGATTGTTTACTTCGTCAATCTTCAGGCAGGTATAGATCTTTCCGGAGTCGCTTAGGATATCGTTGACCTGATCGGTGGTTACGGCATCCAGTCCGCAGCCGAAGGAATTGAGCTGGACCAGATCCAGAAATTCCGTGGTCTTCACATAATTCGCCGCGGCGTAGAGCCTCGAATGATAGGTCCACTGATCGGCGACAAGGATCGGATGCTCCACAGGATTCAAATGCGCGACGGAATCCTCCGTCAGAACAGCCAGCCCGTAGGAGTTGATCATTTCGGGAAGCCCATGGTTGATCTCAGGATCGATATGATAGGGACGGCCCGCCAGCACGATCCCATGGGTACCTGTTTCCTGAAGATAACGGATCGTTTCGTCTCCCTTTTTCTTCATATCCTCTCTGGCGGCTCTTAATTCCGCCCAGGCCGCATGTACAGCCTCTCTGACCTCGCTCTCCGGAAGCTCAGAAAATTCCTTGATCAGCCCACCGGCGACGATCTCCTCCGATTCAAAATTCAGGAAGGGATTGCGGAAGGTGATCTTGTTCCCGGAAAGCTCCTCCATATTATTTCGGATGTTTTCCGGATAGGAGGTGACAATGGGACAGTTGTAGTGATTCGGCGCGTCCTCGTATTCCTTCCGTTCGTAGAAGATCGAGGGGTAGAAGATATAATTGATACCGTTATCGATCAGCCATTTTACATGGCCATGAGCCAATTTTGCCGGATAGCACTCCGATTCACTGGGGATCGACTCGATCCCTAATTCGTAGATCTTATGAGAAGAGGTCGGAGAAAGCACGACCCGGTATTTTAACTTCGTAAAGAAAGTGAACCAGAAGGGGTAATTTTCATAGATATTTAAGACTCTCGGGATCCCGACCACCCCGCGTTCTGCCTCTTTTTCAGGCAGCGGCTCATAGCCGAAGATCCTCTTTTCCTTGTATTCAAAAAGGTTCGGAAGATTGTTCTCGTTTTTCTGCTTGCCGATCCCGCGCTCACAGCGGTTGCCGGAAACATATCTTCTGCCGTCCGAAAACTTGTTTACGGTCAGACGGCAGTTGTTGGTACAGAGGCCGCACTTTGCCATGCTGGTAGTGATTTGCAGGGCGTTGATCTCGTCGATGGAAAGCATGGTCGTTTCCTTCGTATCCGCATAGCGCTCCTTTGCGATCAAAGCGGCCCCGAAGGCTCCCATGATCCCAGCGATATCCGGACGGATCACTTTGCAGTCCGCGATCTTTTCAAAGGAGCGCAGCACGGCATCGTTATAGAAGGTCCCGCCCTGTACGACGATATTCTCCCCAAGGCTCTTAGCGTCAGAGACCTTGATGACCTTAAAAAGCGCGTTCTTAATGACGGAATAGGCAAGTCCTGCGGAAATGTCGGAAACGGAGGCGCCCTCCTTCTGGGCCTGCTTGACCTTGGAATTCATAAAGACGGTGCATCTTGTCCCTAAGTCGATGGGATGCTCGGCAAAAAGAGCCGCCTTTGCGAAGTCGCTGACCGAATAATTCAGGGATTTCGCGAAGGTTTCGATAAAGGAGCCGCAGCCCGAGGAACAGGCCTCGTTCAGCAGTACGGTATCAACATTGCCGTCCTTGATCTTGATGCATTTCATATCCTGCCCGCCGATATCCAGGATACAGTCCACCGAGGGATCAAAGAAGGCGGCGGCATAGTAGTGGGCTACCGTCTCCACCTCGCCCTCCTCCAACTTCAGGGCGGCCTTGATCAGAGCTTCGCCGTAGCCGGTAGAGCAGGAGTGAACGATTTTCGTATTTTCCGGGAGCAGACGGTAGATTTCCTGGATCGCTTTGATAGCTGTGGCCAGTGGATTGCCGTTGTTTCCGGAATAGAAGGAATACAGGAGACGCCCGTCCTCGGAGATCAGGGCGGCTTTAGTCGTCGTAGAGCCGGCATCGATCCCGAGATAGCAGTTTCCCGAATAATCAGAAAGCTCTCCCTTTTTTACCATGCTCTTCCCATGGCGTTCAAGGAAAGCGTTATAGTCGGTTTTATCACGGAACAGAGGCTCCATCCTTGCAACCTCAAATTCCATTTTGATATCGTTTTCCAGAGTGGCATACAGCGCATCCAGTGAAACGAAGTTCTCCTCCTTATAGTTTAAGGCCGAGCCGATGGCGGCAAACAGATGGGAGTTTTGGGGTACAATAGTATGCTCGCTGTCAAGCTGCAAAGTCCGGATAAAGGCAGCCTTTAACTCGGAAAGGAAATGCAGGGGGCCGCCAAGGAACGCGACATAGCCCCGGATAGGCTTTCCACAGGCCAGTCCCGAGATCGTCTGATTTACGACAGCCTGAAAGATTGAGGCGGCCAGATCCTCACGGGTAGCGCCCTCGTTGATCAACGGCTGGATATCGGATTTCGCGAATACTCCGCAGCGGGCCGCAATGGTATACAGAGAATGGTAGCTTTTGGCATATTCGTTCAGTCCCGCGGCATCCGTCTGAAGGAGAGAGGCCATCTGATCGATAAAGGAGCCGGTTCCTCCGGCGCAGATTCCGTTCATTCGCTGCTCGACGTTGCCGTCCTCGAAATAGATGATCTTTGCGTCCTCGCCCCCAAGCTCGATCGCTACGTTAACTTTGGCGTTTTCTTCCGTGAGGGCAGTCGAAACAGCGATGACTTCCTGAACAAAGGGAATATTCAGATGCTTTGCTAAGGTCAGTCCGCCGGAGCCTGTAATGATGGGATGGACCGTGATGGGACCGAGCTTTTCCTTTGCGTCCCCGATCAGACCGTGGAGGGTTTCGCGGATATTTGCGAAATGCCTCCGGTAATCGGAAAATAACAGCTTATGCGTTTCGTCCAGTACGGCGATCTTGACGGTGGTAGAACCGATATCGATGCCGAGTGTATAGGTATGCGCGCCTGCGCCTGTAGTTTCTGCCATAGGGATATTCCTGCTTCCTCTCCTTATTATTATGATGCGCCCCAAAAATCGTATTATACGACAGTTTTTTGGGAATTTCAATTTTGATCGGAGCATGTATTTATTAAAAAACGATGAAGTATTTCAGGGATTTCCGCAAAAAGACCAAAAGACGGTTCGTGGGGGTATTTTTTCGGCTTTTCTTGTTTTCCGGGAAAAGATACTATATAATGGTTCAGACAAAGAAACAGTTATAAACGGAGTCTGCCATGGAGAAGCTGTTAAATAAAATCGAGCGGAAATTCGGGCGCTACGCGATCTCGAATCTTTCCTTATATATTATCATCGCCTATGTGATCGGTTATATCCTGACGCTGACGGGGTCGGTGGAATTTATCTCCTTAAATCCCTTTAAGATCCTGCACGGGCAGATCTGGCGGGTCGTTACCTGGATCATCGTTCCGCCCTCGACCCTGAATATCTTTACGATCATTATGCTGTTTTTCTATTATTCTCTGGGGACCTCTCTGGAAAGGACATGGGGGACGTTTCGGTATAATATCTATATTTTTTCCGGATTTCTGTTTACGGTTGTGGGAGCTTTTCTGCTGTACGCGGTCTATCGCGCTATGGGGTATCCGGGAGAGGTCATCGGCGTTTTTATTTCCAACGCCTTCAGTACCTACTATATCAACCTGTCGATCTTCTTAGCCTTTGCCGCGATCTATCCGAATATGCAGGTCATGCTGTATTTTATCATTCCGGTAAAGATCAAGTGGCTGGCCTGGCTTGACGTTGCGGTCCTTTTGATCAGTTTCTTTACGGGGAATATGGGGATCAAGGTCTCGATTGTAGCGTCATTGTTAAACTTTATTCTATATTTCTTCGGAACGATCAATGTGAAGCGCTTTTCTCCGAAGGAGGTCCATCGGCGAACCTCATTTCGACGGGAGGCTCAAACCGCTCAGAGGACCTATACGACACCGGGCGGCCAGATCACAAAGCATAAGTGCGCGATCTGCGGCAGGACGGAGCTTGACGGAGATCATCTGGAATTCCGGTTCTGCTCGAAGTGCATCGGAAACTATGAGTACTGCCAGGATCACCTGTTTACGCATGAGCATAGAAAATAGGGAAGAAAAAAGGATTATTTGAGAAAGGGATCATAAATGAAACTTGACGATGTAAAGAGCTTAAAAGAGTATGAGGTGATTAACGAGAGAGAGGCGGGAGATATCAATTCTCAGGGAATGCTTCTTCTCCATAAGAAATCCGGAGCCAGGGTCCTGCTGTTTTCAAACGACGACGACAATAAGGTGTTCTATATCGGCTTTCGGACGCCTCCGGTGGACAATACGGGACTGACGCATATCTTAGAGCATTCAGTGCTGTGCGGCTCGAAGAAGTATCCTCTGAAGGATCCCTTTGTAGAGCTTGCCAAGGGGTCTCTCAATACATTTTTAAACGCGATGACCTATCCGGATAAGACCGTCTACCCGATCGCAAGCTGCAACGATAAGGATTTTGACAATCTGATGCGGGTCTATCTGGATGCGGTTTTTTATCCGAATATTTACAGCGAGGAGAAGATCTTCCGTCAGGAGGGCTGGCACTACGAATTAAACGGCCCGGACGATGAGCTTACGATCAACGGTGTGGTATATAACGAAATGAAAGGTGTTTTCTCCTCTCCGGATTCGACGCTCGACAGAGAGGTGTTCAATTCCCTGTTTCCGGAAACCGCGTATGGTCTGGAATCCGGAGGAGATCCGGTCTATATCCCGGAGCTTAGCTATGAGCGGTTCCTTGATTTCCACAGGACCTATTATCATCCCGCCAACAGCTATATCTACCTGTACGGGGATATGGATATGGCCGAAAAGCTGACCCTTATCGACCGGGAATATCTGTCGGCATTTGACCGGATCGAGGTAAGCTCAAAAATCAAGGTACAAAATAGCTTTTCAAAGCCGGAGCGGGTAGTAAAGCCCTACGGGATCACGAATGAGGAGTCCGAAGAGGACGCGACTTATCTAAGCTATAACTTTGTGATCGATACCTGCCTTAACAAAGAGCTTTACGTGGCGTTTCAGATCATTGAAAACGCGCTGATCGCGGCTCCCGGCTCGATCTTGAATCAGACGCTCTTAGATGAAGGGATCGGAAACGATATCCAGAGCATGTTTGAAAACGGCATCTATCAGCCCTATTTTTCGATCATCGCCAAAAACGCTTCAGAAGAGGATGAGGAGCGGTTTATCCGGGTCGTGCGGGAAACCCTTGAACGGGTCGTAAAGGAAGGGATCGATAAGAAGGCGCTTCGGGCGGCGATCAACAGTCTGGAATTTCAGTACAGAGAGGCGGACTACGGCTCCTATCCCAAGGGACTGGTGTATGGTCTGAACGCTTTGGATTCCTGGCTCTATGACGAGAAGGATCCGTATATGCATGTTCTCGCGAACGAAACCTACGCCCTGATGCGGAAAAAGGCTGAGACCGGCTACTTTGAAGAGCTGGTGGAGAAATATCTTCTGAAGAATACCCACGCTTCGGTTGTGATCCTTACGCCGAAAAAGGGCCTGAACGCGGGAAAGGATAATGAACTTCGGGAGAAGCTCGCGAAGTATAAGAGCTCCTTATCCGAGGAAGAGGTAGATAAAATCATCGAAAATACTGCTGCTCTGAAAAGCTATCAGGAGGCGGCGGACAGCCCCGAGGCCCTTGCTTCGATCCCGCTGCTTAAGATCAGTGATATCAAAAGGGAGGCCAGACCATTTATCTATAAAGAGGATGAGGTCTCAGGCGTACCGCTTCTGACCCATAAGATTTTTACAAACGGGATCGGCTACCTGACGCTGAGCTTTCGGTGTGATAAGCTGGCTGATGAGGATATGAAGTATGTCGGGCTTTTAAAGAATATCCTTACGATGGTCAGTACGGAACATTATACCTATAACCAGCTGTTCAACGAGATCAATGAGAATTCCGGGGGCTTACGACCCGGCGTTTCGATCGTTTACGACGCGAAGGATCCGGATATTTTCGTGCCGCGCTTTGATATCAATATCAAGGTGTTTTCAGACCGTCTGGCCTTTGCCTTTCGGATCATAAAGGAGATCCTTACCTCCTCAAAACTCGATGATGAAAAGCGGCTGAAGGAGCTGCTTCTGATGTTTAAATCGGGGATGCAGGAGACGCTTGTTTCTGCCGGAAACCAGGCGGCAGCGATGCAGGCGGGAACCAATTACTCAAGAAGCGCCGTTCTTTCCTCAAAACTCTCCGGAATGGAAATCTTCCGCTATATGGAGAGTCTGTGCGCCGATTTTGACGGAGGGAAGGAAGAGCTGATCTCAGGACTGAAACGCTGCATGGAGGTCATTTTCCGGAAGGAGAATCTGTTTGTCGATTATATCGAGAGCGATCCTGAGAATTCTCCTTTAAAGGACCTGGTCACGGAGTTTATCGGGTGTCTGTTTACCGGGCCCTATGAGAAGAAGGAGCTTGTGCTTACGCCGGTGAAGAGGAATCTCGGCTACAAAACCGCTGCGAAGGTGAATTATGTCGCAATGGCCGGGAATTTCAGGCAGCATGGCTTTGAATACACCGGAGCCCTGCGAGTGCTGCGAGGGCTTTTAGGCTACGATTATCTATGGAACAATGTCCGGGTCCGGGGAGGAGCTTACGGCTGTTCCAGTTCTTTTTCGAGAACGGGGAATGTGTTCTTTGCGTCCTACCGGGACCCGAACCTGAAAAATACGGTGGAGATCTATCGGGGGATCGCGGACTTTATCGAAGGCTATGATCCCGATGAGAGAGATCTGACCAAATGTATCATCGGAGCGATCTCAATTCTGGATACGCCGTTAACACCTTCGGCGGAGGGCGCAAGATCCATGAGCGCTTATCTGTCCGGGGATACCTTTGAGTTTGTCCAGAAGGAAAGAGATGAGGTACTTGGCTGCAGGAAGGAGGATCTGAATCGTCTTTCTGAGCTTGTCCGCGCGGTCGTTTCCGACAACAATCTCTGTGTGGTAGGAGCCGAGGAGCAGATCGATACGGACAGGGCGCTGTTTGACGAGGTGGAAAATCTCTTTCAGACAGGAGGAGACATATGAAAGGAAAAGTGAGTCTTTTAAGGTACATATTAATTGCGGGACTTTTGCTTACTGCGGGGCTTACGGCATGCGGGAGAAGCTCTTCTTCTGAGAACAGCGCTGCCGCAAACTATCGGGAGGAGCCCTATGAGGCGGCTGCAGAAGCGTCGGGGGCAGCCTATTATGACGAGGACTGGGATGCTGTCGAATACGAGGAAGAGGCCTATGACGACAGCGGGATCGCCATGCAGAAGGGAGTCCTGACGGACGATCCCGGAAGCAATGAGGAGATCGAGACCG
>JAFSXN010000169.1 GCA_017444015.1 Lachnospiraceae bacterium | reverse complement strand
CGCTTGGCTGGGAAGCCCCTGTAGTTGCCGCATAAGCCCTTCAGCCAGGCCCATAATACTTGTGAAAAGCTTGTTAAAAAGCTTGTGTGTGGTAGTTTGCGCTTTTTGGCTACCCGCAAGTTATTGTTTCAGAGTAAATATTCTATTAAGTACGGTTTAGAACTGAAATAAGTGATAGCGTGCAGAATTTATTGACTTATATATCCAAAGATTATAATATCTACTTAACAGAAAAACTACGTACAAAACAGACGAAAAACGGAGAATAAAAGGTTGCCATGACTCTTCCGGAGGAAGTACATGATCTGATGAATTCCATAACGCCGGAAAAAAAGAACGCCGGTACCGTACTTAAGAAAGCGATTGCGGTAACCGGCTCTGTTGTGGTGTTTACGGTAATTTGTCTTCTGTTCCGCCTGTCCTTAAGACCCCACCAGGTATTTTCCTTTCTGTATCTGGCTTTGGCTGTACTGCTTGCCAGGGAGACTCTTCTTGATGTACGTAATTTAAACCCCGGCATCCGGCCAGCCCCTTTAATCTATCTTCCTGCCATTATATGGTTCTTCAGCTTTGCGTATTTTGATATCTTCTACATAGGCTTCGGCCCCCGGGTTTCCTTTAAATCAGTTATTATTTCCCTGCTCCTGCTGCTTCTTCTGATCTTTGTTTACGCGCTGCTTACCGCCTGTATTCTGGATCATATTTTCGCGTACTACGCGGACAGGCCGGACAGGGCTCTGTTTGCGGCTGTGATTGCGGCTGTTGTAACCATTATCATTGTCTGGTACTTTTCCTTGCAGATTTTTCACGCTGCGGAGCGCTCCATCGGGCTGACCGGGGAGCTCTGCGCGCAAAAGTTCGGAATAACCTCTTTGTTCTGGGATTTTCTGGGGTATATATGAATCAGGAAGCTACAAAACTAACAGAAAAATATGTCTTTTACATGAAGCTTATGATAGCTGTGGAAATGATCTGTACCGGGGCGCTCCTTACGGAATATATCTGTAACAGGCTTAGAGACAGCTTACAGGCGGAGCTTCCGGTTGTACTGTTAATATATACTCTTTTTGTAATTCTGTTTGTCTCTATGTCTGTTCCGAAAATAAATCTGCCCGGGCGTGACGACAGCAATATTGGTACTGCTGCCGCCACACTCGGGCCTTATTACCGCGTCCTTGTGATTCTCGCGCTTGTTGCCTTAATCAGCATTATGACGCCAAATCCGCTTGGATTTCTGATTTCTCTGATTGTATATCTGTTTTTCGGGCTGCCCTACCGGTTGGATGTATATTTCTGGGATTTATCCATCCCGGTGATTGTCCGGTTAAGCCTTTGTATCGCAGCCTCCGCTCTTTTCCTGACAGCCTTCTGTTTTCTTGTACGGCTGCTCTTCTCCGCTCTGTTCCGTGAAAGACCGCAGAAGCCCGAGGAAGACGAGGAACAAAGTCCTCTTCCTTAAATCAGCCTACATAAAATAACTCTTCAAAGCAGTCCTCCGCGGAAACTCCGTCTACATAGCAAGGATATTCCGTATCGGTGATATGAAGTCTTGCGATCCGCCCGTCCGAAAGCCTCGCGTCCACATAAGTTTCTCCGTCGGTATAGAGCAGGAAGAAGGTCTCTCCGGACGCAAGCGTTTCCCCGGAGCTTATCACGCTTCCGTCCTCGTCTACGATATCGCAGGTCAGCTCCCTCTTCGAGGTCAGGGTATTTTTTATGATATTCGAGACCGTATATCTCTCATCCGATTCCGGCATCCCGTCCGACCCGATATGATACGTTCTCCTTCCATAAAAGGTGGAAAGAAGATAGAAGATCCTCTCTAATTCCATATTCTCGGGATCGGTGAGCATATTCTCGTTATAGTCCGTCTCTTCCTCCAGAACAGACTGCGCGTAATCCAAATAAGTACTATCGACAGCCTTGATCTCCCCGTCGCTCAGATCAAAAACAAAAAACTCCCGGTGATCGTCTCCGACAAAGCCCTCCGTATAAACGTACTGTCTTCCGTCCTTCAGGCGGATATAGTGGCTCCGGTAGCTGCTGCGGTAGATCCACAGATTCTCCTCACCAAAGCTTTCCTTTTCATCGTTCACAAAGACCGTAATGCCGTTGTAATAGTCCTGATCGGTCCCGTCATAGTCATAGCTGACCCGGAGGCTGTCCGCCTCTCCGTCTCCCGTAATGTCAAACACATCGGTACTCATATTGAAATCATAGATAAAGCTCCTTGCTTCCTTCGGAACATACTCCGTCGCAAAGGCTCGGGGATATTCGTCATACCCAATGACGACCGTCTGGCTGCCGTCCGCGTAAGAGGTAAGAGCGTACTCATCGAAATAGAACTCGATTCCAAGGGGCGACAGCCACCAGGTATAGGGTCTCGCGTAATCGCTGCTATCCGTTCCCTCCCGATACTCTTTAAGCTCCGGATCGTAGTGCGCCAGAGCGTCCTCCAGATCAAAGAATTCCGACGGATCATACTTTTCCAGGAGCTTTTCCTGTAAAACCTCATTAAGCCCCGAAACATCCGGCAGCACATCCGTAAGCGAAAGCTCCTCTCCTGTCCTTACATCGTAGGTATGACCGGTCTCCAGATAGGAGCCGTGGGCCCCGCCCTGAAAGGAACTCCAGCCGTCCGCGAAGCTCAGGATCGTATCATCCAGTCGCCGCAGCAGGATACTGGTATGATTTTCATAGCTGCCGTATTTAAAGAAATCCGGATCGTCATTGTAATGCTCCTGCGCGCTTTCCGTATAGTCCGCGGCGTCCTTTTCATACGCCGCAAAGGCTTTGTCGGAGGCTTCCTTTAAGGCTTTGGCTAACTCCGGAAAATCCTTCTCGCAGTCCGAGGTTACTAAAGGGGCCTGCATGCTGCCGGTAAAAAGCAGCTTTTCATGGTCACTCGAATATTTATAATCGCTCGTGATCCTGGTTCCCAGCTTTGGTACCGAAACGCTTTCCGCCTGCCCGGCCTTTTTCCCCAAAGCTCCGGCTAGGCCGCCGCTGTTTCCCGCTTCCTTCTGCTCACTTATCGTTCCCGTATCCTCGTCAAGCTCTCCGTTCTCATAGGCGTCCACCAGAGCCGCCAGTTCCTCCTCGGACATATCCTCGATTCCCTCGGGAAGCCCTACGATATCGTCGGAATCCCCGCAGGCAGTCAGAGAAAACGCCAGAGCCGCCGCAAGCACAAGACTGAACAGCCGCTTACATTTTTTGAATAACATCGTTATGTCTCCTTTCCATAAATCCCAATGCCGTTTCTTGAATATCTATACCCGATCCGTAGCCGATCTGACCTGCCAGCTGACTTTTAATTGATCGGCAGCACCGGCACGACCTCGTTATACAGATCCTGTGCGAGTTCCGCGGAGTCCTGCAGCATGATCTCATCAAAATATGCCGCGCCTGTATAGGTCTTCCCCTTATAGGTACAGGAGACGTTCACGTAATTCTCCGTGAACGGATTGGTCCCGATCGAAACATTCAGGATACAGCCGCCGTCCTTAGTCGGCGTAAGGGTTGCGCTCTTGACATCAATATCCTTTTCCGTGATCTTCCAGTTTTCCGCCGGAACCTTTTCCCTGCCTGCCCAGTCCCCATTCTTTACCTCGAAAAGGTACAGCGTACTGCTGCTTCGGAAGGTATGCGCCGTTTCCCCGATAGAGTATTCTATTTTATCCCCCTTGGCGGGAGCCGGTGTCGGCGTTGCCGTCGGTGTCTTAACAACTGCCGTCGTTTTAATAGACTGCCCCTCTGACCAGGAACCGGTTACTGTCCCGTTTATGGCACGGATCCGGTAATAATAGACCGTGGTTGCCGTCAGCCCGTTTATGATATGAGACGATGCGGAAGCCCCGGAGGCAGTATAGGTACTGGCATTTTTAAAGTCCTTGTCGGTAGAGACCTGGATCTCATACCCGGTACAATCCTTTGTCAGAGGTGTCCAGGAAATCGTTAAGGAGCTTGCCCCGGGCTCTGCCTTTTTAACCGTAACCTGCGCAGGCGTGGCAGTTGTTTTAGTATTTGTATTCGAGGCCGGCTTCTGTGTTGCCTTCGGCGCCTGCGTAGGCTTTGGTGCCTGAGTGGGCTTCGTAGCAGGGGTCGTATCCGTCTTCCCATCCGTTGTAATGGTATTCGTCTTGATGGTCATATCGCCGGACGCGCGCATGGTATTTCCCTTGACGTCATTGATATCGCCGCCAACCTGGATCGTGCCCGCCGACATGACGGAGGTATTGAAGCTCTTTGCCTCTATGCTTCCGCCAACGATGAGCTTGTCCTTCGGATCCTCCATCTTGACCCAGCCGTAGACTGCCTTGGGGGTTCCGTCGGTATCCTTTTCCGCGCTTTCGATCAGATAATCCCCGTCGATCTGAAGGGTACCCTTTGTAAAGTAAATCGCGGGATCGAGATGTCTGAAATTCCCGGTAACGTGAAGGGTCCCGCCGTTTAAGGTAAGGTCGGCCTCCAGACCGTTTACGTTCCCGTTGATGGTCATAGTCTTTCCGTTCAGATCCAGCTTGTTCCAGATCTTCTCCACAGGGCCGGCGATCGTTACATCGTTTGTCAGCTGGTTCACGCCCAGTGTCTTAAACTGGACATTTTTGTTCGTGGTCTTGATGGTCTGGAAGCTCGCGGAGCTGCCCGCAAACTCCACCACCTGCTTTCCGCGGCCTGTAAACAACGCGCAGCTTGTCCCGCTGCAGCGAAGGGTATTTCCTTTATAATCATTGACATTTCCCTGGAAGGCAAGCGTACCCGCGCTCAGTACGGAAGTATTAAAGCTCTTAGCCGAAAAGTTCCCGTTAACGAAGAGGTTCTCCTTATCGCTCTCCATCTTGAGCCAGCCATAGGAGGGCTTATTTGTTCCGTCCGTATCCTTATCCGGACTTTCAATCATAAAGTTCCCATTGACCCAGAGGCCGCCGCCGTTAAAGTAGATCGCGGCATCTGCCAGCCTCAGATCCTTATCCACCGTCATGGTTCCGCCGTTTAAATCGATATCCGCAGAGACCTTTTTGACGTTCCCGTTGATCCTGAGACCGTATCCGTTTAAATCCAGCTTGTTCCAGATATCCTCCACATCGCCCCCGATGATGATACTCTGGGTCAGCCGCCTTATGCCCAGCTGCTTGAAGGTAGTACCGCTGCAGGACACACTTTCGAAGCAGGCGGAATGGCTCTGCAGATCCACGACCTGCCCGTAGTTCTCGGTAAAGACCGCAAGATTATCCTCGCTGCAGCGGATCGTATTTCCCTTATAGTCCGTCACGTTCCCGCTGAAGGTCATGGTTCCTGCGGAAAGCACGGAAGTATTGAAGCTTCTCGCGTGAAAGGCCTTCTTTACAATCAGCTTATCCTTCGCGTCTACCATCTTAAGCCAGCCATAGGAGGCTTTCGGTGTCTTTCCATCGCTCTCCTTATCCGGACTCTCTATACGAAATTCGCCGTCTACCTCAAGCGTCCCCTTGGTAAAGTAGATCGCGGGATCTACCAGACGGAAATTCCCGGTTACCGTTAACGACCCGCCGTTTAAGGTCAGATCCGCGGATACTTTGTTGACATTCCCCCGGATCGTCATATGATTGCCGTTCAGATCCAGTTTGTTCCAGATATCCTCTACATTTCCTGTCAGGATAACACCCTCTGTCAGCTTATTGATACCCATCTGCTTAAAGGTGACGTTCTGGTTCCTGGTAGAGATCGTCTGGAAGCTGGCGCCGCTGCTTTGCAGATCGACTGTCTGATTACCCTGCCCGGAAAAGACACCCTTATGATCGGCGCTTCCCCGGATGGTATTTCCCTTGTAATCGGTAACGTTCTTCTTAAACTCCATAGTCCCCGCGGAAAGCACCGAAGTATTAAAGCTCCTTGCGGTAAAGTTCCCCTTGACGAGCAGATAATCCTTCGGATCCACCATCTTGAGCCACCCGTAGGAGGGCTTCGGCGTTTTTCCGTCGGTATCCTTATCCGGGCTTTCAATGGCGTAATTTCCACCGACCTCAAGTCTTCCCTTGTTAAAGTAGATCGCGGGATCCACCTGGTTGAAGCTGCCGGTAACGACAAGCTTGCCGCCGTTTAAGTCGATATCGGAGCTGACCTTCTTAACGCTTCCGTTGATCGTCAGAGTATGACCGTTCAGATCCAGCTTGTTGCAGATATCCGTAACATCGCCATAGATCGAAACATTCGCGGTAAGGGTATTGACGCCGAGCTGCTTAAACTGTACGCGGCTCGCGTCGGTGGTAAAGGACTGGAAGTGCGCTCCGTTTTGCAGATCTACAACGATATTCTTCTTTGCGAACGCAAAATGCACCTTATGGGTACCGCTCCCTCGAAACGTATTCCCCTTATAATCGGTGACATTCCCGGAAAACTGCATGGTTCCCGCGGAAAGCACCGAGGTATTGTAGCTCCTGGCCCAAAAATCGCCGGAAACAGAAATCTTGTCCGCCTCCTTATCCATCTTGATCCAGCCGTAGGAGGGCTTCATGACGCCATTTTCCTTCTCGGTTCCCTCGATGGAATAATTGCCGCCGATCTGGACATAGCCGCCGTTAACGTAAAGCGCCGGATCTACCTGGTGCAGGCTGCCGCTTACATATAATTTGCCGCCCTCCAGGTCAATGTCCGATTTCATCAGAACATCTCCCGTCACCGAGAGATAGTGTCCCTGCAGCTTCAGGTTCCCCTCTACGATCAGATTTCCCTGTACACTGGCATCAGAGCTCAATGTCATCCCTTTGGTCAGGGTCGTGGTTTTCTGTCCATTAACCGTCTCAGTTTTAACGCCGGAAACGTCCAGTGCGAGAACCTTCCTGGGAGCCGCGAACAACGCAACTACTGCCCAGAGCATAGCCATAAACACTAACCATTTCCCTGCGAATCCTCTGCCTTTCATCTTATTCATTTTCTTCTTTGCCTCCTTCCGTAAATAGAAATGATAACCTATGGCATATCCTCTTCGTACAAAGGATTGGGTCTGGGGTGATTTTCCAGGGCCTTCTCCTTTGCTACCTGTTCATAATACGCATCGGATTTCTGTGTCCAGGTAAATTCATAGATATTCCGCATCTTTGTCTCCCCGCTGAAGCCATCCTCCGTATCATAAACAATATACAGCTTTTCCCCTTCCTGTTTACCCTGCGGGAACTTAGCGGTCGGGCAGAAAATATACTCCGTCTCAAGGGAATCCTTATTCCCGATCCGGTCGCGCCCATAGGTATTTCTTCCGAAATATTGCATCTCGTATGTATCATCCGGTTCCAAGCCGCCCTTCGTAAAATACTGCCGGACTGTTACCTTCTGTCCGAAGGGGTCATTCCCATTTTCTTCGATATCCGCAAAGTAAAAGGCACCGAAAACCTCTCCGGGCGTATGATTCGAATCAAAATGTATCCAGTACCATTTCAACGTAGGCGCGCAGGTCTCCCCCGCCTTGTAGGAATCCGCAAAGTCTGAGCAGTTGATGTTAAAGGCAACCGTTTCCCCCTTGCAGTTATGAAAGGGAAACCTGGAATAATTGGCTTTCTTTACGACATCAAAGCTGAATACAAACGCTTCCGGGTTCTGTCCGTGCTGCGCCGAAATCTCAAAGGGATCCTCCTGCCTGGTTTCTATGGTGGGCTCCAGATACCGCTCATCCGTCTTTTTCCAGCGAAACTCCTGAAGGGTTCCCACCTCTTTGCTTTCCTTAGCAAAACAGCGTCCGGAAGAGGAAAGCATGCACAGCGCTGCAAGCCCCAGCGTTATCACCGATTTTACATATCTGTTCATTCCTGTTCCCCTCATCAATCATACATCGGCGGATTATAGATCCATTCGGTAACAGGACCTTCCTGCCAGGTGTACTCATAAATATCGTACATCCGAATATCCCCCGCGATGGTATCCATCATACCATAGACCAGATAGATCTTTTCTTTATCCCTTTCTCCTGCCGGGAAGCTCCCATCCAGACTGGTATAGGCGTATTCCGGATAATCCGTTTCTCCCTCCGCCCCGGTCTGTCTCCAGGTCATTCTCTCTTCTCCCGGTGAGAAGGTCTGAACCTCTTGTGCCGGATAGCCTCTTGAAAAATACATACGAGGCGTAATCTTTACCCCATATTTTCCGGTTCCGAATTCGACGTCGCAAAGAGCGAGAGAACAGATCACGTTTCCGGGGGTATGCTGCTCATCCGCCTTTCGAAAGACCGTAAATCCCGGATTGAAAAAGCCTCCCGCGTAATACCTCCCGGAGAAGCCCGGCTCCGGCAGGGCTAATTCTTTTACCTCTCCGGTACAGTCATGTCCCTCTGTTTCACTGATGTTGTCCTTTACCGTAAAGGTATAGACGACCTCCTGTCCGTCAAGTCCCCTGCGCTCTGCCGAAACATCCACGTCAGGATTCGCTGTGTTGACCTTATCGTCTCCTACATAGATGATATCCGTCAGATCCCAGCAGCCGTCATAAACATTCGCCATATAATCGGGATTGTTTTCATAGTCCTCATCCGTCCAGACCTTCTCATCCCCGGCATAAGGCTCATCAATCCAGCTGTATTCATAAACGTCGCGGGCCTGAATCGTTCCATCCTCGCCATCGGAAATATCCATTACAACATAGAGCTTATCTCCTTTGGAAACCATCCGCGGGAAATATCCCCAGGCGTCCCAGAGCTGTTCATCCTTAAGCTCCGGCTTATCCCTTTCCCTGTTCCATTCTCTTTCCCTTTCGGTTCCCGCTGCATTGTGGATATCCGAAGCGTAATCCAGAGTACCTACCCGTTCGGAAAAATACTTAAGCGGCGTCACCTTTTGTCCGAAAGGATCGTACCCAGGCTCTATGTCGGCAAAATACAAAGAGCAGTACATCTCTCCCGGAGCATCCGGCGTATCCACGGTATAGGAGAAGCCCCAGCTTGCCCGGCAGTAACCGCCTGCCGAAAGGGTTTGCTCCATGGAAAAGTAGCGATAGCCGATGGTCGTATGCTCATATTCAAACAGAACCTTGTCCCAGCTGTCCTCCGGGCGGGAAACCTTCAAAC
Organism: Lachnospiraceae bacterium; assembly: GCA_017444015.1. Taxonomy (GTDB): domain Bacteria; phylum Bacillota; class Clostridia; order Lachnospirales; family Lachnospiraceae; genus UBA2868. Next base: position 10,655 of record JAFSXN010000169.1, on the reverse strand, counting down.
CCTTATTTCCGGAGGTCTCACGCGGGTCGAGCTGCATATAATCTGTCCTCTGCCAATAGCCGTTCTGTTTATCAGCATTCACAAAGGGCTTCTGGCGGAGTACCTTTACCGTCTCCGCGCCCTCGATCCCGGTTTCGACCTCCCGGATTGTTACATCGTCCTGAAGAACCTCTTCTTTCTGCCCGGATCCGTCTCCGCCGTCTACCGGGACATCCTCACACCCTGCCAGAAGGAATACCATAACGGCGACAACCATGCACCGTACCGCTGTATTTATCAAAAAAGACTTTCTCATGTATATCTCCTGTTATATAGGAAACGAATTTATTTCATTCGTTTACGATAAGTATACGGATCATCAATCATAGATTGTATACACATCACCCATTTCGCCGCCGGTCCAGTTGCTGTAATAATCCTCACCGTTCACCGTAAGATAATAGCGGTATTTATACCAATAAGTCTCACCCAGCTTCAGATTCGGGAACTGATTCGACATAATTACTTCATTACTTGTAGATTTTACTGTCTTCCAGTCCCCCTTCTCTCCTTCCTTCACCGCGTATTCATAGCCGGTGATCGTTAATCCTGAGGGTTTGTTCACCTTAAATACGATCCGACCCTGCTTAATGATCTTCGCTGGCGTAGTAGCGGGGGCAGCCTTCTTGATCGCTTCGATCTGCTCGCTCTGCTTCGGTGTCAGAGTCGGAGCAGCGGTCGGCTTCGGAGCAGGCGCAGGTGTCTTTGTAGGCTTTGGCGCAGGTGTCGGCGTGGGCTTCTTCGCAGGTGTCAGCGTAGGATTTTTTGTGGGTGTTGAGGTAGGCACAATAACATTAAAGATACTGTTTGTCACCCAGGTTGAGGTATAGGACTTCCCCTCATAGGTACAGCCCACGATAACATAAGGTCCGTCTTCTTCAGCAAAAGGATCCGCCGTCCCGTTCCAGTCTTCCTTCACGGTCAGCTTACAGCCGCCGTCACTGGTATTCTTTATGGACGCGGACGAAACCATCCCTTTACCCACAATCTTCCAGTTCGTTACCTTTACCTTCGTGGCATTCTTTGAATCCGCGTTCACCATCTTATAGAGATAGAAGGTCTTATCGGACTGCTTGATATAGTAAATTACCTGATCCTTCTTGTTTTTATCCTTATCGCCATCATCCCTGATAACGGTCTTTCCGTCATTATCGTTTCCATCGCCGGGCGTGATAATGGGTCTCTCGTCGAACCCTGATTTTTTCTTCTTTGGAGCTTGCGTAGGCTCTGGTGTCGGTTCAGGAGTAGGCTCAACGGTAGGCTCTGTTGTAGGTTTCGGTTCTGGTGTAGGTTCCGGCGTTACCTCAGGTGTCGGTGTGGGCGCAACGGTGGGCTCTGCGGTAGGCTTCGGCGCCTCCGTAGGCTTCGGCGTTTCTGTCGGTTTTGTGTCAGTTTTCGCCTTGCCTTCGGTCGTGATCGTTCCGGTTTTGATCGTCATATCCCCGGAGGCCCGCATGGTATTTCCCTTGGCATCGTTGATATCGCCGCCGACCGCAATCGATCCCGCCGTCATGACAGAGGAATTAAAGCTCTTTGCATGTAAGCTGCCCCCGACAATGAGCTTATCCTTCGGATCCTCCATCTTGACCCAGCCGTAGACCGCCTTTGGCGTCCCGTCCGAATCCTTTTCCGCGCTTTCGATCAGATAATCCCCGTCGATCTGAAGCGTCCCGCCTGTAAAGTAGATCGCAGGATCGAGATGCCTAAAATTCCCGGTAACGTGGAGTGTCCCGCCGTTTAAGGTAAGGTCAGCATCCAGAGCGTCTACGTTTCCGTTTATTGTCATACTCTTCCCGTTCAGATCTAACTTGTTCCAGATCTTCTCCACAGGGCCGGCAATCGTTACGTCTTCCGTCAGCTGATTGACACCCAGCGTCTTAAACTGGACATTCTTATTTGAGGTCTTAATAGTCTGGAAGCTCGCGGAGCTGCCCGCAAACTCCACTACCTGCTTTCCCGTGCCGGTAAACATCGCAAGGTTTGTCCCGCTGCAGCGAAGGGTATTTCCTTTATAATCATTGACATTTCCCTGGAAAAGAAGGGTTCCCTCGCTCAGTACGGAGGTATTAAAGCTCTTGGCCGAAAAGTTTCCGGCAATGGTCAGAGCATCCTTCTCATTTTCCATTTTCAGCCAGCCATAGGAAGCCTTTTGCGTTCCGTCCGTATCCTTGTCCGGGCTTTCAATCGAAAAGTTCCCGTTTACCCAGAGCCCGCCGCCGTTAAAGTAGATCGCGGGATCCACCAGACGGAAATCCTTTTCAACGACCATCCTTCCGCCGTTCAGATCAATATCCGCAGATACCTTTTTGACGCTTCCGTTGATCGTAAGACCATTCCCGTTCAGATCGAGCTTGTTCCAGATATCCTCCACATCGCCCCCGATGCTGATACTCTGTGTCAGCCGACGGATCCCAAGCTGCTTAAAGGTTGTTCCGTTACAGGATACGCTTTCAAAGCAGGCGGAGGGGCTCTGCAGATCTACGACCTGTCCGCTGTTTCCGGTAAAGACTGCAAGGTTCGTATTGCTGCAGCGGAAGGTATTGCCCTTATAATCCGTTACGTTCCCGCTGAAGGTCATCTTCCCCGCAGAGAGCACCGAGGTATTAAAGCTTCTGGCATGGAATGCCTTTTTTACGATCAGCTTATCCTTATCATCCTCCATCTTAAGCCAGCCATAGGAGGCCTTCGGCGTCTTTCCGTCGCTCTCCTTATCCGGGCTTTCGATACGGAACTCCCCGTCGACTTCAAGCGTTCCCTTGGTAAAGTAGATCGCGGGGTCCACCAGACGGAAATTCCCGGTAACCGTCAGTGTTCCGCTGTTTAAGGTAAGATCAGAGGAAACCTTATCGACGTTCCCCCGGATTGTCATCTGCTTCCCGTTTAAGTCTAACTTGTTCCAGATATCCTCTACGTTCCCGGTAAGGGTGACCGGCTCCGTCAGCTTGTTGATGCCCATCTGCTTAAAGGTTACGTTCTGGTTCCGGGTGGAGATCGTCTGAAAGCTTGCGGCGCTGCTCTGCAGATCCACCAGCTGATTGCCCTGCCCGGAAAAGACCGCTTTGTGGTCGCTGCTTCCCCGGATGGTATTGCCCTTAAAATCCGTAACGTTTTTCTTAAATTCCATGGTTCCCGCGGAAAGCACCGAGGTATTAAAGCTCCTTGCGGAGAAATTTCCCTTTACCAGCAGATAATCCTTCGGATCCGCCATCTTGATCCAGCCGTAGGAAGCCTTCGGCGTTTTTCCATCCGAATCCTTATCCGGACTCTCTATGGCATAATTTCCGCCGACCTCAAGTCTCCCCTTGTTAAAGTAGATCGCGGGGTCCACCTGGTTGAAATTGCCGGTAACGACAAGCTTGCCGCCGTTTAGATCAATATCGGAGCTGACCTTCTTCACGCTTCCGTTGATCGTCAGCGTATTTCCGTTTAAATCGAGCTTATTGCAGATATTTTCCACATCCCCTGTCAGGGTAATCCCGGTGATCAGCTTATTGATCCCAAGCTGCTTAAAGCGCACAGGGGCAGTCCCGGTAACGACCGACTGGAAATACGCGTTATTCTGCAGATCCACCACCAGAGATTTTTTTGCGATGGCGAAGTTCGCGCGGTGCGTCCCGCTTCCTCTTAACGTATTTCCTTTATAATCCGTTACGTTTCCGCAGAACTGTATTTCTCCCGCGGAAAGCACCGAGGTATTAAAGCTTCTCGCCCAGAAATCGCCGCCTACGTATACCGTATCCACATCTTTATCCATCTTGATCCAGCCGTAGGAAGGCTTCATAACCCCGTTTTCCTTGTCCGTGCCTTCGATATAGTAGTTCCTGCTGATCTGGACCAGGCCCCCGTTCACGTAAAGAGCCGGATCCACCTGATGCAGATTTCCGCCTACGTCAAAGCGCCCGCCCTGAAGGTCGATATCCGACTTCATCAGAACATCCCCGGAAACCGAAAGCTGTTTTCCGCCAAGCTTCAGGCTCCCCTCGACGACCAGGTCACCATCTACGTTTACGTTAGAGCTTAAGGTCATGCTCTTTGTCAGCGTTGTCGTCTTCCGCCCATTCACCGTCTCGGCTTTCACGCCGGAAACGTCTAACGCATAAACTCTCTTCGGCCCGGCAAGGAGCAGACAAAAGGCCGCAAAGACGGACAGAACAGCCAGTCGCACCGCTCTCCGTCTTACATTATTCCCGTTTTCGTTCTTTTTCATACTTCCTCCTTTTTCAGATCCTCGTCTGAACACCTGCGCAACCTTTATCGTCCCGTCCGCTGGGAAATTCCCTTGATATTATTCAGAGCCCAGTCTTCGTTCTCTACCGTTACAACGCTGCCGCAGTACGGACACTGCACCGTCTGATTGATATTGAGCGGCGCGCCGCATTTCGGGCAGGTAACCGTCTTTACCGCGTTTCCATCCAGACCTTCTGTCTGCACGCCTGTCTTCCGGCACAGATCCCACTCGTACTCCATAAATTTCTCCTGGGTTTTGCTGCCGGAGATGACCCGCGGCTTCGCGTTCTTTCCGTTGCCGGATTCCCCTGGATCAAAGATCTCATAGGCTATGATCCGGGTCTTCAGCCTTGCAACGATATGGTCAAGCCCTTCCTCCTGGTAGAAGCCCGAAAGCTTGACCTCCAGCACGGCGATCCGTTCGGTAAAGGGGATAATATGGCTCCTTCGTTTTTCCGCAAGCTGCCGCTCGCTCTGGTTGTAGAAGCCGTCCGTCAGATAAGGTCTGAGGCTCTCCAGATCCAGCTCATGCCAAGCATCCTGCAGCTGTAAGTACAGATTGGAGAGGCGCTCGCGAAGGGCCGCCTCCTTAAAGCCCGGATCCAATGTCTTATATTCACCGATCGGACGAAGCTTCTGCCTCTGTTCAGGTACCGACCGGGTCTTCTCCTCCGGTTTCTTTTTCCGGATGAAATTGATAATAGGCTCAATGATAAAGGTATACAAAATAAACCAGACGATCAGGAGCACAACTATGGCGATCGCTATCGCCCATGCAATGGCTTCCGACTGCAGATCCTCTATAAAGCCGTCGCCTCCACCACCGCCTCCGCCGGAAGTACCGCCTCCGCCATAGTCGGAATCTCCGGCAAAATTCCCGAAATCGGCTCTGGTCCGAACCGGCTCCATGACTACGGAAAAAGCCAGCAAAAACAATATAATAAGTAGTAATCGTTTCAATCCTGTTCTCATATCTTTTTACCCGCTTTATTTACGAATGAGGTTTATATACTGCTTTGACTGCTTAATTTTTATATTTCTGGTAAAATCCCAGAACCTCGTCCGGGATCTGGTTCAGATCGATCCCTGCCATTAAGAGCTTTAACAGCAGATCCACGATCCGGTCAATATATTCATCGGGAAGCTCTATCCCCAGATCCTTCAGCGCCTGCCGTACCAGAGCCTCTAACTCCTCTCTGGTGGTCGGCTTTTCCGAAAGAGCCTTTGCCTTGATATAAGCCATCAGCTTCGCCGCGTCTTCCTTGGAGCCTACCGCGTCTGCAATCTCTCCCGTCGTAATCAGCTCATCGATCGCTGCGTCTACCACAGTATCGGAAATCGTAATCCCGGAAATCCGCTCGTAGGCCTTTACCGCCCCGATCAGAGCTGCCGTACCCGAAATTTCAAAGGGCCCCGCGACAATGATATCCGCGTCATCCACTCCCGCCGTCTGAAAAGCGTTCTTGTACATATCGGGCGTACAGAAGCTGATATTCTCCGTTGTAACATCGATCCCGCTGCCAGCCTCCGCAGGCCTTACAAGAACCGAGGAAAGGGCTCTGGTGCCAATCAGCGAGGGAGCGATATAATTATCCAGGAAGGCATGCTCCTCGTCATTTGTTACATAAACGATATCGCACTCCTCATACTCCTCCTCGGACAGATCCATAAGCTTAAGAACCGTCTTTAACTGATCCTCCTTCAGGTCATTTCCGAGCGCCAAGTAGGCTTTCTCCGAAGTTTCCGCTTCTCCTGCGGTCTCCTTTTCGGACGCAGGCTTCGCCTCCTGTGAACCCGTACTCTTCTTTCCGGTACCTCCTGCCTTTGCGGACTTTGCGCTCTCTCCGCCCGCTTCCTGCGCCTGCTGATAGGCTTCCAACGCTTCCGGATCCACTCCCTCCGGCAGCTCCTCCATCTCCGCAAGCGCGTCCATATCTACCTCATAGAGATCCGAGGAATCCCCGCAGGCCATAAGCGGCAGAGTCATAGCTGCCGCCAGCAGAAGCGCGATCCATTTTTTCATCTTCATCACTAAAACCCTCCCTGTACTGTAAACTGTTCCTTATGATCACAGACCTTTTTTGTCGCCGGATTACCTGTTCTATGCTTTACTCGAACCCCTCTCCGAACGGTTTCTCCTTCTTACTCTGCATAAACTTAAAGCGGAGCCCTAAGATCGAAAAAAGCATCCCAAGAACCGCAATCCCGGTTCCCTGCATCCGCATTGCCCCGGAAGAGGTATCAAAATCCACGACATAAAATTCCGAAGGATCCTCCGGGTTATATTTTACGGTATAGGGCGTTCCTCTCTCCTTCCTGCCGCTTAAATCCTTTTTTCTTTTATAGGTATTCCCGTCGATCTCGACCTGAACCGTCGTCTCATAGTAGGAACCCCCGTCGGAATCGCTCTCATAATAAGAGCTTAGGACATAGCCCGTCGTCTCCGCGGTCATCCGCTCCAGGCCCTTTTCCACACGGTTCCCTCCGACTACTGCCCAGAGGATCCCGCCGACCAGCATAACCGGACCGATATAGGGCGCGACTGTTTTAAAGAAGGCTGTCGTACTTTCCTCCGTACTGCTGCCCTTATTGATCTCCGTATCCGCGTTTTCCGCCTTTTTCTTATCCCGCCTTGAAAGCAGCCAGATCGGGATCCCGAAGATCAGAACTACCGGCACCATGCTTAAAAGCACCAGACCGATCAATTCTAAAATTGTAATGAAATCTTCCAATGCCTGGGGCATCTCCCCGAATACCTCTTTCTATGGCTTCCGCCGTTTTTTAATTTCCTTTTAACACGATACATCCACACCGTGAGCAGTAGTTCTGTCTCGGGTCAAGCCCTGCCCCGCAGCCCAAGCAGGGGATCTTGTCCAGTCCCGATTTATCGTATTTCTCGTAGTAGTTCGTATACCTTCCATGGTAGCGTACCCGCTCGCCCTCTTCAAAGAAGTCATAGCGCGACGGGGTATCCCGCTCTACCAGGGTATGCTCCTTTCCCTTATCGTCCCGAAAATAGAGCCTATAAAAGGTAGAGTGCTCCAGATACTTGTTGCCGGACCCGTCCCGTTTTTCCTCGTCGTATTCCTTGATTTCCTTCTTTTCTACAACACCGTCCCAGTTCTTGTACTTCTTATAATTCGTCCCGTACCACCAGAACCAGAACAGCCAGATCAGGGCAAGCGGGCCTCCTACCGGAACAAGGAGCGCCGCAAGAAAACTCTGCCAGTCATAGATCTTATCCCTGAGTTCGATCAGAATAGCAGAAGCGATGATCAGGGAAATGGCCGGCGCCCAGATCCAGATTTTCTGCTTTTTCTTTTCTTCCGGCTCCATTGCTACATCATATAATCTTTACATACGTTATCTTCGACAGCTTCCCGTCCGAAAGGTCATACGTGACATAATAATCACTGAAATCATCGGAATAAATCCCGTTGTCAAAGCCCTTTTCATATTCCAGCCCCTGCGCTTGCAGAACTGACAGCGCCTCTTCCTCCGTCATTCCCACCGTCAGGCCATAGACGGTATAATTCTCTACTGGCTCATACAGCCATACAAAGAAGCCGGAACCGTCTACCGTCGGAAAGAACTCGATGGCTCCGTCACAGATCAGCCTGCTGTCCTCGCCTTCCTCTACCTTCGAATCCAGAGCCTCCGCCAGCACTTCCTCCAGGTTTCCGCCGTACTCCCTGATGTACTCATCATGGTAATCCTTCAGATCGATTGCCGCGTCAATGATAACGTCCTCTGTCCCGCCGGTATTCCCGGTAGCTTCCGTTGTACCCGACAATACTTCCTCTCCCCGAAGCTCCGCAAAGCCTCTGTATCTGGATTCCTCATTACAGCTCCAGGTTTCCGGATCCGAGTCGATAATCTCATAATCTCCCGGCTCGATCTCAATATCCGGAAATACGTCCCAGTTTACGTTTTCCGCTCCGCTTCCGCCGCGGCCTACAGCATCCCAGGTACCTATGATCTCGCCGTCCTTCACAAGGCTGATCTGCCCCGGCGTACTGCCCTCTCCGTGGTTCCAGTGATAGGTAGTTATCGAATTAATATAGAAGGTTCCATCCGTTAACGTAAAGGCGGTTTCCTCCGTCGGCTCATTCTGCACGCCGCTTATATTAAAGGTTCCCCAGAGAACAGGATAATCGCCGATTTCATCGGAATGTCTATCTGACTTTTCCGTCTTCTTTTCAGGCTCAGGCTCTTTCTTCTCCTTGCTATCTGTCCCGTCAATTCCGGCTTCTCTTACCATGCACAGGTTCAGCGTCTCTCCCGAAGGATAGAGCAGCTCGCCGACGCCGAACAGTCTTCCGTCATAGGACAGGATCCGATAGATCGTAACCTGCATATTTCCGCTAAATCGGGCGCTTTCCTCCGAAAGCTCTCCGTCAAGCTCCTCCTTCAGGCCATCCTGATAGATCTTTCCGGTCGTAATATCAAAATACTCGCCGGTATCCAGAAGCATCTTAAAGCCGTCATCTGTGCCGTCGATAATATCCGCCTTCATATAGGAAGCACTCAGATCCGTCTCAGATTCTCCGGTATCCAGATCGTAGGACTCATTCGCCGGATTATAGATATCGGTTTCCGCGTAGATACACCAGCTCCCGGGAAGTGTTTCCGAGAGTTCCGTAAGCTCCACCTGCTCCGTTACGCTGTCGTCAAAATCCTCCGCCATAAAGCGGGCTAAGAACCACTGGCCGCTCAAATACAGAGCCGCCTCGCTCAGACGTCCTCCCTGGGACTCCTTCCCTTCGCCCTCCTTGGTTTCCGGTTCTGTCTTCGGTTCCTTTTCCGGCTCCGGTTCCGACCCGCCTCCCACTATGTCAATGCTCGTCTTACCGGCATACTCGTAGTCGCCCTCTGCTTCTTCGATGTTTAACCAAAGCGCCGGACGGATCCCGTAGCAGGAGTCCCCGGATTCTGCCTTGTTCCACTCTGCCGCGCCGCCAAGGATATCTACAGCCATAGCGTTTTCGTCATTGTTTACGGCAGTCGAGCGCAGCCACCAGTAACCGGCCTTATCCAACCCGGACTGCATTACTGCATAGCCCGTTGGTATTGCCTCTCTTGCCGGATCTTCCTCTGCCGAAGCATAGGTATCATCCGGGGAACGCAGGAATCCAAAATCTTCTCCGTCCGCGCCAAAGGCCTCCGCCCCGGATAGCAGAAAGATATCTTCGGTCGTATATTCCGCTTCTCCCTCGTAAGCCTCGAAATCGCCATCGGTCGCTTCCTCCATCACATTGAGGATATCGTTGTAGCTGACCTCGCTGTCAAAGACAACCCGCTCGAAATCACCGTTCAGCCACTTTCGGATACTGGATTCCTCCCAGACTCCAAAGCCCCCTTCATCAAAAGGCTTTACGTCTAAGATCTTATCCGAAAGCAAAAGCGCCGCCCGGATGACATTGCCGTTATCGTATTCGATCCCGTCTATTTTAAGGACCCTCCAGAGGATCGGCTGATACTTGTAGTAGTCGTATTCTGACGCAGCCTCCTCATTCGGTACTCTCCGGTACCATTCTCCGTCGATCTCCGTATCTCCGTCATCGTCCCATTCGATAGTATTTACAAGGGCTTCATATGCCTCTTTATCGTATAAATAAAAGCCCGCCGCGTCCCCGTCGTAGGACGGATCATCCACCACCATCGCCTGCGGGTATTCCCCGAAGTAGATCGTATCAAAGCTTATCTGCGTTTTGCCGTCCGCTGCCTCTTCAATCCCGGGCGCCGAAAGCAGGCTTTCTTCGCTCCCCGCGGGGGCTTTATCCGGTGCATCCGCCCGGACCGAAAACGCTGACAGATTGAACATTAAAACCAATGCCAAAACAGTGACAATATCCTGCAACTACTGATTTTCCTTATCTGCATTCTGGTTCCTCCTTTTGAAAACCTTTGTTTCCTTTACAACACTGCCTCTATTTATCCTTCATTGCCTTCTTCATCTTTCTGGCTTTAAAGGACCCGATCTTCTTCTCATCCTGAAATACCAGCTCCAGGGATTGCGAAATATATCCGCCGGCACTGGTAGCGCTGTGCACCGATTTCATGCTGGAATACATAAAAACTCCTACAAGCAGATCCACGATCCCTGCGATGAACAAAGATTCGAGCACCTTCTCTCCGCCCGAGATCATATTGAATACGGCCAGCATCAGTATAAAGAGGGGAACCAGCACGCCGATCATTTTTCCGGCGCTGACGGGAAGATCCCCGACCATCCGCCCGGTCTGCCCGTTCATTGCGAATTTGAAGGTTTTATCCTTCCATTTCGTTACCAAAAGCCATACCGGCATCAGGGCGTATTTCGTACTCTCGTTTTCATACCAGAACTTCTCATCCGCCTGGTCAATCCCGTCATGCTTGATGGTTTTGCG
>JAFSXN010000168.1 GCA_017444015.1 Lachnospiraceae bacterium | reverse complement strand
CCTCATCCTCGTCCTCGTCATCCTCGTCCTTCAGATGGGCACTGCGGTCAATAGCCCTTCCGGAATCCGACCCGCAGCCCATAAGCGATACGGCCATCACCGCCGCAAGCATCATCAGCACAAGATAAAAACGTCTTTTCATTTCGTCTCATCCTTCCTGCAAAGATAATCCGTACAATCAACAAGAGTAAACCGAAACGCTTTATGTGTCAATTCTGGATAAGGATCGCGTAAACTAATTTTCGGAAACAATGGGTAGAATAACCCTCACTGAGATTATGATCAGATCTGTTTCCGCCATTATACTATAACCATTTACGTTTGCATATCGTTTTCCTCTGGGAGCTTAGGGCGCTGCCCTAAGAACCTGCAAGGGGACTCGTCCCCTCGACCCCGGTCACCTCGCCGGTGAGGCAGAGAAAGGAGCTGCACTCCTTTCCGGACAATAGCCTGATCCGTGTCGCTTCGTCAAGGACTGCCCGACGTACAAGCTCCAGGCTCCCATAGTACGGGAGCTAAGAGCTTATAACGTCAGCGTGCTGTTCCTTGACTTCGTTCCCGCTCCCATTCCCGTCATTTTCTGCTGTATTACGATGCCACACAAGCAGGCGCTTTTGCTTTTGTCAGGCGCTTAGCTGCCCGCGGATCAAATCCTTAAGCCATTTGAGACTTGTATTTTCCAGCCCCGGGATCTCCACGTTCAGTTGTTCTGCATAATCCCATCCGCTTTGTCTTTTTTTCAGATCACGGATCAGTTCTTTCCGCTCCTGGCGGCGCTTTTCTTTCTTCCGTTCTTTCTTTTGATAGCGGAGAAGATCGATGACCTTCCCACCATTCTGACGAAAAGCTCTTAGTTGTGCCATATGGTCGCAACCCAGCACACTCCACCCCATAGGCCTGCTGCTCAGCCGGCTGCTTAATACATGGCTTACTTGCCCTTCAGCACAACATCCCCATACGCTTCCGTTTCCTTTCCTGAGTATCTCTATGCCATCCCAGTTGTGCATGAAATACTTCAAGGCCTTTTCTACATCCTCATATTTACCGGGGCTTTCTGTTACCCGAAGGATCTCTTGATATTGCCTTTTCAGTATCCGCTTATGTGCTCCGTTAACGCATTCCCAAAGGACTTCCTTGATCTCCTCTGCATTCGCCAGATGTGCCACGGAGGCATTGATGTATTTCATCGTATGGAACTTATCCAGGACAAAACAGCTCTTGTTGATCACAGCCACTCCGGTTTTGATCCATCCGGCTCCATCACCTGCGATATATACCCGCTCCAGCACATCCGGATCATACGTTTTGTAGATGTAGTCTTCTACCTCGTCCCACAGCTTAAGATTCTCTGCCGGTCCATTATACACACCGCTGAAGACTTTCTTACCGACCAACCGGTACCGGTGTTTCTTTGTTCCTGGGGGTGACTCATCCAGGATATCCTCGTATACCACAACAAGCTTCGGGATGATCGTGTTGATCTTGTTCCCATTGCTGTCTCTTTTCAGGTCGCCCTTGTTTTCCCAGAACTGGGCGGCCACATGGTCTTCATCCGCTACGATATGCAGATATCTGCATTTCTTTTTAT
>JAFSXN010000167.1 GCA_017444015.1 Lachnospiraceae bacterium | reverse complement strand
TGGCGCTTAAAACAACGCTTTTGAAGCTGCCCGAGCTTGAATGACCTACGGAAACCTCCATCTTCACTTCCTTCCCATCTACGACCGTACCCGGTCCAACGGCAATGATCTCAGCCTGCTGCGGCTTCTCCTTGCTGTTGCCCGGAAGAACGATGCCGGACTTCGTCGTCTCTTCAGCTTCGAGCTGCTTCAATACTACTCTGTCTCCAAGTGGTTTTAACGTCATAATATTTTTCCTCCTGCTTATAATAAAAATTTAGCTGTAAAGCCTGTTTTGCTTTTGGGTTGTTAGCACTCGTTTTGATTGAGTGCTAATCAACGATAACAATGTACCACTACAATATGACCTTGTCAAGAGGGGTTTTTAAAAAAATATCGACTCTCAGCTGACGCTCAGAGAATATGACAGTTCATCCAGACTGGTAGCGATCTCCTTGGTAACAGGAGCGCTCCACATTGCATTGGAAAGAGTAACCGAATACATACAGGGAAGCAACGGCTTTATCACCACGGACTGACCGGAGTTGACGATCGTATCCCCGAAGCCCGGAACAGATACCGTAGTATTATCATACGCCATATTCACGGTAAACTGGATCACGGGAAGTACAACCAGATACGCGGAATCATTCATAGCGGAATAGCTCTCCGAAGAGATCTGGCTGATAAACGCGGTCCGCTTCTCCGAATTCGCTGCCATGTATTCCGTAAAATAGCTGACGACCGTCTGAGGATATCCCTTCAGATCGCCGTAATCATCCTTATAGGCCAGCTTCATGCCGACAAACGTATAGTCACCGGATGCCAGAGCGCTCTCTAACTGCGTGACCAGCTCGGTATGAGAAGCCGCCTCGGTATAACCGGAAAGCCCCTGCCCTCCGTCCAAAACCATCGCGGCTCCTGCCTGCGTAACCGCCGCAGCAGAATCCGGCTGATTGGTCGTCGTGATCGTTCCGTCATCGGAAACCTCCTGACTGATGGAGGAACCGTCCGGCGTCGTCATCTCGCTTTCTTCAAGCGTCTTATTTTCAGAGGAGCTTCCACCCGCCACAAAATTATCTAACAGCTCCGGGATCAGGCCCATCACTGTAGGAATTGTATTTATCGTATCTCTCGCAGCATACAGTTTTTTCGCCGTTTTTCCGGAAACGGCCGAAGAGGAGGCCGGCCCGCCCCCGGACAATGCATTGATAATGACCGTACTCACAACGCAGACCAAAAGGATCCCAAAATAAACGAAACTGACCGGTTCCCTGAAGTCAATGCCAAAGGACCGCTCCGCCGCGGCACCGTTTACGTTGACATTCGTGTTGACCTTTACGTTTGCTCCCGGCTGCAGCGCTCTGGAAGGTCTGGCCGCCCCCGGATCCACAGGCTGCCTTGCGGAGTTTACACGGATCCCCTGCTGCCCGAGAGGACCCTGTCCCGTCGCCTGCTGTCTTTTGATCGGCTGACTTTCCGCGGACTGACGCAAAGACTGCTGCATGACAGGCTGCGCCTGGGAAGGACCGGGCTGTCTTCCCGTCTGTCCCTGCACGGGGCTTGCCAGCATATCCTGCACCGTCTGAACCTTTCTTCTTTTATTGGAATTGTTAAAATTCAGATCCATAGTCCGATTATACGTCCTTTCCGGCCATTTTTCAAGCATCCCGAAAGCATTATACCAGAATGCTCTGATTCAAAACAGTTGAATAGATGATCCTCTCCTTGACCGGTATGCCCAACAGCCTCTGCAGAGCTCTGGCATAGTATTCCAGCTGCAACTCATACCTTTTTACAAGCTCCGTTGACTCATTGACCCGATCGGTCTTATAGTCTACGATCACGATCTCCCCTTCTTCAATAAAGAAAGCATCTATGATCCCCTGGATCAGCTGCCCGTCTAACCGGATCATAAACGGCTGCTCTCTGTACAGCTGTCCCGTTTGACCAGCTGCCTGCATCCGCTCTGCCAGAGGACTTCCTAAAAAATTCAACAGTTCCTCCGTTGTGACTGATTCCGCCAGCTCCTGTTCGATCCGGCCAAGGTTGACCTCTTCCGCTTTAAATTCCGCGATGCTCTCAGGAGTTACCTTTCTCGAATAATCCCAGAGCTCAAACAGTCTGTGCACCGCGCTTCCATGGATATTTCCCGAGATCGTCCTTGCCTGAACCCCCCGGATGAAGGTCGGAATGTATTTCTCTCGTTTCTGTGGGGGGCCAAACAACTCTGAAGGCTCCACGCCCGCCTCCCTGTCCTCCTGAAGCAGTTTCGCAAGATGTCTCTGCTTCAGCTCGGTGACCGAAAATTTTTCCAGTGTCTCATCGTCCTCCCTGGCCTCGTACCGAAACTTTAGCTTCTCTTTGAGCTCCGCGATCATCTCTGAGATCTCGCCCTGCGCTTCCATTTCCCGCAGATAATCCGCTTTTCCCTCGGAAATCTCTAAAAGCCGCAGATAAGCCTCGTTCCGGCCAAGCTCCGCTTCAACGCCTTCCTTTACAAGCTCCTCCGGCTTACAAAAACGGATCAAAACATTCTGCAGGGGTTCGATCCTGTTTGCGTAAAGCAGGAGATCCAGATGGCTTGAGACCTCAGCAAGCCCCAAAGGACCTTCTAAGGCCTTATCGAAATCCTTGACGTGACCGGTTAAGATCAGCTTCTCCTTTGCCCTGGTCATAGCTACATATAAAAGCCTGAGCTCCTCCGCCCCAAGCTCCTTAAGACCTTTTTTTGAAAGAGCATCCTTCAGGATCGTATGCGCTCTGGTCCGCCTTGACAGATCCACCAGATCCATACCGATGCCATGATCCGCATCCAGTATTACGGCTGCCCTCTGATCCGAAAAATTATATTGCTTTCCTAAACCCGCGACAAAGCAGACCGGAAACTCCAGACCTTTACTGTTATGGATCGTCATGATCCTTACCGCGTTATCGTCGGCAAAGGCCGTATTCTCTCCATAATCCACTTCATACTTTTTCAGCATATCAATATAGCGCACAAATTGGAACAGGCCTTTATAGCTGGTTTTCGCATAATCCTCAGCTTTCTGCAGAAGCATATTCAGATTTGCAAGCCTCTGCCTTCCGTTTTCCAGCGCGGCAACATATCTCCCATAGCCGTCATCTATAATCTCCCTAAGCAGCTCATAGACACCCGTATAACCTGTTTTTCCCCGATAATAGTTTAACAGTGAAAGGAAGTCCGCTGCCTTTCGCTCCGTTTCAGCCGCATTCTGTACAACATCATACAAACTTCCGTTCTGATTCCTTCCCCGGATCAAAGCCAGCTCTCCATCGGTCATCTTCCCAAAAAACCCAAGAAGAACAGAAGCCAGGGGAATATCCTGCCTCGGATTATCAATCACCTTCAGAAAATCCAGGATCAGCGCGACCTCATATGCCGCAAAATAACCTGTTTTGCTGGTGATCTGTACGGGGATCTCATTCTTTTTCAGCACCCCCGCAAACGTATCGGACCAATCCTTCGCCGTGCGAAGCAGGATAACGATATCCTTATACATAACACCTCTGGTCTTTCCCGTTTCGCTGTCGATCACCTCTTCCTCCAGAAGAAGGCTTTTGATCCTCTGCGAGATCACCTCCGCTTCCAGCTCCTTTTCATTGATACTGGTATCCTCTTTTTTTACCAGAACAAGCTCCGTTTGATGCGCCTTACTTTTTTCCGTGTAGGTTTTTGATCCGCGTACGAGCCTTGCGCTCTGATCATATTCGATCCCGGTATTTTCCCTCTTCATTACCGCGGCAAAAACCTCGTTGACCGCGTCAAGGACCTCTGTCCTGCTTCGGAAATTCCGGTTCAGATCGATCCGCTTTCCAAAATTTCCTTCCTTATAGGTGTTATATTTCTTCAGGAAAATATCCGGTCTTGCCAGGCGGAAGCCATAAATGCTCTGCTTGACATCACCGACCATAAACAGATTATCGCCTCTGCTGACCGATGTAAGGATCGTTTCCTGAACCAGATTGGAGTCCTGATATTCATCGACATAGACCTCCTCGTAAAGCTCCCGGTACTCCTCTGCGGCAGCACCGTCATTTTCAAGGAAAACCCGGATCGCAAGCTGCTCCATATCCGAATAATCGATGATCCCCGCATCCCGCTTCTTTTCCCGATAACAGGCAGTAAACTCTTTCGTTAAAGAGATAAGCTCCCTGACAACAGGAAGGCAGGAGACCACCTGTTTTCTGCTCTCAACAGGATCAAACGCGCGTGCTTTTTCCTGAAGCTTCTTTACCCGGTCCTTCAAAACATCCCGCAGCTGCTGCAGATGTTTTTTGTCCTCTTCTGAAGGCTTCGGATCCCCCTTTCTGCCGTTTTTTCCAAACCGGATAAAGGAGACATCCTTAAGCTTTCCCATCAATTCCCCGGGATTACTGATCTGAGCCAGCTCCTCCATCAGTTCAAGATCCGCTTCGATGGTAGGGCGGTATATATCCAGACCCGTTACGGTATCGGTTAAAGGCAGGAGTCTTTGAAAGCCCTCCGAAACCTCCGTAAGCCTCTCCCGGATATCCCTGAAATACTCCGTAAGGACAGGGATATCAGACAGCGCCTTTTCTTCGTCCGAAAAATCTTCATAGCTTTTCAGGCAATGATCGAACCATACGTCAGGCTCCGGAGAGCTTACGGAAAATTCATAGAGCTTAAGTACCAGTTCCTCCAAAGCCCGGTCGGTTTTGCCACCGGCTAACGATTCCGCCATTTTGATAAATTTCGGATCGTTCTCCTCATATTTTTTCTCCAAAACCTCCGATAAGGCATCCTGCCTTAACAGCCTGCACTCTCCTTCGTCTGCCACCCTGAAATCCGCGGTAAGTCCGGCCTCATTAAAATGATTTTTCAACACCGATAAGCAAAACCCATGGATCGTTGTGATCATGGCATTATGAACTAAAGCCGCCTGCTTCTGGAGATTGACATCCGACGGTTTTTCTGCCCTTTTCTCCTCGATGGTGTTATAGATCTTTTCCTTCATCTGCGCTGCGGCAGCATTCGTAAAGGTCAATACTAAGATCCGGTCCACATCCACCGGCGCGACGGGATCTGTCACTCTGCGGATGATCCGCTCGACCAAAACGGCAGTCTTTCCGGAACCCGCAGCGGCAGAAACAAGGAGATTACTGCCTCTGCTTTCGATCACCTCCAGCTGATCCCTTGTATATTCAAACGCGCCCATCTATCTTCTCCTTCATCAAGGCAAGGATCTCTCTCCTGCTTTTCTTCTCGCTTACGTCCTTCACTCCTGCGCTGTTACCCTTACGCTTACAGATCGTCTTGTAGAGGCACCAGCCGCAGCAATCCTCACTTTGATCCTTCTCCTTCCTGGCTGCGCGGATATCGCCCGCTAAGATCCCCCTTCCCAATTCCTTCAGCTTTTCCTCTGCAAAATCGGAAAGCACGACAAAATCCTCCGAGCTTACCACCCCGGAATCCTCATAAAACGTCCCGTCCGCCTTTAACCGGACCGGTACGATAGAAGACCTCACCCCGTCCGAAGCAAGCTCCTTATCAAGCAGCGAATAAATTTTTTTTTCGGAATTTACGAGCCCCTTCATGCGTAACTTATCCCGGATCCTTTTTTCCGTCTCTTCGGCATTTTCTTCTTTGCCCTCAGTTAGAATAACGTCAACGATCGGGTCGTCGATATGATAGTAAAGCGTTCCCGCAGGAAGCACATTTTTCGTCTCTGACCCAAGATGCTTTACGTATTCCAGTGCCACGCTCAGATATACGACAAGCTGCAGCCTGAGTCCTTTATATACCTCCGACAGTTCCAACGTTTCATCTCCTGATTTATAATCGATCACCTTCACGTAAACGTTTTCATCGTCCTCACAGGTATCGATCCGGTCGATCCGCCCGACCAGCTGAAGACTCTCATCCTCCGAGAGATCAATAACAAAGCTCTGAAGCCCATTTCCCGGGTAGAACGGAAGCTCATATCGAAACGGGAGAAAGCTCCCCTGCTTCAGATGACAGGTCAGGGTATCCACGCTTCGATTCAGGATACGCTTCAGCCGTTCCTTCATATAAGTAGAACGGAAGCTGCTGTATATAGCGCCGTAATCCCCCATGTTTATGGCCTTTTCCATCGCTTCTGCTATAATATTCTCCCGTTCTTCCGTTGTCACCTCTGTCCAGCTTAGATTTCGTTCCTTTAAAAGATTTCCATAGACCATTAAGCTGTCGTGAAAGGCACTGCCTAGCTTCCTTGCTTCGAAGGAAAACTCGTCCCGTTCCCTGAGCTTTAACCCATAGGACAGGAAATGACTGTACGCGCAGGCAGCGTACTGCTCCAACCTGGTGATCCCCCCGACGATTTCCCTTCCATAAATAACATTTGCAATCGCCTTATCTATCTGGGTTTGATAGCTGTTAATCCCCCGATCAAAGGCAGCATCTGTTATCTCTCTCAACTCCATTTTCAATGTGTTATCGTATTGGAAAGTATTATATAACGCGAGATATTTAATTAAGGGATTTTTCTCCGAATTTTCCGATTTTTTTTCAAAATCTCGAATGTATGTTCTGATCTCCTCCGAAAGCTCCCAAATCGCTGTTCTTTCATTAACAATGCGCCTTTCCGGGAGATGACCTGACAGGTCAATTTGCTGTTTCGGAAACATATCGCATAATATTTTAATCAGGTAAGAAGGTTTTGCGGAATTGCCCTCTTCGTCCAGTTCAGACCATGAGATATACAGACGCTCTACAGGCTTTGTCATCATCATATAGAGATACAGCCTCTGGGTAAAGGCCTCCTCCCGTTTCGTAGGCGCCATGGCGATCTCTTCCTTGTTTCCCGTCAGAAATTCCCGGTCCAGGTCAGAGATCAGCCCGCCCTTTCCTCCGCTCTTTGGAATAATTCCGTCGTTTACGCCGACGAAAAACAATGCTTTGATCTTTCGGAGTCTGCTCCTTGTAATATCTCCGATCTGCACGTAATCCTGGCTCTGCGGTATGACTCCGATCCGAATCTCATCAAACCCCGCGCTCATAAGCTCCGAAAACTCTTTTACCGTTATCTCCTCATCACCTAAAAGCTCCGAGAGCTGTTCCAAAAGCTCCAAAACCTTCTGATAGATCTGCGTCATCTCCTTCCCACGAGACTCATCTCCCCTCTCATCGAGGATGTCAGCCAGGGCATTCAGCTTTTGGGCCGAACGATTCCGTTCTATAAAATGATAGAGCGCGAGAACAAACCTCTTTACCGGAAAGGATCTGCCCGCAAGGCGTCCCTTACCGGACGGTATCTCCTCTGCGAAGAGTTCCTTCTCAAGCTCCCGAAATCCCGCAAGGATCCTTTCCCGCAGCTCATTGATTATCGAAAGCTCCTCCTCCGCCATTGTCTTTCTTTGCTTTTGAAAGGGTTTGTTCCAGGAGGTATAGCCCCGGATCCCGAAGGCAAGCAGATAGTTCTCCAAAAGATCGATCTGCCTGACGTCAAAATCTGTAAGAGAAGAACGGAGATAGCGCATAACCGCCGGATAGGAATAATCCTCCGAAAGAACATCCAGGGCTGCCTTGATAAACTCCGTAAACGGGTTCATCCGGATCGGAATATTCCGATCAATAAAAAACGGGATCTCATAGCGTGAAAAAACGCGTTCGAAAACGTGCTGATACAGATTTATATCACCAGTTATTACCGCAATATCATGAAAACTATAGTTATTTTTACTTACAAGTTCCCGGATCCGGATCGCTGTCTCGATAACCTCCTCTCCCCGATCCTCCCCCAAAAACAGGTTCAGATCCTCCGAATTCGACCCTTCATAGCTTTCCGGCGCATGACGGAACAGATTCCGCTCTAAAAAGATCAATTTGGGCGTTTTGACCTCTTCAGTCGACTCCCGAACTCCGGATAAATCCTGGATTTCCATCTGTTTTTCCAGAGTTGCTTTTTGCTTTGCAGGATACCTCGCCGGAACCTTTGAGTCAATGAAAAAATCCGGCTCGATTTCCACGCCGGATTTTTTTGCTGTATTTTTTAAGGTTTTCACCATTTTTTTACTCAAATAGAATAGCTCATGTTCTTGCATAACGTTGTTATTGTTCCAGGCGTTATGGTCAGTTAAAACTGTTACTAAAACTTTTTGACAGTTTTCCATGAGGGCTTCGATCACTTTATTTTGAACGGGAGTAAAACCGGTAAAACCGTCGAATGAAATAACGCTTGTTTTTAGTTTTCGTGACTCAGAAATACAGTAGCTGACTCGTATCAATAATTCCTCTGTCGTGACATATTTTTGGTCGATATAGCTGTTGAATATGTTATATAACATATGTAATTCTTTTAGTTTTTCCTGCAGTACCGGCCTGGTTTTCGCCTCCTCGATCAGTTTTTCCTGTTCTTTTTCACCGATCCCATACTGCATAAATTCCGACAGTACCGATTTGATCTCGTTGATATAGCCGATCTGCTTCAACCCCGCTCCCAGCACCGGCAGCTTATCCGCATACTGCCCCGCGAGCCTTCTGAGGATCAGGTTCTTCCCCATATCATCGATCAGCGTCCCTCTGGCATTTTGAAAGCCCACCTCCTCAAATACCCGGTAAGCGAGCCGGTTAAAGCTCAGAACATCGACATTTAGAATCCCCTGCCTTGGAGAGAGCGTTACGATATCCTTCTGCGTCTGTAACGTAAACTGCTCCGGAACAACGATCAGATAATTGAACTTTGGATGCTCCCCCGCTTCCTTCAGGATCGTTTGATATAATTGATAGGACTTTCCGCTGCCGGAGCAGCCTGCAATAAACTGAAGGCTCATTTTTTATTCCTCCGTTCCGATAAAATGCGGTTTAAATGGAGAACAATAATTCCCCATAGCTCGGAAGAGGCCAGCATTCCCTGGAGGTATTGCTTTCCATGGTGTCAA
Organism: Lachnospiraceae bacterium; assembly: GCA_017444015.1. GTDB lineage: Bacteria > Bacillota > Clostridia > Lachnospirales > Lachnospiraceae > UBA2868. The sequence goes on along the minus strand of JAFSXN010000167.1, from coordinate 35,702 downwards.
TACAAACCCTGAGCTCCTGCATGGTCGGAATGATCTGATCCTTGTAAAATACCGCGATCTTAAGCTTGTCTTCCCCTTCTCTTTCAAGTCCCGTGGCTTCGTTTAACATCTCTTCCAGACGGTTTGCGTGAATATAAGCCTTGTCCTCTAACTCCGATAACAGAAATATCAGCTCCGATTCCAGAACACTCGGATACGTTTTTTTCTCTCCCGTCCTGTTGCCCCCGGTATTGAGCTGTTCTTTTATCCGGGCGCATTCCGCCAGCTGCAGGATATATTTGTTGACCGCCGGAAGGATCTCTTTTTTGGTCATATCCACCGCTGTCAGCCCTTCGATATGGATCAGCTTGCTGTAGGCTTCTAACTCAATCTCATAGCGGGAACGGACCTCAATCTCCGTAAAGATCCGATGTCTCTTAAAAAGCTCTATATTCTTCGATTCCAGATACATGGGAAGCGCGTCTACGGTCGTCGGAAGGTTCAGAAGTCCCCTCTTTTCAGCCTCCCTTTCCCAGTCTCTCGAATATCCGTCGCCGTTAAAGATAATGCGCTTATGCTCCCTGATCGTCTTGCGGATCAAATCATAGAGCGCATCCGTAAATTCCTCCTCACCGGCCTCGGAAAGCTCGTCCGCAAAGATCCTTAACTCTTCAGCAACGATCGTATTTAATATCGTATTGGGACCGGAGACAGACATTGAGGAGCCGCAGCTTCGAAACTCAAATTTGTTTCCCGTAAAAGCAAAAGGCGAAGTCCGGTTGCGGTCCGTTGTATCCTTCGGCAGCTTTGGCAGAACGTGAACCCCGATATCCATTTTTGAGGTCCCATGCCCGCTGTAGGACATCCCGCTTTCGATCGATTTCAGGATGGCCTCCAGGTCGTCCCCCAGATAAACCGACATGATCGCCGGAGGCGCTTCCGCAGCCCCGAGTCTGTGATCATTGCCTGCGGACGCAATGGAGAGTCTGAGAAGATCCTGATACTCGTCAACTGCCTTGATAATAGCAACGACAAACAAAAGGAACTGTACGTTCTCATAGGGCGATTTCCCGGGTTCCAGAAGATTTACTCCCTGGTCCGTCACCATCGACCAGTTGTTATGCTTACCGGAGCCGTTTACTCCGTCAAAGGGCTTTTCGTGCAGAAGACAGACCAGATCATGGCGTTTTGCGACCTTCTTCATAACCTCCATCGTGATCTGATTATGATCGATGGCAATATTCGCCGTATCGTAGATCGGCGCCATTTCATGCTGAGCAGGGGCCGCCTCATTATGCTCAGTCTTTGACAGGATCCCAAGCTTCCAGAGCTCTTCGTTCAGCTCCTTCATATAGGCCTGGACCCTTGGCTTGATCGCTCCGAAATAATGATCATCAAGCTCCTGGCCTTTCGGCGCTCTCGCCCCAAACAGCGTCCTGCCGCAGTAAATCAGATCCTTCCGCTTTTGATAGAGAGCTCGGTCTACCAGAAAATATTCCTGTTCCGGCCCCACTGTCGTAACGACCCGCTTCACCTCTTTATTTCCAAACAGTCTGAGGATTCTTACCGCCTGCTCCGAAAGCGTCTCCATGGAGCGCAATAACGGCGTCTTTTTATCCAGAGCCTCTCCCCCGTACGAACAGAAGGCCGTCGGAATACATAACACGTCGTCCTTAACAAACGCGTAGCTCGTCGGATCCCATGCAGTATAGCCCCTGGCCTCAAAGGTTGCCCGAAGGCCCCCCGACGGAAAGCTCGAAGCATCCGGTTCGCCCTTGATCAGCTCTTTCCCGGAAAACTCCATGATAACCCTGCCGTCGTTCTGCGGAGAGATAAAGCTGTCATGCTTTTCGGCGGTAACCCCCGTCATAGGCTGGAACCAGTGCGTAAAATGGGTCGCTCCCTTCTCGATCGCCCAATCCTTCATCGCGATAGCAACGACATTGGCCACAGCGATATCCAGATCCCTTCCGTCCTCGATCGTTTTTTTCAGGGACCGGTAGACATCCTTCGGTAATTTTTCACGCATGATCGCGTCATTAAAAACCATGCTTCCGAATATTTCAGGTACGTTGCTTTTCATAACACCTCCGACGAAATAAAATCTGCATTGAATCTTATTTTAATTTTTAAAAAAGAGACTAAAAATAAAAGAAATAGAATCGTAACTATTCAACGCATTTTTTAAATTTCCCCTTCAAATACAGTCACGGCTGTACCGGTCATAAATATATGATTTGTGTCCCCATCCCAGGTTATTGACAGGTCCCCGCCGCGCAGATGAACTGTTACCGTCCGATTCGTAAAGCCGTTTAAGATCGCGGCTGCCGCTACAGCGCAAGCTCCGGTCCCGCAGGCTAAGGTCTCTCCCGCGCCTCTTTCCCAGACCCGCATCTGAAGATTATCCCGATCTAAAATTTGAACAAATTCCGTATTCACCCGGTTAGGGAAGCAGGGATGATGCTCAAGCTTCGGTCCCTCGACCTCCACCGGAAAATGCTCTACATCCTCCATAAATATCACGGCATGAGGATTTCCCATGGAAACACAGGTCATCTTATACTCCCTCGAATCCGTCTGAATCGGCTGCATCAGGCATATCTTCTGGGATTTTCCATCTATATCGACCGTTTTTATATCATCTGTTATTATATTTACCGGAACCTCCTCCGGTGTAAAAATCGGCTCTCCCATATCGACCCGAACCGTACAGACCACCGATCCGTCCTTTCTTCTTCCCCAGGTTTTTCCCGTGTATGGATTTTGGGACTCCTTCTCTGTCTCCATGTTCAGATACTTTATCTTCCCTGCGGATACAACGGAAATTTCTTTTTTGTCCACGATCCCATAGTCGTAAACATATTTTCCGACACAGCGGATCCCATTTCCGCACATCTCCGCCCGGGTACCGTCACTGTTATACATCTCCATTTCACAGTCACAGAGTTCGGAGGGATTGATAAAGATAACTCCGTCTCCGCCGATCCCGAAACGCCTGTCGGAAAACTCCTTTACCATTTTCGAACGGTCTTTTTCGTCTATATTCTGTGTAAAGGTATCTATATAAATATAATCATTGCCAATACCGTGCATTTTTGTAAATCTCATCTTCTTCCCTCCTCTAGAATTCTTTGAAGCTCTGTGACCTCAAACGGATACGCCTTATTACAGAAATGACACTTTACCTCAATCGGCTTGCCTTCCTCGATCATTTCCTTCAGTTCTTTTTCTCCGATACTGAAAAGAACCTTTTCGATCCGTTCTACGCTGCAGTTACAGTGAAAGCCGGTGCTTCTTCTCTCCAAAGGCTCAAAATCCATATCCTTAAGAACCAGATTCAGGATATCCTCCGGCTTCATATCCTGATCCAGCATGGTCGTTACGCTCGAAAGAGACGAAAGCCTTTCCTCCAGCGCATCGATCACGTCTTTTCCGGCATTCGGCATCAGCTGAAGTATAAAGCCGCCCGCCCTCTTTACCGTATTATTTCTTTCCATTAAAACTCCCAGTGCCACCGCGGAGGGAGTCTGCTCGGAAACAGAGAAATAATAGGTCAGGTCCTCAGCGATCTCACCGGTCTGAAGCTCAACCTGCCCGACGTAGGGCTCCTTCAGACCCAGATCCTTGATCACGCTTATAACGCCTCTGCCAACCGCTCCTCCAACATCTAATTTTCCCTTCGCATTCGGCGGAAGCATAACATCAGGGACCTTTACAAAGCCCTTGACATTGCTTTCGGCGTCTGCGGTAACGGTCAATCCCCGTATGGGCCCCTCGCTCTCGATCTGTAACGTTAACAGATCCTCTTTATTTTTCAGCATACAGCCCATCATCGCTCCCGCTGTCAGGAGACGCCCCAGAGCCGCCGTTGCGACAGGACTCGTATTGTGAGCGATCCTTACCTCCTCGCAGAGTCCCCTGGTCGTAGCGGCAAAAGCGCGGATCCCTCCATCTGCCGCCGTCCCTGTCACGATATAATCCGAATCCGTTCCCATAGTCTGTTCTCCCCACAACTATTTCCCATTTTATTTTACAAAGTCTTTTTAGACTCTTCTTTTTTTGCCACAACATAGACCCTTTCCGAAGTCTCTGCCGGCTGCTTTCTCGTATCCCCATCAAACGCGCTTACCACAGATAAACCCGCCTCTATAAGAAATTTCTTCATTTCCTCAAACTCAAAGCCTCTCTGAAAATGCTCCTCCCTGCTCCTTCGGTAAAGATCGGAGCCGTCTATCCTCGTAAACATTGTCAGCTCATATTCGTTGATATGGGAAGCCTCATCATAAAAATTCTCCCAGATAAAGCTCACAGTATCCCGATCCTCCGCGATCGTACTGTTTCCTATAACCTCCCGGTACTTATATATCGTATTGAAATCAAAGATAAAGATTCCGCCTGGAAAAAGATAGTTTTTAACAAGGGCAAGCGTTTCTCTCAGATCCTCATCCGTCAGCAGATAATTGATACTGTCACAGATACAATAGATCGTCCCAACCATTCCATACAACTCAAAGCTCTGCATCTCCTGATTCAGATACAGGATCTTTGAATTACTTTTCTCTCTCTTTTCACAGGCTTTTGCTAGCATCGCTTCCGAGGAGTCGATGCCGATCATATCGTACCCCTTCTGATACATAAGCTCCGCTACCGTACCGGTCCCGCAGCCAAGCTCCAGCACAAGATTTTTTTCCTCTTCGAGAGCAGCGGCTTCACCGGATAACTTTCCGACCCCGGCTTTCTTTTCTGTCTCAGGTCTTGAGATCCCATATTTCAGAATAAGCCTATGAAGCAGCTCTGCCCACTCTTCGTAAGGCACGTTGTCCATAAGCTCATCATACACCAAGGCAAAATCATCATACATAGTCATTCTCCGGTATAGAGCCAGAGCCCGATTTCCGTTTTCAGGTACTGCCTATACCGCCTTCAAGGCTCAAAAAGCGGATATCGCTCCGACAACTCCCATGCTTGCGATCCCCATAATGATCCCGGCAAGAACTACCCCTAATAAAACAGCCGTTACGCTGGACTTAAAATCCATATCCAGAATACTTGCGGCTAGGGTCCCGGTCCAGGCGCCTGTCCCCGGAAGCGGGATCCCTACGAACAAAAGCAGGGCTACAAATAAGCCTCTTCCCGCTTTTTCCTGCAGCTTCTCTCCTCCTTTGTGCCCCTTTTCCAGACAAAAGGTAAAGAATTTCCCGATCACCGGCTTATCTGCTCCCCACTCCAGGACCTTTCTGGCAAAGAAAAAGATAAACGGAACCGGTATCATATTTCCGATGATACAGATAATATAGCTCGGAAGCAAAGGCAGACCAAAGCCCACCGCGTAAGGGATCGCCCCCCGCAGTTCGATCAGCGGAACCATGGATATGAAAAAGATGATAACATACTGTTTTGCTATAGACATAGGATCTCCTTTAAAGCCGTAATAAGCGATTCCATTTCCTGATCTGTCCCGACCGTGATCCGCAGATGATCATCAATACGGGGCTTATTGAAATACCGGACATAGATATTCCGCTTTTTCAGCTCCTCGAAAATATCGGAAGCCCTCTTCGCGCTGTGGCTGCAAAAAACAAAGTTGGTCTGTGAATCCAGAACGTTAAAACCAAGCCCAGAAAGCTCCTTTTTTGTCCGCTCTCTCGTATTTATAACTCTTTTAGTTGATTCCTTAAAGTACTCCTCATCCGAAAGAGCCGCAAGGCCGAGTGCGATCACCGGCCTCCCCATCGTATACGAGTTGACGGAAAACTTGACATCGTTCAAATACCCGATCAGCTTTTTGTTTCCGATAGCGAAGCCGATCCGGACCCCGGCGAAGGCTCTGGATTTCGAAAAGGTCCTGACCACCAGAAGATTGTCATACTTCCTTATAAGCGGAAGGGCTGTTTCCCCTCCGAAGTCGATATACGCCTCGTCTATGATCACTACCGAATCCGGATTTTTTTGAAGGATCTCTTCGAGAGCGGAAAGGCCTCCATTGATACAAAGGCTCGTAGGAGCATTGGGGTTTGCGATAACGATCCCTCCGTTTGCCCGGAAATAATCTTCCTTAACTAACTGGAACTTTGAAGACAGCGGTATCGTTTCATAGGGGATCCCGTAAACCTCAGCCCAGACATCGTAAAAGGAATAGGTGATATCCGCAAATAAAACGGGGAGCTTTGAGTGAAAAAAGGTAAGAAACGCCATGGAAAGGACGTCATCAGAGCCCACTCCGACAAAAACCTCGTCCGCTTTAAAGCCGTAATAGTCCGCGATCGCGGAGGTCAGCGGCTCTGCCGTTGTACTCGGATACAGTCGGAATTCTTCAGGGTCAATCTTTGAAAGCGCTTCCCGTACCTTCGGACTTGGCGCATAGGGAAACTCATTGGTATTCAGCTTTATGACCTTTTCTCCGGCCTTCGGCTGCTTCCCGGGAGTATAGGGCACCACCCTTCTGACGTTCTCCTCCCAGCTCATAGTCCATAGTCCTCCGCAAGCTGCCGGAATTTCGGAAGAGCGTTGACAATGGTCTCGTAAGCGACACAATAGGCAATCCGCGTATATCCGGCGCACCCGAAGGTAGACCCGGGTACGATCAGGATATTGTATTTCTTCGCGTCATTACAAAACTCTACATCATCCTCGATCGGTGTCTTCATAAATAAGTAAAAGGCCCCGTCCGGTCTCTGGCAGGTAAAACCTGAACCGGTAAGCCCGTTATACAGCTCATTCCGGTTTCTCTCATAATAGGAAAGATCCGTAGACTCCGACAGGCACCTTGCTATTGTCAGCTGCTGCAGGGACGGAGCGTTGACATAGCCTAAAATTCTCGTTGCCACGCCCGCAGCCGCGAAAATATCCTCATAGTCATCGATCTTCGAGGGGATAACCAGATATCCGATCCGCTCTCCTGGCAGGGACAGAGATTTCGAGAAGGAATAGCCTACGATCGTATTCCGGTAATACTTTGTCACAAACGGTACCTCGACATCGCCATAGACCAGCTCTCTGTAAGGCTCGTCCGTTACCAGATAGATCGAAGAGGAGAACTCTTTCTGCTTTGCCTCCAGGATATCCGCCATTTTCTTCAGGGTTTCCTCGGAGTAAACAACACCGGTAGGGTTATTCGGCGAATTGATCAGGACCGCCTTCGTTTTCTCAGTGATCTTTTCCGAAAGCTCCGACAGCTTGGGCTGAAAGTCCACGGTATTCGGAGATACCTCGATCAGCCGCCCGTCGTAGTTTGCTACATAGTTTCGATATTCTCCGAAATACGGGGCAAAGGTAATGACCTCATCTCCCGGATCCAGCAAAGTTTTAAAAATAACATTGAGTCCGGAAGCCGCTCCAACAGTCATAACAACGTTATCTGACGAAAAGTCTGTAGCAAACCTCTGATTTAAAGACTCCGCCACAGCCTTTCGGACCTCCGGGAAGCCGGCATTGCTCATATAGCCATGAACATAGAGCGGGTCCTCCTTCGTAAGGATATCGATCATAGCTTCGGCAACCGCCTTCGGTGCCGGGACATTGGGATTCCCGAGACTGAAATCATATACATTTTCCGCCCCGTACTTTTCAGCCAGAGCCTTTCCTTCCTCAAACATCGCCCGGATCACGGAGCTCCCCTGAACCAGACCCACCATTTTTTTTGAAATCATAGAAGTTTTACCTCACAAACGATATTCCTATAAATCCTTCCGACCGTAAACCGTCAGGAAAACTACAAAATCCGCATAACCGCCACAAAGCAGGCATAATCGAGTAGGGGAGGTCTTTTCGACCCTACTCGCGCGAGCCGCCGATTGCCGCAAGGCAATATCTTCGTCTCGGCGGCTCTGCGCATGAAAAAGGATAGCACGCCATCCATCAACCTTCAAGTATTTTTACCACAAAATATGGATGAAAAACGGTCACTTGGAGCCGACTGCCACAAGATTTGGTGTTTCCCGCTTGGTTATTCCGCTCCTCTATGGTAGAATATCGTTATGCTGATCACGATTCTGAATTGGATTTTTATTACCTTTCTTGTGATATCCTTCGGGCTTCCCTGCTGCCTGGGAGCTTTTCTGCTGTTTTCAGAACCCGGCGAGGCCCGTACAGCTTCTGTTTCTTCCTTGCAGACTCCCCCCCTGATCCATATCGTTCTTGCCGGATTGGCAGCGGTTACCGTATATGCTCAGAGTTTCAGTCTGATCGGAGCTGTCGGAGATTCTGCCGCCATCATTGCTGTCATCCTTTCGCTGCTTTTCCTTTTTTTCTGCCGGCGGAATCTGCCTGCTCTTTTTTCGAGTATAAAAAAGGACTTTTCCATCCGCCTGTTTTTTATTTATCTGGGAGAAATCTGTTTGACCGCTCTTTTATCGGCCAGAGTTCCGGATATCGAGGATTCCTACTATTATCATATCCCGACGATCGAATGGACTCATCAGTATGGTACTGTCAAGGGTCTTACCTCTCTGATGCCGGCGCTGGGCTTCAACGGTTCTCTGCATTCTTTCAGCGCCTTAGTTGATTGGTCCGTGTTTGGAAGGAATGAACCGCTCCATACAGTTTCGGGCTATTTTATGATCATCCTGTTACTGTTTTCAACCGGCAGACTCCTTTCCTGCCGTAAAAATCGGAGCTTTCGTTACAGCTTTGCTCTGGATCTGATATCCATAATACTTGTTCTGATCGGGACAGCCTGGATTTCCTCTCCTGTTTTGGATATGCCGTTAACCTGTCTGCTCTGGATCATCCTGATCCTGTGGTGTGAGATCGCGGAAAGCGGTTGGGCGGACAGAAGGCTCTCCGAGCTGCTCTTACTCTGCTTCTATATCGTATTTGCGGTGACGATCAAGCTCTCCGCAGCCATTTTCGTTCTGCTTGCCTTTTATCCTGCTTATCTTCTGATCAAAAAAAAGCAGATTAAGGAAATCTTTCTCGCTCTTTCGATCGGGCTGTTGATCGCGGCGCCCTTTCTGATCCGGAATGTCCTGATATCCGGCTGGCTGTTGTTCCCTTCTTCTTTTCCAGACCTCTTTAATGCCAACTGGAAGCTTCCGGCAGAACAGGTCAACCGCATAGCCGGCTGGGCGACCCGAGGCTCCAGAGACCCCGGATTCCTTAACCGAAACGACATCCCGTGGATCGTTCAGTGGTTTATCGGAAGCTCCATTTTAAAGCGTTTTCTCTATATCGTAACTTTTCTGATGTTTATCGCAGGTATTCTAAATATCATTCAACATATTCATCGAGTAGGGGTGATGAAATCCCCCTACTTGCGGCGGCCTTATAATTGCTTCGCAATTATAGGTTGCGCAGCCGCCGGCCGCAAAGCGGTAAATTCCTCTCGGCGGCCCTGCCATCAAAAAAGAACAGGAGAGCTCGCCTTCCTCTTCTTTTATTCGATTCTTATGATCGGTCTGATCTACTGGTTTTTCGCCGCTCCGGATACAAGATTCGGATGGTTTTATATTTTTCCGGTCATCATTTTTCCGGTTTGTGATCATCTGGCACCCTTCGTGTCAGACTTTGCAAAGCATCCCGCAGCTGTCTGTCTCAGAGCTTTCTTTATGCAGAAAAACAGTATCGCGGCTCTGCTTCGAAAAATACTGACTGCTCTGGCGCTTAGCTGCCTTGCTCTGTACGGCTCGTTCTATCTCTACCGGACCGTATTGCTGCTTAAGGATGCCTTTCCATCTGCTCTCGCCGCCCAGGCTTCTTATGATGAAACGCAAAAAGCTCTGCTCGGAGAACAGAACTTTCGGATACTCTATCGAAACGGGCTGCAGCTGTACCAGACCGCAAAGCCCGGGCATATTTATTTTCCCGCCGCGGCGGACTTTCGTTTCAAAGCACTCGGAGATACACTTGAAGACGGCTTTGGTTACGACCCGGATGCGGTTTCCGAATGACTGTTGGCATCGCAAAGGAAACTGCAAATACCCTCCCAGTCGGTAACGGTAAAACTAGCGTCTGTCTCTTGGACTGTTCCTTTTACTGTCTTATCTTTACAGAGCAGGAAGCCCTTCGTTCCCGTTTCCAGGCAGATTGAAAGATCCCTTTCTTTATCTCCGATGGCAATGCTCTCGTTAAAATCTATGGAAAGCTCCCAAGCGGCCTGATAAAACAAGCCGGTTTTCGGTTTCCGGCAGGAGCAGTCCTTCCTGTACTTTACGATCGCTGCCTGCGGATGGTGCGGGCAGTAATAGCAGCCGGCAATATGGATACCTCTCTTTGAGAGATCCGCAAGCATCCACTCCTCTAATGTCTTATAGTCCTCCTCCGTATAATACCCTCTGGCTATGCCGGACTGATTTGTAATAATGACTAACAGATATCCCGCATCCTGCAAGGCCTGAAGTCCTTTAAGAGCCCCCTTTTCATATTCAAAATCCTCGATCCGGTACAGGTAATCCTTATCCACATTGATCACACCATCCCGGTCCAGGAAGGCAGCCTTATGTGTTTTTTCCATTTCCCCGGATCCTCTCGATCAGCCCCGTTGTGGAACGACCCTCCGTCAAGGGGATCGTTATGACCTCTTTTGCGTATTGCCTGCCTGCAATCTCCTCGATCCTGTAATCTCCGCCCTTTACGAGTACATCCGGCCTAACCCTTCGGATCAGCTCTTCCGGCGTATCCTCGCCAAACAATATGACAGCATCGACACACTGCAGAGCAGCCAAGGACAGGGCTCTGTCCTGTTCGCTGTTGATCGGCCGTTCCTTCCCCTTCAGTCTTTTCACTGAAGCATCCGTATTTACCCCTACGATCAGCTTTGAACCAAGAGCTCTCGCCTGATTCAGATAATCGATGTGACCGATATGCAGGATATCAAAGCAGCCATTCGTAAAAACGATCCTCTCATCATTGCTTTTCCAGGAATCTAAAAGCGCTTCCAGCTTCTCTAACTCAACCAGCTTATCCTTGTACCATACACCCAGGTGATTGATATAGCGGGCGACCTCCTGAAGCGTGACCATATAGGTCCCAGGCTTGCTGACAGACAGACCAGCTGCATAGCTGGACGCTTCTACCGCCTCGGAAAGCTCATAATCCGCAGAAAGAAACGCCGCGATCGTCGCGATCACTGTATCTCCCGCCCCCGAGACGTCATAGACCTCCTGTTCGATCGCCCGGAAGGTTTCTGCCCGGTCTTTTTGGACCAGAGTCATTCCATACTGCGAACGAGTGATCAGAAGCTGCTCCAGACGATAGCGGTCAAGCAGCAGACCGGCTGCCGGCACAATATCCTCCTCTGTATTCTCAACCTCTTCTCCCGAAGCCTCCTTAAACTCCCGAAAATTCGGCGTAACCAGAAACGCGCCCATATAACAGGAAAAATCCTTTTTTTTCGGATCAACGATCACCCGTATATTCCTTTCATTGCAAAGAGCGATCAGTCTGCTGCAAAGCTCTCTGGTACACACTCCTTTCCCGTAATCTGAGATCACTACAACAGAAAAGGAGCCAAGCACAGGCGTCAATCCCCGGATCAGCTCTTCCTCTGTCTCTTTTTCAATATCCCGGATCTCTTCCTCGTCGATCCGGACTAACTGCTGATTCATGCCGACGACTCTGGTCTTTGCGGTAGTGGGACGGTCTGTCAGCTCAAGACCTGTAAACTCGATCCCCTTTTCGGAAAGCAGCTCTTTTACGAGCCTTCCGTTTTCATCCGCGCCGATCACCCCGGAAAGAGCGCAGCCCAAGCCAAAACCGATCAGATTCCCCGCAACATTGGCCGCGCCTCCGAGCGTCTGTCTCCCCTTTTGGACATTCAGGATCGGAATCGGAGCCTCCGGAGAGATCCGGTTTACAAAACCGTAAATATAGCGGTCGATAATAATATCACCCACGACCAGACACTTCTTATCTGCGGCCTTCTTTAAAAAATCCTCCGTCCGTAAAAAACTCAGGCTCAACTTTTATTCTCCTTTATAGTATCCTCGGCATCATCCAAAAATCTGAAATTCATCGCAAATATCTGTATTCCCTGTCCCTGAGCTACCATATCAATAGATCGCAAAGTCCTTTGCAAGATGTTTGGTAACATAGTCAAAAACACCCTGTTCTACATCCATAAAGGGCTTGTCATATCCGGCCTCCCGTAAGGCCGCTATCTCTGCCTTTGTATAGTACTGATATTTTTCCTTAAGGTTTTCCGGCATTTCGATATACCGGATATTCGGCTCCAGCCCCAGAGCGGAGAAAACGGCATCAGCCAGCTCCTCAAAGCTCTGGGCTCTTCCTGTTCCTACATTATAGATTCCGTTTTTTACCACATTTTCCAGGAAGAACAGGATGACCTCACAGACATCCTTGACATAGACAAAGTCCCGAAGCTGACCTCCGTCGCGATAGTCCGGCCGCTCAGATTTAAACAGCCTGATCTCCCCGCTCTCTTTGACCTGCCGAAAGCCATGATAGACCATGCTGGCCATACTGCCCTTACAGTATTCATTCGGACCATAGACATTGAAAAACTTAAAGCCGGCATATCTGGGAGGGTGTGTACTCTGACGCTGCATCCACTGGTCAAATACCTGTTTGGAGTATCCGTAGCCATTTAGGGGCTGAAGCACATTGATATCCTGACGGTCATCAAAACCAGCTTCTCCCCCTCCGTAGGTGGCAGCGGAGCTTGCATAAAGAAACGGGATCTCATACTCTGTACAGAAACGCCAGAGCTCCTTCGTATATTCTACATTATTATCCCAGAGATAATCAAAATCCGTCTCCGTCGTCGAGGAGCAGGCCCCTAAATGAACAATCGCCCCGATGTCCTCAAATTCCTCCCCAAAAAGGGCAGGCAGGAAATCGTCCTTATGCAGATAGGTAAGATACTTCTTATTGCGAAGATTTTTCCATTTCTCCGTCGAGGCGATATTGTCAACAATAACAATGTTATTATATCCTCTGTCATTTAACGCCCTTACGAGACAGCTCCCGATAAAGCCTGCCCCGCCCGTAACTATAATCGTTTTCGCTCTAAGCTCCGAATTACTCATAGGTTATCTCCTCAATAATAATTTATACTGGTTAACGATTTTCGTTGCCGATCTACCGTTTTCCAGACTCGCAAAAGCAATTCCAGTACGTATGCTTTATCAAAAACGGCAATTAATTGCTTTCGCGAGTATAAACCAAAAAGAAAATTATATAAATTTGTTATCGAAAAGTGCCTGTATCACCGTCTTTGCGGATATCTTCGAAATACACTCAAACTGCCGTTTCGCAAAAACCAAACAGAGACACTTCAGAGTCTTTCGATGATAGGCGCAGCCCTGACAACACATCCCCGCATGGACTACTGCAGGCAGCGGCCGGTCTGTTTTTCCTTCGATCCGATAGGGAATAAACCGCCCGTATACAAAATCTCCCGCAATGCACAGACTTTTCGTTCCGACTGCAGCAGCGATATGGATCCCGCTGGTATCGTTTCCGATCAGAAATTCCGCGCCCCGGATCAGTTCTGCCAGTTCCAAAAGCGAGGTCCTGCCGATCCGATCGTCCACAGGTATCAGTGCCGTCCCCTTTTTTTGCAGCCATCTTAAAAGCTCCTCAAAGATCCATTCTTCCCCCGGCGCTCCGCAGACTACGCACTCCAATCCCGTTTCCTGATAGATCCTGCCGATCACCTCAGCATAATTTTCTGCCGCCCACATTTTATTTCTTGAGCTGGCCCCAGGGAAAACAATATAGTAAGGGTTTGGAGATGTGGACGCTCTTTCTTTGCTGACATCCGACCGATCTAAGCCGAGGATATCCTGATTCAGAGCCTCGGATTCTAACGGCTTTAATTCCGGCACATTTGACCGAAAATCCTTCTTCCCCAGTCCCCGGATAAACGCCGCGTTCCGATCAAGCTCCATCAGCCTTTCATCGCCCGTATCGATCAGCTCGTCATATATGCTATCGCAGGCTTTTCGGATCCTTCGGATGGTAAGTGCTCTGCTCAGATTGACCTTCGAATCGTCCGGACGGATCGAAATCTTTCTGACCGCGGGAATCGAAGCAGCTATAACATCGATCTCCCTGGTTTTCGCATACACCGTCTGGATCAGGATCTCACAGTTTTTTAACCCTCCCGGCAATTCCTCCCGCGTAATACATCTGTCAAAATACCCAGACTGCTCAGCAAATGGAACACAGGCCTTATTGCACAAAAGGACCAGCTGTCTGTTCGGGAAGATTTCCCGATAGGCTCTGGCTGAATCCAGAAAAAGAATGAAATCCCCGATCGCATCCAACCGCAGGATCAAAACGGTTCCATCAGACTCCTTTACTTTTCTGTTCTCTCTGATCTTTTTTATATCACTCCACTGGCTGAAGAAAAGCCCGAGCCAGCGTTTTATCGTCCCCATATCTTGCTATGATAAAATCAGCTATCCTTTCTGCTCCCCTTCCATCTACTTTTCGTTGCATTCCTTTTGACAGTTTTCGTCTTCTTTCACAGGGAGCAAGCTCCTCAAGCAATCGTACGATATTCTCTAAGACCGGATCTTTTCGGATATCGCCGGCGCTTGGTATGATTCCCGACCGGTCAAAACCTTCGACATTTCCCATCTGATTATCCTCCAGGCAATAGGATATGGTCGGTGTCCCCAGCGCACAGAGTTCATATAAAGTAGAACCGCCAGCAGATACAGCAATATCCGCATCCTTCATATATTCACTGATATTGCTTATATTTTTATGCAGGATAACTTCAGGGACCGGATCCGTTTCCCGGACAAAATCATCATATTCCGGATAGTACAGTCCGCAGACAATATCAATCCTTCTGTATTTTTTTGTATCGATCTGCCGGACGATCTGGCGAAGCATATCGTTCGCATCCGTTCCCCCGGACAGGATCAGCACATTCTCTACAGCTTCCCGGATCAGTTTTTCCCCTGCTCCCTGAAACTCTTTTCGAAGCGGGGCATATGCAGGTCCAAACAGGCAGTCCTTGCGATCTTTGGGATAATAGTTCTTATAGTATATCCCATAACAGAGGACCGAATCAACGTCATAGGAAAACAACGGGATATCATCGATCAACAGCGTCGGCACAAAGGTTTTGAGCGTTCCCAGATACCGCTGTGTGATCTGGTATGTGTCAATGATCAGCAAAGAACAGCTTTTCCCCCTGGTGGAAAAGAAGGACTCTAAGCTTGAAAGCTCCCCCTCCAGATGATCCCATTCCGAGTATAAAACGACATACTCATACCCGCGTTTTTCCAAAAGCGCCGCACCCTGCTCATCCGCCGTCAGAAAAAGGACCTCGGGCTCCTTTTCCTTCAACGCGTCCGCAATGGACAGGCACCGCATCATATGGCCAAGCCCAACCGTATCGTTCATATCCGCCCGAATACAAATCATACAGACTGATCTCCGTCAAAGAGCTCCCGCAAAAGTAAAAAAGCCTCAGCGTATCGGTATCCGACGTTACTACCCCGATATGAGGCAAGCGCCTTAAGAGCCTCTAAGCTTCTCGGATGCGGATATTCTCTCAGTTCGCTCTTATAGCAGGCCATCGCAGCCAGCTTCCGATTGATCGTTTCACTGATATCAAAATATACGTTTGGACAAAACGGCGCTTCATAAACATAATTCCATTCCGTCGAGGACGGAGTCTCAAACGCGTATATCCGCTTTACACCCTCTCCCTGCATAGGCCGCACCGCTGTCAGAACCGCCTCACAGACTCGTCTGTGATCGATATTCAGATCTCCGTGATGATGCGTAAAGATCGTGTCGGGTTTATATTGATCAATGAATTCAAAGACGGATTTTATGATATCCAGAAGATCCACACTATCCAGACGGTTATCCGGGAAATCACAGAAATCGATACTTGCATAGCCGATTTCCTTAGCTGCGGATAAAGCATCTTTTCGGAGCTCATCTATTATCTCTCGCCCGGTATTTTCCCTTTTTTCCGTTCGGGAGGTCTGTCCCTCAGCAAGGACCAGAGCTCTTACCGTCTTCCCCTGCCTTGATAACCGACTGACTGTCCCTCCGACTCCCAGAAGCTCATCATCCGGGTGAGCGGCGATAATCAAAATATTATTACCCATCATACCTCCGTGTTCTCCCAGAACAGATTCTCTCCTTGTTCATCGGTAAACATATCAATATATCTTCTCGTCATCCGGACTCCGTAATGTGGCTCAAGCTTTGGTAACTTTTCACCCAGCAGCTGCTTGATCCGTAAATACGGCAGATTGATCCCACCGATTGCAATTACAGACATCGTAGCCGCAATACGAGGGTTTATTTCCATCAAAACCGGATCTCCTTTTTCATTATATTTAAAATCCAGATCCGCATTTCCATCTAATCTCAATTCCTGAATAACTGCTTCGGCGATCTGATACGCCTTCGGAATACTCATCAGTTTACAAGATTGAGGGGTGCTTGCATAAACATCTTCTTCACCACGACCTGCCATGTACAGAATCTTACCATTCTCAGCCAGAAGATCGACCGAACATTCCGCTCCTGGTAAATATTCCATTGCCATTAAGCCGGCAAAAGAGTTGGTTTTCCGGCACATGTCAAGAAATGCGCCCAGATTGGTAACCATAGAATTGGGTTTTCGGTTGAGAAAGATATCATAAAGGTCTGCTTTTTCATCAAGAATGCGCACACCTCTGCTTCCACTTGCAAATCTGGTCTTTATACAAACGCCCTTTTCCGGATATCCGAGTTTCTGGCAAACATCTTCAATACTCTCAACTGTATCAATCTCATAGAACTCCGGAACCGGCAAGTGATGATTCCTAAGCCACTGATAAAAAAACAGCTTATCATTTGTAATACGGATCACATCCTCTGAAGGTATTGCTACTTTCACACCCAGAGATTCGAATTTTTCCAGATTATTATGAATCAGTTCTAATTCCTCATCCATAAACGGAAAGAAGATATTTACTGATTCCCTCCTGCAAAGATCAAGTATACATTCCAAATAATCTGGCGAATCATAATACGGTACCTGGCAACAGATATCTACTACCTGTTTAAGGCTTGGATCAACCACTGCATCAGCACCGATCACCCGAATTCTTCTCTCTCCATTGAAATGAAAGCAATCTGCAAGGCCCGGCATTGTCTGCGTTCCGGCCGCGGTCACTAAAACATTTAATTCCTTTTTCAACTTCGCTCACCTCATACAAAATCCTAAAGAGCAAAATCCCCTTTAGCGGTATGATAAAGAATACCCCCTTAAATATAATAATCCGAAAGAATCCCCTGAAATGTTTGGCCCTTCTTGATAAGGTGTAAGGTGTCATCCTCCCTTAAGGCGACCATCGGAATATCCGGCTGTATAAACGGCGGTTTAAAAACAAGAGAATACCCTCCTGTATTTCCTATAACTACCGGATCGCCTATATCAAAGAACCCTTCATAATCCGTTGTAAGAATATCATCTTCAAGGCAGGTATATCCGGCAAAATCCGCTTCTTTATACTTTTGAGATTGATTAAAAGCATGAAATGGAAGCCGTTTATATCTTACCGTCTCACCTGCATTAAAAAAGCTACAGTCCAAACCGGCTATTTTTCTTCCCCGTACTTCTTTATAGCTTATTACTGTGCTGATCAGCCAAATATATCTGGATATAAGAGTAGCTCCCGGTTCCGTATAAAGCCACGGCTTCTTATCATCTGTTTCATCCTTATAATGATCAGCAACCTCCTTTGCTACGACTCTCGCATACTCTTCATAGGATGGAACTCCTCCGTTAAATTGAGCCCTAAAAACAGGCTCCATATCCCCAAACATTCCACTTCCCAAATCTATATATTCCGGGGGATCATCCATAAAAAGAGCATCCGCCAGCGTAAGCATTTCCGTAACTCTTGCCTGCCAGCGTTCGATTCCTCTTGACTGTCCAATATGACAGTGAATTCCCTTAAGATACAAATTGCCTGTTTCCTGAATTTCTTTAATAATATATTTGAAATCCTCGGAATATGGCTCGATTCCAAACCGCGATATGTATCCCTGGCCTGCATCGATATTAATACGTATTCCGACCCCAAATTCTTTATCCGGGTTGCTTTTGATATACTCAAAAAGCCTTTTTGCTTCCTGAATATTATCAACATTCAGGATCCCGTCGTTCTCTATGAGTTCTTTCCAGGATTCCTGTTTATACGGACCGTTATATACAATATCCCTGTCCTTATATCCAACCGTTTTTGCGACATAATACTCAAAATCCGATACTACCTCAGCCAATCCGCCATATTCCAGGACCTTTTTACATATATAGGGTGTATAATTTGTCTTATAGGAATATGCTATGCGATATTTAGGATAATAAGACTGAAATGTTTCCTGAAGATTATGATAGTTTTCTTTAAAAGCTCCTTCATCAAAGACATATACCGGAGAGCCATATTCTTCTCTTACTTCTTCTATAAGCTTTACACTTAAATCCGATGTGTTTATCATTCGGTTTGTCCTTTCGGCAGCTTATCCCGATAATATCCCACCTTCACTACTGCGGGATTTCCTACAATCAACGAATAGGGCGGATACTCCCCCTTCGGGACGATTGTGCCGGCGCCGACAACGGAATGGTGTCCGATATGTGTTCCGCCTCCGATAAAACTATGTGTCCCGATATAAACATTGTTCTCTATAATAATATCCGCTCTCTCGATATCTTCCGTCAAACCGATGGTTTTCTTATGCGAGTCGGAACAGTTTATCGACACATAGGAAGCAATATCACAATGATCGCCAATGACAACCCTGGCACCCTTTGCGTAAACTTCGGATAATCCCCCTATAAAAACGTCCTGGCCGATTTCCGGGTCTCCGTTGATCCACACAAGCGGATGAAAATCATTTTTCCGAAAATCGATCAGGTTCGAAAACATATCGTAAAACTCGTCTTTATTCATCAATATCCTCTGCTTGCAGCTGAATCCCCTTTGCTATATCCCTCGCAGCCTTCTTGCCGATTACCGCATCCCATTTCCTGCCGGGAATACCGGTTCCCGGTCTTCTC
This sequence comes from Lachnospiraceae bacterium, assembly GCA_017444015.1. Taxonomy (GTDB): domain Bacteria; phylum Bacillota; class Clostridia; order Lachnospirales; family Lachnospiraceae; genus UBA2868. The sequence continues at coordinate 16,738 of JAFSXN010000167.1, read as the reverse complement.
ATGCACAGATTCGTCTCATCGAACACCTCACCCTTCCCAATCTGTTTTAAGGTAGTAATACTTCTCCTTGCCAGGTCACGCATTTCCCTCTCTTTCTCAGTCGGAATCAGCTTTTTACTCCCTAACATTCTATACGTTTTACGAATCGAACCGATCCAATTCTTAAGCTCTTCAGGCTCCGCTGAGAACCAATGATCAGGTCCGGGAAGATTGTGATCCATGGTAAAATGCTTTTCAAACACTCTGGCTCCCAGCGCCACTGCGGCTATTGCGGCCTGCGAACCCTCCGTATGATCGGATAGTCCTGGAATAACGTAAGGAAACTTATCTGCGATGGAAGTCAGTTTTAAAAGATTTACATCCTCCGGCGGAGTCGGATATTCTGAGGTACATAAAAACAATACAATGGGCTGGTTTGAATTTTCCCTGACCACCTGCAGGGTCTGGGCTATTTCCTCCTCATCAGCCATTCCGCAGGAAATCATCATCGGAAGTCCCTTCTCAGCGAAGTCTCGCATCAACGGCAGATTGGTAAAATCGTCCGAACCAACCTTTACCGCCTCAATCCCCAGAGGAATCAACAGTTGCAGATCGGAGTAGTTTTCCGGAGTGGATAAAAAAGTAATCTCTTCTTTATCACAAAATGCTTTCAGATCCTTCCATTCCTCTTTTGAGAATTCATTTCTCTTAAACATTTCCAGCATAGACTCTGTAACCGTAACGCCCTGTGACTGGTAGGTATAAGTCAGGGTTTTATCCTGTACAAATTCTTCTGCCTTGAAGGTTTGAAATTTAACCGCATCCGCCCCTGCCTCCTTCGCGGCTCTGATCATTTTCCTGGCAAGATTTATATCTCCGTTATGGTTAATCCCAGCCTCCGCAATAATGAAAGGCTCCATATCCTTTTTATTAAGTTGTTCACTGATTCTTTTACGCATGCTCTTCTCTCATTGACCGGTATTTCAATTCCGCCAGTTTCCAATCGGTTTCATTATCGATATCCTGAACCTCAAGCTCCGATACGATAAACGGGACCGTGTGCTCTGACAGCACACTTTTGTTCTCTAAAAATCTCTCCGTTTTACACCAGTAAAACTGCCCGGCATCATGATAAACCGTTTCCAGATCCTGGGAGCGCATCTCAATGGATACCGGATCTAACGGCTTCATAAAACCATCCCGAAGGACCATTCCCCTCTGGGGCGGAAACGAAAAGGGAACCATCGGAACAACATTCCACACACTGCCTGACAGAAGCTTATGACTTTCAATCAGCTTCTCTGCTGTAATAAAGGGTGCCGTCGGATAAATACAGCAAAATTCTTCAAATACACATCCGGCCTTTTCATAAGCCGACAGAACCTCTAGCAGAACATCCGCAGTATCCGAATGATCATCGGAGTTTTCAGTACTTCGCATAAAAGGTATCTTCGCTCCGAATTTCCCTGCGATCCCAGCTATTTCTTCACTATCCGTTGAAACCATCACTTCATCAAACAGCCCGCTTCCTAAGGCTTCTGTAATACTGTATGAAATAATAGGTTTCCCCAGAAAATTTCTGATATTCTTTTTAGGAATACGTTTACTGCCGCCTCGGGCAGTAATAATCGCAAGTCTTAACATCTCGTTCCTCTGAATCCTCTTCCTTACGATTAAAAGTCATAAAATGAATTCAGACATTTCTTACAATACTCAGGATAGGCTGCCTGATCCTTATTCAAAAACATCTTCTGAATCTTTTTCATCTTATCGCTGTGCCACAGTTCATAAACAGAATGCTCCCTGACATTGCCCAGAATGATTTCGGGCTGAATCTCTTCATAGTTATTACAGCAGCACTGAACTGTTCCGTCTGCAAGAATCGCAACTCTGCGGAAGGGATCTTTACAGGTATCGGATTCTATCTTCTTACCCTGGCCAACATCCTGAAACACACCTACCAGATTGGAATAATTCTGAATATCAACCTGATCTACAATCCTTTCCCATTTATTGATAAAATCCTTTTCCTCCTCCTTATTGGCATAGGTTTTACAAAAGGATACCCGTATCTGTGGAAGTGATGCACTCATCTGATCTCTTAATTCTACCATGCGGATCACATTATCTACTACCCTGTCAAACTGATTGGATCTGCGAATCGTTTGATAGGTTTCCGCTGTATAAGCATCTATGGAGATCTTTATTAGCGAAACCACCCCTGATGAAATAACTCGTTTCGCTGTCTCCTCTGTCAGTAGAAGACCATTTGTTCCGATAAGAATATCCATCACTCCTGCATCAGAAGCCATATCAATCGCCTGAAAAAGCAGCTCCGTATCCATAAAGGATTCCGAATCCATTCCAAAGGAGCAGGAACACAAGTGATGCTCCTTTGCCTCTTCCATAACGCTTTTCAGTATTTCAGCATCAATCCTTTTATTCGTCCACTTCGAACTGTGACAGATTGCACAGGCGAGATTACAGCCGTGAACCAGCTGAAGATTATATTCCATCGGAAAATCCCCGATATCTCCTTCCTTTGCAACCTCTCCGTTCCATCTTTTACGATATTCCAGATAGCGGTCTCCCCACTTGTTTGTAAGTACTTCATCTCTGGACCATCTGGTGACACTATCACTATATACCCTTTTATTCTGCTGTTCATTTAAGTCCATCCTTACCTCCTCTTTTTCTCGACTCCTGCGTAAAATGTTCGGTAAAAAGGTTCTGCAATAACTTTTCCCTCAAAGAAGACTGTAAAACCGGACAAGCTTTTTCACAGCACGGATTACATCCTCCACATCATTATCAGACATTTTAGGATATAACGGAATGCTCATAATCCCGCTGTATATTTTTTCCGCTTCCGGACACAAGCCCCTCTGAAAACCCAAATGTTTATAATAAGGGAACCAGTACACCGGAACATAATGCACCTGACACTGAATATTTTCCGCGCTCATCGCATCATAAAACTCTCTCCTGCTGCATGACAATCTATCCAGGTTAAGCCGCAGTATATATAGATGCCGACATGTATCCGACTCCGGTATCTCCTTTTGAATAATTAACTCAGGCATCTCGGAAAAGACCTCGTTATACCTGGCAACAATCGCCCTTCTGCGTCTGACAAACTCATCCAGACGATTCATCTGGCTGTCTATCAGAGCAGCCTGAAAATCTGTCATTCGGTAATTAAAGCCCAGTGATATCTGCTCATAGTACCAATCGCCTTCGTGCGGTGCCTCTTCCATCAGCTCCTCATCGTGAACGATTCCGTGCCCCCTTGCTAACAGCAGCTTTTCATACAAGGCTTTGTCGTTTGTCAGAACAGCCCCGCCTTCCCCTCCTGTAACTGTTTTAACCGGGTGGAAGCTAAAAGTAGTCATATCCGCAATACTTCCTACCTTCCTTCCCTTGTAAGCGGTTCCGATGGAATGAGCCGCATCCTCAATCAAACACAGCTTGTGCTCTCTGCAGATTTGTCTGATCTCATCAAGCATAACGGCCTGACCGGTATAATCGACCGCGACAACAGCTTTGGTTCTCTCTGTAATATTGTTTTCTATACTCTTTGGGGAAATATTGTAGGTATCCGGATCGACGTCCGCAAATACCGGCCGGCCTCCGCAATATAATGCACAATTCGCACTGGCCGCAAACGTAAGCGGCGTAGTAATAACCTCATCCCCTTCCCCTATACCGGCAGCTATACAGGCACAATGAAGGGCGGCTGTTCCGCTTGATACCGCAACCGCATATTTAGCACCCGTATATTCACAGAGCCTCTGCTCCAGTCTGGTGACCCGGGGACCACAAGTAATAAGCGGGCTCCTTAGTACCTGGGACACCTCGTTAATGTCCTCTTCCTCTACCCATTGTCTTCCATAATAGATTCTTTCTGTCCTGACCGGTTTTCCGCCAAAAATTGCAAGTTTTTCTTTCATAATCAATCCTGCTGTTTTTTATCATACCCTTCGTTGATAGTTATTTCCCCTTTGGTACCATATCGTTTTTCGAAAGGCTTCCTTATCCGGAAAGCTTTGTTCCAACTCTTTCCTGAAGCTTTCGTTTGTCACCGAGAGCGACCTCTTGCCTGAGAAAAACAATTCTCTGTTTTTCATATATAATTCAGAGAACTCATCATCTTCTATATTTTGATAGGTACTTCTTTTGCTGCAGAAAAGCAGCTTCTTCGCTTCGGTTTTCTGCCTTTCACTTAGTCTCTCCAAGCTATCGATATGACCCAATAGCTCAAAGTATTCTTCTGTTGTTTCCGGCTCTTCCGTAAATCCATACCCGGAGTAGGGACCGTAAGCTGTAAGGATTACAGGAATACCAATACAGGCATATTCATTCCCGCCGGATCCTATGGCGGTAATAATCACATCAGCTATTTCGCTAAGGTCTGCTTTATCCCATTCCTCCGGCATATAATACAGGTTCGGATTTTTATATTTTTCGTAAAGCTCGATCGTAAGGTTTTCCTCGTTATAGAGCTTATGGTAGTATGGATGAGCTTTTATGATCCAGTTAGCATTTGAAAGCTTTTTCGTCGCTTCCAGTGTTTTTTCTGTAAACACATAATAATCGCTGAACAGATAATCTGCCTTTCCATGCGCAATATCCGCAAAACAGCTCGCAAGGATAAACACATTTTTTTTCTCCGGATCCGTATGCAGCTTCTCCACAAACTCTTCTCTGGACGGGCGCAGACTTTGCTTATCTGTCACGATCTCTAATCTCTTCAAAAAATATTCCTTCGCATATTCCTCATAAAACGGATCATCGGAAGGTTTTTGAGCATCATAGATTGCTTTGACCTGGCTATGCATCCTGCTGCATTTATTTGTTCTGATCTCTTCTTTTGTTATACCAAGCTCTCCCTCATAGAGAGAAGAACTTTCCCTTACCTCAACATCCTGCAGAACGGCTTCCATAGTCATAATACCCTCGTCGAAAGCAAAATCATCCATAACGAGGAGACTGCCGGAATGTCTTCCGAAGTATTTCTCCATCGTATCCGCAAGCCAGACCATCCCCAGGACCTTGCCGAAATCTCTTCGGAATTTCATGCGGTCAATCGTATAGATTTTTTCTTTTCCAAAGCGTACAAGCTTGTCATATATCATCCCCCCGATATACGCTCCGTGATACTGGTAATTGACAAGGTTAGCTCCGCTGTTATGAAAAACAAAAAGCCTGCAGACACTGACTAATGCCGAAAAAAAGCCACTGATATTATCGCTTCTCAGCTTTCGGATACTTACAAAATCAGCGCCAAACTTCTGATAAACCGGTTCCGATTCCAGATCCCTTTCCCAATCCAGAATCACCGGCTGATATCCCGCAGCCTCTTCTATCCCCATCGCATATACAAACTTCGGAAGAGTCCATGAAAGAAGCTTTTCGCACATGGAAAGGTTAATAAAAATATATTTCAGTCTGCTGCTATTTTGCCTTTTCAAATCTTTACCTCGATTTTATTCCAGTCCATCCATTTCCTGTAATTGTAAAACTATAATAGCACCATTTTCATAGACTGGATCTCCAAAAACAGGAGCCGCATATTCGTCAACATTTCTATATAATACAGCATAATCTATTCCTTCACGTTTTATTTTTTCATCTGTACCTGGTTCGCCAGTAAAATACGCACGTACCAATTCAACTTTTTCTTTGTTCCCTGCAAGGCTCTCAACATAAAATTGCCGTTCCGTAAAAAAACTGGATAAGTAAGAATGACTCCAAGCAAAAGTCTTATTTGTTATTAATACCGCATCATCCTTCAAATGATCTCGAATCCATAGAAGGCCTTCTTGTTCCTCTCGTGTTAAACTGCTTCCAGTCAATGGTTTTTCTTCAATGATCCCCTGCATCTTCAACAATGAATCGTGAATATACGGCTGAAAAGATCCTATCGTTGGTTTCAGACCGATCAAAATTGACAATACCTCAATGGAAATCAACCACTTCTTTCTTGTCATCTCTTTTACGGTTTCCTTACTAAGCACGGATAAGGCTGCAAGCAACCCAAAGGGATATCCTGCAAATGCAAAATATGTCTGAGAAAACTGCTTATGACTTATGAAGATAAAAAGCAGGAACCCCAAAAGATACATCATAATCTCCAAGATGATAACAACGTTATTATATGATAAACAGCTCATCAAATCAAATGAGCTTTCTTGTCTCCTCCTATTGATCAAGCTTATTCCGACAATTAATGCGACTACAAGAAAAACATTCACCGTAATCGCACACAAAAACACATAGCAGATCAGAGAACCAATATACCCTAATACCGGTCCTGACAACAGTACAAGTTTCTGATACAATTCCTTCATAAAATCTGCATGCAAAAGTGTATCTGTAAATGAAAAGGACAAGGAATGAACATTATTTCCACGCAATGTAGCTTCCAGTTCCGGCCCCCTCAGAACAAATATTACTACAAGTCCAAATACCAGAAGATATAATATTCCGGCAATGAATCCGGCAGACCGCTTTTCTTTATTGAACAACATATATAAGCACCCGGCTCCGATGCCAAAAAGCACCACCAATCCATTAGGCCCTTTTAAACCGGCAGTTACGCCAAGCATAAGGATTGGAAGCAGCATCGTCCATCGTGTCTTAGCTGAACTGGAAAAAACGAATCTGTAGAAAGCATAAAACGAAAACATTTCCATTGCGTATCCCTCAGCTGTCCCGTGAGAGCCAAGGTAAATATGCGCAATGTAAAACAAAAACACTTTATTCTGTGCCGGAGCACAAAAAAGAAGTATTCCCAGCCCCAAAAGTGTGTATTTTTCACTTACAAATTCTCTAAACAGGGTATATATCCCGCCTATAACCAAAAAAACAATCACATATTCATTAAAAACGAAACAAAGTGAATAAAGGTCAATCCCTGTTATAAAATGCAAGAATGCTATATGTAGATTAGTAAAATAATGATTATAATAGTATGTATTCGTACTTGAGATATCCATAAGAGGATATCCTCTCGTTGCATTGAGCGAATGATGTACCCAGTAAGCCAAATCCTGGTCAATATTAGAGTATCCCGTCAATAAGGCAGACTCATTAGTCACCTCCATTCCCAGAAACATTAGGATAGAGCAGACACATATTAAAATCATAACTGCCGCTACAATATCTGCCGGTATTTCCTCCTCAAATGCAGAAGAACTTACCTTTCTTGAACATCTTTGCAGATTCAGCAAGGATACAAGTCCCACAATACAAGCGGGAAATATAACATAATGCTGAATTCCCCATATCAGAGATAAAAAATATATCAGAATACTTATACAATATCCCACAGCATAAGAAAAAAATACCTTCTGTAAACTATCTTTCGCTTGAAAACCAATACCTGAGAGTACAGAAAAACCAACTATTATTATAAATGACTGAGTCAGAAGATATTTAGCTATGTCAAAAAAGGAAAGCCGCACATAGCTTCCAGCCATGCAAAAAACAAGCAGTAACAGCAGAAATGGACCAATCGCCATTATTTTTTTTGAGCGTCTTTTGCTATCTTTTCCTATTAACTCAGATTTCATCTTTTTCTATAAAACCCCACCGTTTTTTACGGCTGTAATAACATTCTCTGCATCCTGATCTTTCATCCTCGGATACAAAGGATGCGTGATACAGTATAATTCACTCACAATTCACCTTTTAGCTCCAGATGACGTTTCATCCTTTCCAACTCCTCCATCTGCCCCATATCCATCCACTGATCTTCATCGATCACAAAGGTACCTATTCTGATCCCATCCCTGATCCCGCTTTTGATCAAATCAGTAATATGAATGAATGTATTCTCCGGAATCCTTTGCAGAAAATCAGGCTCAACAACATACAAACCGGTATTCGTCAAAAAAGAAAACTCCGGTTTCTCCTCTAAATCCAATATCTGACCTTCTTCGTTCTTCTTGATCGTTCCGTAAGGAATCGTCATTTTCTTGCGAGCACATACGAGCGTGATCAGATTATTCTGCTCTTTATGCGCTTTCAAAATCGCTTCGTAGTCCGCATCTACCAGAATATCGCAGTTGGTCACAAAAAAAGGAGCGGAATACTTCCCAAAAAGCAAGCGAAGACCGCCTGCGGTGCCCCAGAATTCCGGCTCCTCCACAAAGGTTATATCCCTTTTCCTCTCATGATCGCGAAAATAGGACATGATAAAATTTTTCTTATGATTCACGATCATATCAAAGTGAGTACATCCGTACCTTTCAAACCGATCCATGATATGCTCGGTTATAGTCCGATCCCCCACAGGTATCAACGGTTTGGGTAAAACCTCGGTATATGGCTTCAGTCGGGTTCCCTTACCGCCCGCCATAATAACTACCGGAACCTTCAGAGTAGGATAGACTATGCTTCTTTTTTCGACAGCAAAAACAATATCGAGAAGCATCTTGCCGTCATCCACCACAGGAACAGCGGTAATAGACATCTTACGCATCAGCTTCTCAGCCTTGGCGCGATCCTTTTCATACAAGAAAATGGGATCATAATTGGCAATATTACTGATGGGCTGGTTCAGGTCGCCGGATTTGATGATATATCTTCGAATATCACCATCCGTTACTACAGCGAGCAGCCTCCCGTCCCGGCAGATAAAGGCGTTAGCCCTTGCTCCGTCATTAATCACCCTCATAGTATCCAGAATCGACATATCCTCCGGAACTGTATATCGCGCTAAATCCATTATATCAAATCCTTAATATGAGCTCTAATCTCTGACAGCTCATTCTTCTTATCAAATAAATAATCCGCAATCACCGAAAGCAATTCATAATCTGTCTCACTGTCAATATCCAGAATCCCTGTATCCTCCATTTCCCAGATCAGAGATTTTCTCGCGGGACGCTCCTTGAAATTCAAGAGATACTCCCTATGGTAGGCGTAGATCGAAGCATTCATATCAAAGCAAACCGGTGCCTCCTGCCTGGAAACAAAATTCGAAGCGACCACCTTATCGTAATATCCGTTTTTTTTGCGATCTACCATGTTAAACCAGGGAGAGCGTCTGGCCCCGGTCACGCTGAAGGAAATATCAGCACAGGGATCATTGACCACAAGATCAAGTATCCCTTTGACATCCCGTACACTACGTATAGGGGATGTCACATCAAGGTCCATAATAACATCATATTGCCGATTATGCAACTTTTCCATAGAAAGAAGGGTATCCCGGATCACTTCCATCTTTCCGACTCTGTCCCCTGCCAGCTCGTTTTTGCGTGGGATATAGTCGCCGGGAATCTCTGTAATTCTCCATTGCTCAACAAGCTCCGGGCTATCCGTATTCAGCGCAAAATCAATTGCCGGATACTCACTGCCATACTTCCGGCAGAACAGATCATAGGCCGACATAGTATAGTATAGGATCGGATAGTCCCCTAACTTTCTGATATTCTTATTCCTGACCCCTTTCGAGCCTGCCCTTGCACAAACCGTAAATAACAAATTCATTATGCTTTTTGTAGCTCTCCCTTCGCAATTCTTAAAGTATCATACGCCCATTCAATCGAATTCTCGTTTGGCGTTCCAAGAAGCACCATATCCAAAAAGTTGTTCATTTCATCCAGATAAAAATCATTATTCTCAAGCTGTTCCTCGCCCTCTCCGGCTGAATCTGCCCAGCAGATACGATTCGACATGATATCGACTGTTATTGTATGATCCTTGCAGAAAAGTTCGATTTTCCTTTGTGGCTTCCGCCCAAAATAGTCCAAATGCAGTTCCACCACTTTATCGGAATATCTTGCCAGATATACAGCAAGGTCATCCGTATCGATCGTCAGATCCGAAAACCTTCCCTGCAGCATGGAAATATCCAGGGGATCCCCGAATAACCAGCGCAGATAATCCCATTCATGGATCAGATCCAGTACTACACCGCCGCCCAACTCCTTCTTCGCGCTGTAAACCATCCGGTAATCGACTCCCTTTCGCCAATCAGGCAGATAGGAGGAGCAGATCGCTCGAACGGAAAAGATCCACTCCCCGGCAATGATTTCCTTTAGTCTTCGCAAAACACTCTTATAGCGAAGGGGACAAGCCACGTAATAAATATTTCCCTTAATCAAATTCAGCTCGGACAAATCAACGTTCGTCTCTGAAAAAACCGGCTTTTCAATAAAAAGATGCCTCGTTTTCCCGGAAACTGCCCGAATCGTTTCAAAATGAATGCTGGTAGGATTTGTTACAAACACTATATCATAATCTGCTGGCATATCCTCAAAAGAGTGATACATCGCCGAGATCTCATTGACGATCTCACTGCCCAGCGATCTTTGAGTGCTTCGAAGAGCATCGATCTCAGCTGTGATCCCCCTCGCAGACAATGTTTTTTTTAAATTTTTCAGATGTCTTGTCCCGATCGACCCCAGACCGATCATACATATTTTCATAAATCCTTCTGCCTATACGATCAATATGCTTCGATCGAATCTATCAGATCCAGTATTTTTCGATCCTGTTCAAAGCTGTACGATGCTTTATTTCCATATAATACAACATCAAAAAACTCCACGATTTCCTTTTCATATGCATTTTCAACCACAAACGCCTGATATCCCCGTTGATGCTCCTGCTCTTTTATTTCAATCTGCTCCAAACTTTTCTCAGCAGGATCATATTCAAACAATGTATCCGGAGTTCCTTCCCATCTTATATAACGGTTCTCCGTATAGCACTCAAACCTTCTCACCGCAACAGGGGATACTACATCAACCAAAAGCACTCCCTTTGTACCATTTTCATGGATCAGCTGTATGATATAATTATCGTGATACTCGATCTCTAATCCTGTAAGCTTATCGGAAATAGCGCCGATCTTTTTAATATCCCCAAAAACCCACTCTATCCATGGCAACTCTAAAGCCAGTATTTCTCTCGGACCGTTTGTTCTCTTTTGACCGATAAAAAAGTCTTTATAACTCTCCCAGGGATGCCAATCCGGCAGATATTGCCCTATATGATAAATGTAATTCCATCTCCTGCTCAGATCCACCCGTCCATTGATATATTGGATCTCTCCTCTATATAAAAAACTGGAGGACAAGAATAAAACACACTGATTCTCCTTAGCCATACGGATGTTTTTTTCGTATCCATCTGAAACAAGATTTAGCTCCGAAAAAACATTCCAATGTCGTTCCAAGCAATCTGTGATGATATTACCGTGTGAAACGGGAGTAGTACATACAAAGGCGGCATCAATCTGAATAGCCAGACTTGCATCATTTATTGTTTCGAAGCAGAGGATCCCAAAAAGATCAGAAACTTCCTTTCTTCTATCGTCACGCTTGTCTACCCCTATCAAGGTATATCCGCGATCCAACTCAAGGATCAATCGGATCCTTCTCTTCCCCATCGAACCAAGACCAATAACCAGAATGTTCATCATTTTGCCTTCTACCCGAAATAATCATTCCCTCTTCTATCCTTGATCACCTTTGCAGGAATACCAACAGCTGTACAATCATTAGGAATATCACAAGTAATAACAGCCCCTGCTCCAATAATGGTATTTGCCCCAATTGTCCTTCCTTGAAGTATCTGCGATCCCGTTCCAATATTTACTCCATCTTCAAGGACGACATCGCCAGAAACGTTAACTCCCGGATTTAGTGTGATAAAATCATGAAGACATGCTTGATGTCCTACCGTACAGTTCAGGTTGATTATATTAAAGCTGCCTATACTGATATCTACAGTGATCACACTCCCTGCGCAAATGATATTTCCTTGCCCTAATTGGATATCCTCCGGATATATAACGCTCGGGTCTATGAGATTCGGAAATCTCAGGTGACTGTTCTGACAAAAAATGCTTGCCAATTTGCGCCTGATATGCGTATCTGCTATCCCTATCACTACGCTTAACTCCTGATCGTAGTGATATAGGAAGTCATCGTTTCCTATGACATTTGTGATCGATATATCATTATCTATAAATCCAAGAAAATTATACCTCCTGGAAATGCAATTTGAACGCTTGATGATCCATTCGATCTCTTTCGCAAATTCACTGGATCCGACAATAACAATATCTTTCGCCATTTTCGATTACCAATTTGAATCATTCATTTTTTGTAGCTCTGACGCTATGATAAAATCAATTTGCGTATCTATATCTATAGAATGTTGACGGCTCATAACATAGGAGTAACAATTATCATCATACAAGATCGTCATATCCCCCAAACATTCTATGCGGACCAGATAGATCGCCCCATTGACTCTATAATAGGTTGGCATTTCCTGTCTGGGAAGCTGACGATACTCCTTTTTCACAAAGCCCTTCATATTTCCATCCTCTGGAAGTACATCCGTCCATAAAGGAGAATGGTCTGTTTCACAGACAGAAACTACAGCATTCGCATGCTTATCGATAAGGAGCTGAAACGCGTTGCGGATATCCATAGCCGTTCGCAACGGGGTAGTCGGTTGTAGAAGGCCAACCACATCAAAGCTCCTTCCCAGCTTCTCGTATTGCTCTACAGTATATTTTACAACATCCCAGGTCGCAGCGGAATCCGTAGCGTATTCAGGAGCTCTCAAGAACGGAACATCAGCACCATACTCCTTAGCTATCTTTGCATATTCCTCAGAGTCTGTAGAAACATGGATCGTATCAAACGCCTCGCTTTCCGCTGCCGCTTCGATCGTATATGCTAACAACGGTTTTCCGTTTAATTCCTTTATATTTTTATCCCTGAGTCCCTTGGAACCACTGCGGGCAGGGATAACAGCAATACATTTCAAATAAACTCCTCCAATTTTTCCCCAGTTTAAGATCTTAGTTCTTTCTAACACGATACCTTATTTTTACAAACAGCTTCTAGATCGAATAGAACTTTTTCTTCAGCTCGATCGTATCTGTCATAAGCTCTTTCGAAATGATCTCAACGATCCTATCGGAAGTACCCTCTAGTTCATATGGATTCGGGGCATCCTTTATGTCCTGTCTGAAAGTATCCGAAAGCGCCTTATGTATTGCTTTTGCTATACTCTCAGTTTCTGCTCTGCAATGAATGACCGTTTTTCCAGCTTCACGCCCTTTCTGTCTGTCTCCTATATTGACCGTAGGCACATGAAAGCAGGGAACTTCTGTCAATCCGCTGCTGGAATTACCGATCACCACATCAGCCAAGGAAACAGCGCTCAAATATCGCAGCTGTCCAAGTGATGCTACTACCCGACAAGTTTCCGGATGCTTTCTTCCATAGTCATCCAAAAGCTGGTTGATTATTCGGCCATCCGAATCTGCATTCGCTTTTGTAAATATGATATTTAAACTCTCAATCTGCATCAAGGCAGATAAGAGATTCCGGCATTGCTCTCCCGCTGTGTTATCCTCCAGGGTTACCGGATGAAAAGTGACCACAGCTAACCTGTTATCTCCCCAATCGAACCCAAGAGCCTCTTTGAGTTCTGTCTTTGATAGCAGCTTCACCGTCTTGGCATTTTCTACCGCCATGGCTCCTACATAGAAAACCCGCTCAGGAGATTCCCCCATCTGAATGACTCTTTGCCGATGGGCTAAAGTTGCTGTAAAATGCAGATAACTCATCTTCGTGATAGAGTGTCTTATCGCATCATCTACTGCTCCTTCCGTAACATCACCCCCATACAGATGGGCGATGGGGATCCGTGCGTTCATAGCAGCAGAAGCAACAGATAAGGTTTCATAACGGTCTCCTAGGACGATCACCAGATCAGGGCGTAGCTCTTCGAAATAATCAGCAAATCCGATAAGTGCCAATGCCATGCTTTTACTGATAGATGCCGGAGTATCAGAACTCAGTAAGATCTCTATTTTCTTATCGATCTGTATACCGTCAGCCTCAATCTCTTTATAGGTTAGACCAAATTCCGGAGAAAGGTGCATTCCTGTTACAGCAACATGGATAGAATACTCTTTTCTTCGTATGAATTTTTGGATGATCGGCCTTAATAACCCATATTCCGCACGGGTCGCCGTCACAATGCATATTTTTTTCATCAGATAATGACACCTCCAGGCTCATCGAGCATCAAATAGCTATCTATAGTATCATCGAGCAAAGCCAAAATATCCCTTCCTTCTATTTTCCCTTTTGCAAAACGTACTACTTCCTCCAGCGCAGCTTCAATGTTCCAACGAGGCATCCATCCAAATGTTCTTTTTATCTTGTCGCAATCCAAACGGAGCAAACCGGCTTCATGCGGCCCCTGGTCAGATCTGTTCTTCCAGGCTGCGATCCGGTTTTCTTCCCCAACCCTTTTTTCATTCCATTTTTTGCAAAATATATCGACCAGCTCTCCTGTCGTACAGCAATCCGCATCCTCTGGTCCAACATTGTAACAGTCAGCCAGGAGCGGATCCTTATGCTGTTCCATAGCGACCATCAAATAGGCGCAAACCGGCTCCAAGACATGCTGATATGGTCGGATTGAGGAAGGATTCCGAACGATTATCTCCTCCCCTCGTTCCATCGCCCTGATACAATCAGGAATGATCCGATCTCTCGCGAAATCGCCCCCGCCTATCACGTTTCCAGCGCGGCATGTTGAAACTGCTATATCTCTTTGTCCTTGAAAAAAAGACCGGATATAACTATGTGTCACCAACTCGGAACAAGACTTTGAATTGGAATAAGGATCGTATCCATCAAGAACATCTGTTTCTACATAGCCTCGGCTCCACTCCATATTTCGATATACCTTATCGGTTGTAACATTCACTACAGACTTGACTGACTCAGTCAATCTGCAGCATTCCAAAAGGTTTACCGTACCCATCACATTTGTCTCAAAGGTTTCCACCGGTCTTTGATAGGATTCTCTGACAATAGGCTGAGCTGCCATATGGATCACGATCTCCGGTTGTACTTTTTCAAAAACTCTTTTCAAATGAGCAAGATCTCTGATATCTCCTTGAACAGAATCCATCCGCTCCTGCAATCCGCAAAGCATAAAAAGGCTCGGGTCCGTCGGTGGATCCAGCGCATAGCCATATAGCTTGGCCCCATATTTCAACAGGACTTCACACATATAGCTGCCCTTGAAACCTGTATGTCCGGTTATAAGTATCTTCTTCCCCCGATAAAACGTGAAATCAAACATTGGGTGCCTCCAACAGGACCTCTGCCATGGTACACAGCATTTCGTCCGTCATTCCAGGATAAACACCGATCCAGAATGTATCCCTCATAATCCTCTCTGTATTTTCAAGGTTTCCTATGACCCGATAACCCTCTCCGCTTTTCCGAAGCTCATCAAAGCAGGGATGCTTTATCAAATTCCCCGCAAACAGCATCCTCGTTTGGATCTTGTTTTCTTCCACGTATCTCACTACTTGGTTGCGGTCTACTCCCTCCCTGCAGGTCAGCAGGAAGCCGAACCAACTCGGTCTGGAATTCTCGCAGGGGGCCGGCAGAATGTAGCTTTCTTCCGCCTTGCTCAATAGATGACTTAACCGATCAAAATTGTGTCTTCTTTTCTCGATAAAGGAAGGAAACTTGGTAAGCTGAGCACATCCGATAGCCGCCTGCAGGTCAGTCGCCTTCAGATTATAGCCAAAATGAGAGTAAACATATTTATGGTCATAACCCGTCGGAAGCTCTCCATATTGGCCGTCATACCGATGACCGCAGAAGTTATCCCTGCCCGATGGGCAGACACAGTCCCGCCCCCAATCCCGAAACGAACGGATTATCTTATGAAGCAGCGGATCATTCGTATAGACCGCGCCGCCTTCACCCATGGTCATATGATGGGGAGGGTAAAAGCTGGAAGTCCCTATATCCCCGATCGTCCCTGTCAGACGGTCTTCTCCGTCAAGCGTATAGATCGACCCCAGAGCATCACAGTTATCTTCGATCAGCCATAAACCATGCTTCTCACAAAAGCTTTTAACCGCCTTAATATCAAACGGATTCCCCAGAGTATGGGCAAGCATAACCGCCCTGGTCCTATCAGAGAGAGCCTCTTCAAGCTGTGAAACATCGACATTATACTGCGGTATTGTCACGTCCAGAAAAACCGGTACCGCTCCATATTGGATCAGCGGGGCTACCGTCGTTGGAAAACCAGCGGCAACCGTGATGATCTCGTCTCCCCGCTTTATCTGCCGTTCCTTCAGCAGCGGAGAGGTAAGCGCCATAAAAGCAAGAAGATTAGCCGAAGAACCGGAATTCACTAAGGAGCAGTATCGAACCCCCAGATATTCCGCAAATCGTCGATCAAATTCTTCTGCATAGCGGCCCGCCGTCAGCCAGAATTCTAATGCGGAATCAACCAGATTGACCATCTCTGCACTGTCATAGACGCGGGAAGCATATGGGATCCGGTCTCCTTTCTGGTACTCCTTTTTTTGATGATAGATATCGCAGTATTCCTTCACCAACTCTAATATCTGTGTCTTCAGCTCATCCTGCGTTTTCATTTACCTTTCCCCTGCCCCGGCCTTGCCCTGGATACCCTGTTATGCTTTCTATCATCCACAATATATGGACTCATACTCCTTTATTACCACAAAATATCAGGTTATATCATACCACATCTTTCGAAAATATAAAAGGATATTGCAGAGAGGTTTCAGAGGTTACTATTCACGGAAAAATAATGTATAAGTAGTCACGATTTTTTTAAGATTCATATTTGTCGAAAGCCGGTTTATATCTGGACTTGAGTACGTTCAACTGAAGGTTTGTTATTACGGACAAGCCTTCAGTTTTATTTT